>NZ_JBQCIT010000025.1:0-180514 GCF_051953455.1 Parafilimonas sp. | reverse complement strand
TTTTTGCTGTTGAAAAGAAAGTGGTTTTTCGCTTTCTTTGACATTATTCGTCAACAGTCGGAGTTTATTATCTGCAACATACCTCTCTAATTTTTGCAATGCCTGCTGCACATCACAGTTGAAATATTGTATCACAAAATCAATCACCGTTCCTCCATTACCAGTACCGTGGTCGTACCATACATTTTTACTTCTGTCTATCTTAAAAGATGCTGTCCTTTCATCCCTTAATGGTGATATATACCAATAATTATTGCCTTTTATTTTTGTTGGCGTATACCCTGATGCATATAAATAATCCACCAGGTCAACTTCGTTGGCCTTTGCACAAGTCATGATCTTTAAATTTTAAAGTTGATTAAATAGTAGTGCTGCTTACAGTTGCTTCAAGCTGTTTTTTGATCATAGCTTCTATATCTGTTCTTAAGAAATAGCGCCTTGATTTAATCTTGAAACTTTTGAGTTTGTCCTGTCTGAGCCAATCATAGAGTGTTGGTTTGGATACCTGGAATACAGCACAAACATCACTGGCTTTTAATAAGGCTTTTTCGGGAAGGTGGTCGGTTGGTGGTGATTGAAATGGCTGATTGATTTTTTCGCTAACCACTTCTTCAATCGTTGACCTGATCTTTTTCCAGAACTCCGCCGGAGCTATGGGAAACAACATGGGCGTTTCTTGCATCTTTCGTCACTTTTATCTTGTTCACAATAAGAAATACTCTTACATCAAAAATAGAAAAGATAATTGCGGATAAATCACCTATTCAGATTTTGAATAGGATCAATCTACTGCTCATTAACAATCGGTGTTGCAAAAGCGATCAACTTATATTAAATGAAGTGAAGCCTTGTATTGTTTTGATAAGGTTTGATATGGTTTGAATAGGTGTGGGTATTAGAATTTTTAACAAACATCAATCTAAATAATTTGTCCTTTAATTGAATCCTTCAAAAGAACAAAACCTTTTCGTTGGTCTGAATAATCGTGTATGTACTGTTCCCCATTTAAATGTTTTTCGATTTCACTATCGGTTAGTTTCAAAAAGCTTTTGTCATTGTAATTCTTGAAAGAACCTCCCTTCATTTTATGCGCACGGTATAAATATGGATCATAATAATACGCTGGCATATAACCACTCTTCTCTTTTATTTCCCAGCGAACAGCAAACACATCTTCCCTGCCTTTGAATACAGATTTAAAAAGCTGAACTTTTTCAGAAAGGCTTTCTATCATTAATTGTATTGTTTACCGGTGCAATTATGATGCAATCAATGTGCAATTTGTGCAATTATTGTGCAATTCACTTTAACTGGTAAAAAGCTCCGGCACCTTTTACGTCACTCGGTTTGAAAATGTTCTTCTTTACCAGATCAGCAAGATCATTGCTAGCCGTATTTCTTGAGCAGGTATTCAATTGTTGGTATTCTCTATTGGTTATTCTTCCTTTTTCTTTCACATACATAACTGCTTTTATTTGCCTTTGATTAAGACCAAGGTTTAACAGTTGCTCCTCAGATAAAGCGTTCTTAAACAAAACAACATTAAAGCCTCCATTAATTTCCTGCATTTCAGGCTCGGGCAATCCGGCGCTTTTACAGGCATCCAAAATTTTTATTGTGCCGCGACCCCAGGCATCAATATAACCTCCCTTAAAGGCAACATCAGCAATTACCGGGTTCCTTGGCTTGGATGCATGCGAACGTTTTAAAGCATCCGATGTTAAACCGGCCGGCAGCATACCTTCGTTCCATATACTTATCTTATCATCATACACGCGGATTTGAACAGGCGCGCCCATATAATTTCGATGTACCAAAGCATTCAGCAGCATTTCACGAATAGCAGCTATAGGATATTCAGATTTTTCAATCCTGTGCATGCCTTCAAACTCTATCGGGCGAGTCAAAAATTTATGATTTAACTGATTCACGACGGCTTGCAATAATGTAATTAAATTTCCTTCTTCCACTTCCTGAAAAATAATATCCGCATCATTGCTGCCAAAGCGGCCTATTTTTACAAAAGCATTCGCATAGAACCTGCCAGGGTCTTTACCAAATAAAATAATTGCGGCCCTTTTTAACTGGCCGTTTTCAGCAATTCTTAGTTTTTCAAATAAGTCTTGAATATCCAGACTTGTATTGGTTTCCGGAAGCCTGCCTGCATTTGCTGATGCATTGAGAAATATCTTTACAGCATTATTGGCTATATCATCATAAGTTGCCCTTTCTTCAATTATGTCATCCCATGTTCTTCCCGATTTCTTTAAAAGAAATTCATTGAGTGAAGCGCCTGTTAACTCTTGCTTTGTACTGCCGCTTCTGTAATAATACCTGCCTCGTATAGATATGGGAACAGTATATGACATTGTAATAATTTCGATAAAATACTTCCCCTCCTTTTCATTCAGGTTAACTTCAACCGTTATACCCATTGTATTTCTGACCTTGTTTGGTATATCATCCAGCAATTTTTTATAGTCAGGCACACCAACAACTTTACCCGTATCATTTATACCAATATACATAATACCGCCGTTGGCATTGGCAAAGCCACAGATCCATTTCAAATAGTCATCGTGCCAGCTTTGCTTGTATTCTATGTTTTGTTGTTCAGGCATTATAAAGTCAATCTATATTAAAGATGCATTAATTTAATTGTGTTTACAGGGCTTCTTCTATCATTTTTGCCACAATAGTATCATCAATTTCATCCAGGTATGTAGTGGTCTGCAATTCCGTTTCATGCCCTAAAGCTTCCTGGATGATACTTACGCTCACTTTCTTATTTCTTAGGTTAGTTGCAAAAGAATGTCGGGCGGCGTAAGAGGTAAGTTTTTTATCAAGGCCTATCATTTTCGCCATTTTTGACAAGTCTTCGTTTAAATCTTTAAGTGCGCTGTCAATTCTTGCATCAATACTTTTTGGAGTATTGTGCCTGTTGGTTAAAATTGGAAAAACATATTCGCATCCTTCGCGCTGAACAGATAAAAAGAAATTAATAATGGCATAAGCTTTAGGATGAAGCTGGAAATGATAATGGCGCTTGTTTTTAGACCTTATATATTCTATCTCTTTATTCTGAATGTTCCCTTTTTTAAGCTTGGCAAGATCAATAAAGTTTATCCCTCTTGCATAATAACTGAAAAGGAAATATTGTTGAGACCTGTATTCACGGGAATTTATTTCAAACGGCAACGATTCAATTGATTGAATAACCTCAGAAGACAAAGCCCTTTTCTTAGTTTTAAATCGCCTATATGCTTTGAACTTAATGTATTTTGAAGGATGATGTTCTTTCGGACACAATCCCCGCTCAATCGCAATATTCCATAGCCTTGAAAAGGTTCTTATATAAACGCTTATTGAACTTTCCTGGTGAACAGTTCGAAGCAAATGCTTTTCGTAGTCCTCAAAATCCTTCTTAGTGAAGTTGATAAAATTTTTATCTGCACCATTGAGAAATTTCCTGACATTATCTCTGCTGGACCTAAAGACTTTTGAATAACCTATTCTCGCTTCTTCTTCTAATTCTGATATAATAGTTTGATAGAACACCAGAATTTTTGCAGTTACAGACTTTTGAATTGGCGTTTTGATTTTATTCTTTATGTCTGAAAGAGGAATAATATCAATTCCTTTCTTCAAAAGAAGTTTAGTTTCAAAATCAATGGCTTCAGTTAAATCTCCTATTTTTTTAATAATGGATTTAAACTTAGGATGAGTTGGCTTAGGGCAGTCATTCTGTTTATCCCAATCATCAACGCTTGATGTATATCCTGTAGAAAGATACACTACCTCTTTATAAAGAGTAAGCCTTAACCGGATTTCATGTTCGCCATTTTTAGTGGCTTTATGCGTCCAAAGAAGTGCTTTAATTTTTACTAACATAGAAATAGGTAAAACCCAGGTAAAACCAAATGTAGGTTTTTTTGAATAAACCTGTTGCATGCAACATGGCCTGAAACTTAATACTGTATTGATTTTCAGAAAAAGATAAGTAAAGGCAGGTAAAGCTAAATTAGGCCAAAAACTTGCATGGCATGCAAGAGGTCACCGGTTCGAATCCGGTATTCTCCACAAAAGGTCTGATTTCAACCCACTGGTGATTCAGCACATATTCTGCAATAACAGGCCTTATTTCTTTAATTTTACACTTACCACTTTTTACAACGTAACCGGCAAGTTTCACAATTGGGATTGCGGTTTATCTTATTTTAGATTCTCAAAAATTACTTGTGAATAACAACCTTCAATGGGATTGGAAAATTGATCACAAGATCGGTTTATTTAAATGGGATCTTAAAGAAATATGGCAATATAAAGATCTCTTACTGCGCTTTGTTCGCCGTGATCTTATTGCCAACTATCAGCAAACCATTCTAGGCCCGTTTTGGATTTTATTACAACCGATTCTTACAACCATTACCTATTATATCATTTTCGGAAAAATTGCGAAAATATCCACGGAAGGTATTCCACCGCTGCTGTTTTATTTACCCGGTATCATTATCTGGAGTTATTTTTCCGATTGCCTTAACAGCACCATGTACACATTTTTGCATCATTCCACCTTGTTTTCAAAAGTATATTTTCCAAGACTGATTGTTCCGTTAAGCAATATTATTTCCCATACGGTACGTATGCTGGTGCAGCTGGTTTTATTTGTAGTAATATATGTTGCGTTTGTTGCTGCAGACCATTCAGTGCATATATCGGCATCAATTATTTTAGTGCCATTTTTATTATTGCTTACAGCGGCGTTTGCCCTAGGCGCCGGTTTAATCATCAGCATTATCACTGCACGCTACCGCGACCTTGATTATGCATTGCAATTCATTATCCGCCTGTTCATGTTTGCAACGCCCGTTATTTATCCCGCATCAATTGTTCCCGGAAATTTAAAAACAATATTTTGGCTTAACCCGTTAACGCCAGCTATTGAAACTTTCAGAACAGGTTTTTTTTCATCCAATACATTACAGTTGCAGCCATTGCTTGTTGCAACTGCCATCACAATAATTCTTTTAATCACCGGGCTTGCTTTATTTAAAAAGCTTGAAACAAAACTGATGGATATAATCTGATGAGCGCATTAATGATTAAAGCAGATCATGTTTCAAAATATTACCGCCTGGGCAAATTAGGTTCGGGCAGGTTAAGAGAAGATCTGGCTAACTGGATAAAACGAAAGCCAGCTGTAAGTGATGAAATAAATGAACGTTCAAAACAGGAAATATGGGCTTTACGCAATGTGAGTTTTGAAGTGCAGCGTGGTGAAGTGTTAGGTTTTATTGGCAATAACGGCGCTGGTAAATCAACGCTGCTAAAAATTATTTCACACATTACATTACCAACATCGGGATGCGTTTATGGTAACGGAAGAATTGCAAGTTTACTGGAAATAGGCACGGGTTTTCACATTGAACTTACGGGCCGCGAAAATATTTACCTGAATGGAAATATTCTTGGCATGAATAAAAAAGAAATTACATCCAGGCTTGATGAGATAATTGATTTTTCAGGCGTTGAAAGATTTATTGATACACCTGTTAAGCGTTACTCAAGCGGAATGTATATGCGTCTTGCATTTGCTGTGGCTGCGCATCTTGATCCTGAAATTCTGATTGTTGATGAAGTACTTGCTGTTGGCGATGCGGAATTTCAACGTAAATGTTTGGGTAAGATGAAAGAAGTTTCATCGCAGCAGGGCAAAACAGTTTTGTTTGTTAGCCATAATATGCAGGCGTTGAGAAACCTTTGTCATCGCTGTATAACATTGAAACAGGGAGAAATTGTAGATGAAGGCAAACCGGAAACGGTCATTGGTAATTATTTAAAAAAGCAGCAAAACAATTTCACACATCAATCTTACGAGGCGCCGGAATCAGCACCGGGTAATGATTATATCAGGATAAAAGAGGCGGCTTTAACTGCCGATTATATCGATGGCTTTGATGTGGTGGATATTCGAACACCGCTTCATATTCATATTGAATTTTGGTACAGGGATATTCAGCCCGGGAGCCTTATTGTGGGCATTCATCTTTTTACATTCAGCGGAGAATGCATTTTTGATATTTGTTCCGAACCTAAAAGATATAATAATGGTTTGTATGAAGTTGATTGCAACATTCCCGGCAATTTTTTAAACGATGGCAATTATTATATCTCTGTTGTATTTGTAAAAAACACCACACAACGTTTGTTTTATTTTGAAGCCTGCTTATCTTTTGAAGTGGAAGACTATAGGAGCGATACAGCCTGGTTTGGAAAATGGATAGGTTATGTGCGCCCATCTTTTCCTGTAATTGTAAAAGCAAAAGCCGAATAGCGCATGGCAGAATTTCAACCTTATACAAGAACACATATTGAACTGGACAAAGCTGAAACGCTGCAACTCAATGCAGGCAATCATTACATTGTTATCTGGAGTAATCAATTTCCTTTAGGCCATGTGTGGGTTGAAACACAGGAGGAATTTTCAAAAGAAAAAATGGCTGATGCAATAAGATCGGCAATAGGAAAAACAATTGCTGTTTATATGCATAATAGTGCGACTATTGATTGGCAGCATTATTTGCAGCAAGGGAACTTTACCGGGTTGAATGCGTTGCTCACAGAAAGCACCAACACGTTTAAAGCAGCTATCAGCAAAGAAGATCCGGGACCGGTTTCGGTTGTTGTATGCACGCGCAACAGACCGCAGGCTTTACAAAAATGCATTGCATCTTTATTGAAAAATAGCGACCGGGAATTTGAATTGATTATTGTTGACAATGCGCCGGATAATGATGATTCAAAGAAGATTGTTGAACAGTTTCAGCATGTTCGTTACGTGCGTGAAGAAAGAAAGGGATTGGACATTGCCCGAAACACCGGTGCTAAATGTGCTTCGCATGATATTATCGCCTATACCGATGATGATGTGCAAATCCCCGTTAACTGGATCAGCAATATAAAAACCTGTTTTTCCAATCCGCTTACAATGGCCGTTACAGGGCTTGTTATACCGGTTGAATTAAGTACAGAAGCTCAATATATTTTTGAAAAGGACTGGGGGTTTAATAAAGGCTATATACCGACAATTTTTGATCACCAATATTTTTTAGCTGCGGTTGATGAAGGCGTTCCCGCATGGGATGTTGGAGCTGGGGCTAATATGGCTTTTCGCAAAGAAGCATTCAATCTCGTTGGTTTATTTGACGAAAGATTGGATGTTGGTGCAGCGGGGTGCAGCGGTGATTCAGAAATGTGGTACCGTATTTTGGCTGAAGGGTGGAATTGCATTTATTATCCGCATCTATATGTTTTTCATGAACATCGCAAAGCGCTGAAAGACTTGCGTAAGCAGTTATTCAGTTATATGAAAGGCCATGTGTGTGCCTTGCTTGTTCAGCATGAAAAGTATGGACATAAAGGGAATATAAAACGCGTTCAAAAAACGCTGCCGGCTTATTACAGAAGCAGGTTTAAACAGGAATTTAAGAAGATTATTACCGGTAAATTTTCTTCGCTGTTAACAGAGATAAAAGGATATAAAGCAGGTAAAAGATTTTATAATAAGCATAAAAACGAAATGCAGGAAAACACTTTAAGTTTTCCGCAGGAATTATTAAGCGAAATAACGGGTAAAGAACAACCGCTTGTTTCTATAATTATTCCTTGTTATAACCAGGCACATTATTTAGAAGAAGCCATTAACAGCGCCATCCGCCAAACATATAATAATATAGAAATTGTGGTAGTAGATGACGGGTCAACAGACAAAACAAAAAATGTTTGTGATGCGTTTCCGGGCATCAGTTATGTGCGTGTTGAAAGAGTTGGTTTATCGGCAGCGAGAAATATCGGCGTTCAGTTTTCTACAGGTGATTATATTGTTTTTCTTGATGCCGATGATTTTTTATATCCCGGCGCTGTTGAGTTAAACCTCTATTTTTTTAATACCTATAAACATGCGGCATTTGTATCTGGTACCTTTGATAAAATTGATGAAGAAGGGAATTATTTAAACGTTACGCTTGCCGAAGCAAAAAAAGATTTGATTTATCTTTCATTATTACAGGGCAATTACATTGGTATGGAAGCAACTGTGATGTATCGCCGGGATTTATTTTTTTATTTTTATTTTGATACGCAATTGCACAGTTGCGAGGATTATGATCTTAACCTGCGTATCAGCAGGAAGCTGCCGGCTATTCATCATCAAAATAAAATAGCCGTTTATAGGATGCATTCATCAAACATGTCGAAGAATAAAACATTTATGCTTAAAGCTGCATTATCAGTGCTAAAAAAACAAGAAAATTTTTTATTGAATAAGGAAGAAAGAATAGCTTACAAAACAGGCATTCAGAATTGGATTAGCTACTATTCTTGACTAATGTATATTGATTATTATGAATTATCGAATCCCCGAATCTCCCCCTGTTATCAAGCCAATTGACCCCGGTATTGAAAGGCCACTATGGTCTGTAATGATTCCTGTATATAACTGTTCGCAGTTTTTACAGCGTTGTTTGGAGAATGTGCTGCAGCAGGATGAAGGGGCGCGTCAAATGCAGATTGAAGTGGTTGATGATTGCAGCACCGATGCAGATGTTAAGGCGCTTGTTCAGCGGATCGGAAATGGAAGGGTTGATTATTTCAGGCAGGAAAAAAATATGGGCAGTCTCCGCAATTTTGAAACCTGTATTAACCGCGCCAAAGGATATTATATTCACTTATTGCATGGAGATGATTTTGTTGATGACGGATTTTATAAAGCAATGGAGGGATTATTTAAAGATTTTCCGCAGGCAGGTGCAGCCTGCTGCGCCTTCTGGCATGTGGATGAAGCAGGCGGGTTTCTTTACCCGAATGAAAAAATTAGTGATGAGCGTGGCATTTTAACCGATTGGTTAGACACAATTGCACAGGGACAAAAGCTGCAACCGCCATCTGTTGTTGTCAAGCGGGAAGTTTATGAAAAGCTGGGTGGTTTTTTTGGCGTGCATTACAGCGAAGATTGGGAAATGTGGGTGCGCATTGCAGCGCATTATCCTTTCGCTTTCACGCCATTGAAGTTTGCTAACTACCGCGTTCATGATAATGAAAATATTACATCAAAATATTTTAAAAACGGCCAGCATATAAAGGATATTGCAAAGACAATTAATACCATTCAAAATTATTTGCCCGCACAAAAAAAAGAAATGCTGAAAAAAAATGCTGAAAGAAACTGGTCTGTTTATTATGCCAGAACATCTGATATGGTATATCATAGATACCACAATTCAAAGCAGGCAATCCAACAGGCGAAGCTTGCTTATAAGATGCATAAAAACCCTATAACCTTTTTCTTCCTTTTTAAAATGTATATAAAGCGATTAGTTCGTTATAAATTATAATAATTGAGATGAGCTTTTTGCACAGAATCTGATTTTCCCGCTCTATGCTGGTTACCTGTGCATTGAACAGCATAAGAACTTTAAAAGGAAATAATTTACAATTCCCGCCATCTCTCCATACAAGACAATGAAGACAGCGGGAAAGATGCCGAAATTTTCAGGAGAAACAAAATCTAAACAATATTAAGGCTACAGGTATTATACTGCCAATGAAATGTTGGAATCGTCTGCGTTTAAATTGGAGATTTTAAACCTGGTTGCAAAGGCACGCATGCGCTGCAGCACAGATGATAATTCATTCCGCCTGTTAAGTGGCAAATAATTATGCAGGTTTATTTCGTGCGTGAAATAAACATCTGAATCTATAATTTCTTTGGGAGTTCTTCCTGAAAAAACTTTAATATACAACATTAAAATGCCTTTAATAATGCTGCTGTCGCTGTCTCCTGCATAATAAACCTTGCCATCTTTATATGCTGCATCCAGCCATATTTTAGACCTGGTGAGCTTAATCATTTTATCTTCTGTTCTTTCTACTGTGGTTGTGTTGGGCAGCGATCTGCCTAAATTTGCAAAATGCCTGAAATACCTGAATTTGCCTTTAACCTGATCAATGATAGATTCAAATTCTTCAATGATCTTGTCTTGTACTTTGTTTAAATGCATAATAACAGATTTTAAGCGTTACAAATATTGTTTAATGCGCGATGTTAATTTCAGCTTCCGTTATATTCAATAAGAATAAACCACGTTGCCAAACATTGGAATAAAGAGTTGCTGTATGTGCAGGGTTTTATTAATTAAAGCCCTGTCAGAATTGTAAACTTCAAATAGTTGCCGTGCTTATTGATTAAAGTGGCACAACTCCAAAAATATCGTCTTTTTTTGTAATTGCGTAAATAAAATTACGGGTGAATTATAGTGTTGTGCATCAATAGTTTTGTTTGTAACCATTTAGGGTAGTTGCCGTGTTTTGTTTAGCGCTTTTTATTAATCTTCAACAATTTTTCTTAAAGCATCCATGGCATCTAAAAGATTATTGTGTACCAGCGGGTCAGATACCCATCTCGGCACCTGGGAACTTTTTTCTGTGGCAATAGTATAAACTATTTCTGTTTTGCCATCGCTGCTTTTTTTAAACACCCATTTGCCTTTGGCGCCTGCAACTCTTGTCACATTTTTATTGACAGGAAAGTGTTCACTTGTTACGCTTTGAAAATGCACTTCATGTGCTGTTTTATTGCCAGGTATCACGTGATACTGCATACAAACATCCTGGTCATCAAAAGGCCACGGAATGCGGTAGCGTATATACGTTATCCAACTATTGTCTGATTGTACTATGGTATTAAATGCAACCGCATTTTTGTTCCAATCCTTACCACGCGAAGCATTCTTTAGCAAAGCGATAATTTTTTCATGGCCGGCAGAGGTGGCAAATTCAACTTTTAATTCTCTTATGCTTGTGTTGAAAGCGCCGCTAATCCAATGTTCATACAGTGCAATATTATTTTTTGTTTTAACCAAAACGTAGGTTGTTTCTTCCTGTATAGATGAATTATTTTTAACAGCCAGCAAACCTGCAATGGTGAACAGTAAAAATTTCATGGTTTATCGTTTAGTAATATAAGATGAGACCTGCTGAGATTCGGCTTTTTTAAAGGAATTATTCAATCCTGTTTTTTATTTTTCCTGATGAGTTTTAACCGGTAAGCCAGCAACCTCAAAAAGAACAATATCAGCATAGGTTAACAGCTCTTTTAAAAATTAATCCTGCGTTTTATCAATGGCATTCATCCATATAATATGCTGCAGCTATTATATTAAACGATATGCATTGTAAATGTTACACTGTTTAAAAAAATTACAGTTTTATAAACATTATTAAAATGGTTACAGCAAACCAAAATCTATAAAAGGAAGAAATGATTTTTTTAGAAACAGGTTGAATTGCAGGATAAATTGCTTGAAATGTATAATTCAATATTAAACCGTTGGCTGAGTTTCATCTTTGCGCACTGGAGCATCACATCATAAAATTTTAATTCCGTTAGCAGTTAAGGCAATAAATATTTAAGCTTCTTCTATAAAAGCAATGATTTTATTGTCAACATAGAATTCTTTTCCATATTTACCTGCTTTAAAAGCTAACCAAATCACGATACACATCAACCGATCTTTGAAAAAGCTGCCTGGCGCCTGCGGCAATTGTTTGCCATTCAAAAGCGCCATACATCGTATCGTACTGTAGAGGCGCAAGCCTGTTGTAAATATGTAATATTTCTTTTAGCGGTAAGGGTATAATGTTAGGGTAGCTGTACATCATGCTGATGAATTGCAGGCTTGGTGCAATCTGCAGTGTATCACCCACCAGCAGGCTTCCCTCGTCACCTATATTAGGTGCATGTAAAACGGTGCTGCCTGCAAAATGTCCGCCTGTATGCACGATCTTCATGTTATTCCATAAATTAAATTCTTCCGCATTCCATAGCTTTATATTGATGGCATCATCCATTATCCATTCTTTATCTGCTTCATGAATATAAACCGGGCAATTGAATGTTGCAGCCCATGCTGTCATCAAACTATAATAATGCGGATGCGAAATGGCAATACCTTTCAGTCCGCCTTTGGAATTGATAAAGTTCACAGTTGCTTCATCAAGATATGGAATACAATCCCATAAAAGATTGCCTTCGGGTGACGTAATAAGATAAGCTTTCTGGCCAATAGCAAACGCAGGTATTATCTTCAGGTCAAATAAATTTTCAGATCGTTGATTGATGCGGATCGTTTTGTTTTCAGCAAGCGCGGCATAACTCGTCCATTGCTGGCCGGTCATGGGAACATACTGGCGTTCATCTTCACAAATAGCACATGCTGCCGGCGCTGTTTCTTTATAACGTGTGCCACAGGTAAGGCAAATATTATTGTATTCCTTTCCTTTTATATTCAATTTTTCCATGCAATAAATATAGGAATTAGCAGAAAAGAGAAGACAGGCAAGTGATTACCGGCAGCAGCCTGTAAAAAATTATTTGCTATTCGCTCCGCAAAGTTTTAACAGGGTTAACAAAAGCGGCTTTTATGCTATGATAACAAATAGTAAGAAAAGCAATCAAAAGTGCAATAGCCGCTGCTGCAAAAAATATCCCTATACTAATTGATATGCGGTAAGCGTAATTATTGAGCAACCATCTTTGCATAAGCAACCATGCCAAGGGTGATGCAATAAGTATGGCAATACATACAGGTTTAAAAAAGTCAGAAGATAAATTGCTGATGATAGATAGCGGCGAAGCGCCCAACACTTTTCTTATCCCGATCTCTTTTGTTTTTTGGGTTACGCTAAAAACAGATAAGCCATATAAACCAAGACAGGAGATAAAAATAGCTATCGCTGCAAAACAGGTGAACAGCCTGCCAAACCGTGCTTCATCTTTATATTGTGCATCGTATGTTTCGTCTGAAAAGCTGTAAATAAAGGGAAGGCCCGGTGCGATTGTTTTCCATTTTTGCTGAAGATCATTTACCGTTTGCATTATGTCCGGCGATGAAATATTTAATGCGATAAACGTGAAAAACCAAGGTGACATTTTAATAATCAACGGTTCAATTTCATCTGCGTAAGAACTAAAATGAAAATCTTTCACCACTCCTGTTATTAAGCCTTTCTTGTCTTTAAATGCAAATCTTTTTCCTATGGCATCTTTGGCATCCGGGTAGCCTAAAGCCCGCACTGCGGCTTCATTAATAATAACGGCTTCGTTGGTATCTGAAGGAATAGTTGCAGAAAAATTTCGGCCTGCAGCAAGCTGCAAATGATATTGTGGAATAAAATCTTTATCAACAGCATACATATTCCACATGGCATTTACTATATGGCCGTTGCTGTTTTCTATATCAATTGAAAGCATCCTGTTTGCCCTGCCGATAACTGCTGAACCAATGCTGGCAAATGTTACGCCTTTTACTTCTTTTAGCTGCTGCTTTACAGTTTCTGTATGAGTAAGAATTCTTTCATCAAAATGAAAATCTATCACCAGCAAATGATCTTTTTTGAAACCTGCATTTGTGTTGCGCATATAATTGAGCTGGTTATAAATCACGAGTGTTGCAATTATCAAAACGATAGAAATGGTAAACTGGATAGCCACAAAAATTTTTCTGAGTGTAAACCCTTTTGTACCTGAATTGAATGGCGTTTTTAAACTTTTTACCGCATTAATATGGCTTAGTGAAATAGCCGGATATATACCGGAAAGAAAACCTGTAATCAATGCTATGGTAAGCAACATGCATATATACAACGGATGATTGAATATATGTGTTTCAATTATTTTGCCTGTGATGTTATTGAATAACGGAAGCAACATCATACAAAGCATAAGGGCAAGCAGCAGGGCTATAATACTTATGAGCAAGGCATCAAAAAGAAATTGTAATGCAAGTTGTTTGCCTGATGCACCCAGCACTTTGCGGATGCCTGTTTCTTTTGCACGCTTTAATGATATTGCTGTAGAAAGATTGATAAAATTAATGGATGCAAGCACCAAAATAAATATTGCAGAAAGCGAAAAAATATAAACGTTGCTTATGTTTCCATGTGCTGAAGTGCCTGTTCTTGAGCCTCTTGGTTTGCCATACAGATATACAAATTTTAAAGGTTCAAGATGTAATGTGTATTTGGAAGATGAGGAAGGGAAATGTTTTTTAATAAAACCAGGCAGGTGCGTTTCGAGATCAGTTGCATCGCGCTGGCTTTGCAGTAAGAGATAAGTGTAAAATCCAAAGCGTTCCCAGTTCAAGGCCATGCTTGTATTCCATTCTTTCAACAAGGTTGACATCGACACAAGCACATCTACACGGAAATGAGAATTATGCGGCATGTCTTTCATAACACCGGTCACCGCTGCTGGAAACTTTCCATCCAGTAATAATGTTTTGCCTATAGCACTTTCATTGCCAAAATATTTTTTCGCCGCTGTCTGAGATAGAACAATTGTATAAGGTGCTTCTAAAACTGCGGAAGCATCGCCACTTAACAACGGCAATGTAAAAACCTTAAATAAGGAAGCATCTGCATAAGCAATAATTTCTTCACTGAAATTGTTTTCATCTTTTTCTATTATCAGGTTGTCGATAAATATTCTTGCAGCCGTTTTTATTTGTGGAAAAGCTGCTTCCAGGGCAGGCGCCACAGGTGCAGAAGTACTTTGGTATTCAGTGCCGGTTTGTGTTTGCACATCGGTAACCAGGCGGTATATATTCGCTTCATTTTTATTGAAACAATCATAGCTTAATTCGAAATGCACATATAAAAAAGCAAAATAAAAAACACAAAGCCCTGTTGCGAGCCCTGCTATATTAAGCAACGAAAATTTTTTTTGATGCCGTATATAATGTAAAGATGCTTTGAAATAGCGAAGAAGCATTTTCAAACATATAACTAAATAATTAGTTTAAAAACTATTTTTTTAGTTTGAAAGATATTTTACTATAAAAATTATGTATAATCAAAGCGTAAGACTTGCTGCTCTGGGAATAAAAATGTGTAAAAAGAAAATGCTTATATGCGGTAGCAAACGGCATTAATATTCATGCCCGCACCTACTGATGCAAAAACAATAATATCATTCTTGTTTATACTGTGGTCTTTAAATGCGCCTTTTACAACCATATCAAATAAGGTGGGAATGGTAGCAACAGAACTGTTGCCGAGCCATTTAATATTCATGGGCATTATATGTTTGGGGACTTGTTTGCCGTATAATCCAAACAATCGTTCAACAATGGCCTCATCCATTTTTTCATTAGCCTGGTGAATAAAGATCTTCTTCACTTCCTGTATAGCTATGTTACATTCATCAAGGCAGGACTTAATAGCGGCCGGAACTTCTTTAAGGGCAAATTCATAAACTTTACGGCCTTTCATTTTTAAAAAATGTTTGCTCTCATCAATGCCTGCATTGTTTGATCTACCCATGCATATGTAATCTGCTTCGTCACCGGTAAAGCTTACTGCTTTTACGCCTACAATACCTCTGTCGTTATCATTGCATGCTTCAGTTATTACGGCGCCGGCGCCATCACTGTAGATCATGCTGTCCCTGTCGTGCGGGTCAATTACACGGCTTAAAGTTTCGGTGCCTATAACAAGGCATGTTTTAGCCAAGCCGCTTTTTGTAAAAGCATCAGCCTGTATAAGTGCCTGGAGCCAGCCAGGACAGCCGAATAAAATATCATACGCTACACAGGAAGGATTTTTTATACCGAGTTTATGCTTAACCCTGGAAGCGATGGAAGGAACCATTTCTGATCGCATGTCGTCATTGCCTATCTCACCAAAATTGTGGGCAACAATTAACTGGTCAATAGTTTCGGCATTTATACCGGCATCAGCAATGGCCTTAGCACCGGCCTCTGCAGCCATGCAGGATGAACTCGTGCCGGCATCGGCATAACGCCTTTCTTCAATGCCGGTTATCTGCTGAAACTTTGAAATTATTTCAGCCTGCTGGCGTTGAATAAGACTGCCTTTTTCATCATAAAAAAGGCAGTTTTCAAAACTATTGTTCTTTATAATATTTGCCGGAATAAAACTTCCGGAGCCGGTTATAATTGTGTGCACTTATAAAAATTGG
The DNA here is from genome assembly GCF_051953455.1 of Parafilimonas sp. NCBI lineage: Bacteria > Pseudomonadati > Bacteroidota > Chitinophagia > Chitinophagales > Chitinophagaceae > Parafilimonas > Parafilimonas sp. The sequence goes on along the minus strand of NZ_JBQCIT010000025.1, from coordinate 164,478 downwards.
AAACAAAAAATCTGCCAGCAATTTAATTAGGCTATAGCCAGCTTTGTAAACTCGGAGCCATTAAACATGCGGCATAAATTATAATCTTTCGATTTTTTCCATTGTTCAAAATTGGCTTCAGAAACAATGCGGTAAAAGTTCTTCGCTTTCAGCTCATCAAAATCGGGTGTTTTTATAAAAATGCCCGTTACATTATTTCTTGTTTTGAAACTTATTTTAACCGGCACTTCCGGATGATTATTTGCCGAGAAAAATTTTTCTATCTGTTCTGTTGTCATAATGAGATTTTAATATAGTGAATAAATAGGATGAATTGGGATTTAATGTAATTTCTTTACCTGCACGGCATTCATGCCCTTGGGCCCGCGCTCCATTTGAAAACTTACCCTGTCATTTTCTTTTATGGGCTCTGATAACTGGTTTATGTGCACGAAAACACTTTGCTTGGTTACAGCGTCTTTAATAAAGCCAAAGCCCTTTGCATCATTAAAAAAATCAACCACTCCCTGCCTTTCTATATCTTCTTCAATACGCACGGGCACCCCTGTATTCATATCTTCATGATTAAATACCTTTCTTTTTTTAGGATCGGGCGGAGTGGAAGAAAGATTACCGTTTTCATCTACATAGGCCATCATTGCATCAAGCGATTTGCCCTTTTCTGCATTGGCTTTGCGCTCCTGCATTTTTTCCTGTTTTTCCTGTTTCTTCTTTAATCTTTTTTTCTCCTTTTCTTTTTTGTTGAATGTTTCTTTTGATTTTGACATGGTATATTTTCCTTTAATAACTTAATGCTTTCGTGTAACAGCGCCTGGTTTAGTTATCGCTGTCTGAAAGATTTATCTCTCTTTCTGCTCAACGACCGGAAAGGCATAGCCGTTTTTGGTTGCATGGAAGTATCGGCTTCCGCCATTTGAAAGGGATGGTCTTTCATTACCGGAATTGACCGGTCAATAAGCTTATGAATATCGCGCAGCAACATTTTTTCCTCCATCCCGCAAAATGAAATGGCTTTACCGTTAATGCCCGCCCGGCCTGTGCGGCCAATACGGTGCACATACGTTTCCGGTATATTGGGCAACTCATAGTTGATTACGTATGGCAGGCTTTCAATGTCTATTCCCCTTGCTGCAATATCCGTTGCTATTAATACGCTGATATGTTTGTTCTTAAAATTGTTTAATGCTTTTTGGCGTTCTGCCTGTGTTTTATCGCCATGAATGGCCTGCACCCGTATATTTTCCCTGCGCAATGCAGCGCATAATTTATCCGCTCCGAATTTTGTTTCCGTAAATACAAGCGCTGTATCAATACTGTCATTTTTTAGCAAGTGAATAAGCAGCGATCTTTTATCACTTTTTTCTACAAAATACACAGCCTGTTCAACGGTTTCTGCGGTGGTGGAAGCGGGCGTTATATTTATGCTTACCGGGTTATTTAAAATGCTTTGCGATAAATGAATGATATCCGGCGGCATGGTGGCAGAAAAAAACAGGGTTTGTTTTTGCTGCGGTAACCGTGCTAATATTTTGCGTACATCGTTTATAAAACCCATATCCAGCATGCGGTCTGCCTCATCCAGCACCAGCGTTTTTATATGCTGTAATGCAATGAGGCGCTGCGTGGCAAGATCGAGCAGGCGGCCCGGCGTTGCTATTAAAATATCAACCCCCTGACGCAATTTTTTTACCTGGTGAAACTGGCTTACACCTCCATAAACGGCAAAGCTTTTCAGCCCTGTATAAGCGCCATAGCTTTTAAAGCTTTCCTCGATTTGTATGGCCAGCTCCCTTGTGGGAGTGAGAATTAAAGCGCTTATATGGTTTGAAGCATTACTTTCTTTCTTATCATTAAAAAGCATTTGTAAAATGGGTAACGCGAAAGCAGCTGTTTTGCCCGTACCTGTTTGTGCGCAGGCCAGTAAATCTTTGTTGGATAATGCAACTGGTATAGCTTGTTGCTGAACGGGGGTAGGGTGTTTGTACTCTTGTTGTTGCAAAGCTTTTAATAAAGGAGCAACTAATTTTAAATCTTTAAATTCCAAAATCTGATTAATTTATTTTATGCTGATAGTGTAATTACCAATAACAGCATGCTGTGAACTGATTCACCGTGCAGCACTTTCCTGTGCATCCGGCGACATTGCCTCTTTTTGTGTGAGGTTTATTTTTATTTGAAGCTGATATTTATTATTAAATGAAAATGTATAATTATTACCTGACAAATATTCTCTTATTACTTCATCTTCGGTTAATACGCTTATTAAAGCCTGGGCAATTTCATTATTGCTGTACAGCAGGTCAGGCCTGCCATTAACAAAATCAATTGAAAACCTGTACCCTGACTTTTTAATGCCAACAGCCCGCTCCATATCAGACTGGTTTAAAGTAATAACCTGTTCTGCTGCTGCTGCTTTCTTAACTAATATGCGTATTGCGGGCAAGTACTTGTTCCATACGCCCGCAAATGCAATTTGTTTATTATTCATGCAATAATTTTAAAAAGAACGTTTGTTGCCGGAACGTGAAAAAGAGTTTCTGCTACCGCTTCTTTCTTCCCTTTCACGTGCTACTGAAACCGAAAGGGCACGTCCTTCCACCTCTTTGCCGTTCAGGCCTTTAAGCGCTTCATTGCCTTCTTCCTCAGAGGGCATCTCCACAAAAGCAAAACCACGGGAGCGGTTCGTCATTCTGTCCATAATAATTTTTGCAGAAGCAACGCTGCCATACTTTGAAAATAAATCTTTCAGGTCTTCTTCACTTGTGTGAAAACTCAAATTAGAAACATAGATGTTCATAAAAACATTTTTTAATTAATAATGCTTGAGGTAAGTACAAACAAAGTGCGAGAAGGATAAGATTTACTCTTAACGAAGTAAAAAATACGATTGTCTTAAGTATGCTTTTACGACTCAATTCTAACGAAGGTAAGCTTTTGGGCGCGATTAATATAATTATTGTTTGTTAAAGCAGCCAATGTGATTGGGTTTCAGGTGAGTAAAGGCTGAAACACTAATTGGCGCCCGACCGGAAGACGCTGGAAAAATAACCTAATGGAGTGTTTTAATATCGGCACCAAGACCTCTTAAGCGTTCTTCAATATCCTGATAACCACGGTGTATTTGCTCAATATTTTGAATAATGCTTTTGCCGCGTGCACTTAAAGCCGTAAACAACAGCGAAACCCCTGCACGGATATCGGGGCTTGACATAACCACACCACGTAATTGCTGCTTTCTTTCCAGACCTAAAACCACCGCCCTGTGCGGATCGCAGAGAATTATTTGTGCGCCCATGTCAATCAGCTTATCAACAAAGAATAACCGGCTTTCAAACATTTTCTGGTGTATTAATACACTGCCTTTTGCATGGATGGCCGTAACGAGTATAATGCTTAATAAATCAGGTGTAAGGCCTGGCCAGGGATGATCGGAAAAACTAACGGTGCTGCCATCAAAATAACGTTGTACTTCATATAAATCCTGCTGGGGAATATGAATATCGTCTCCGCGAAAAGTCATTTTTATACCGAGCTGCTGAAATTTATCAGGTATGATACCGAGGTGTTTGATACCAGCATTTTTAATGGTGATCTCACTTTGCGTCATGGCTGCCAGTCCTATAAAGCTTCCCACTTCTATCATATCCGGCAGCATGGTATGTTCAGTTCCGTGCAATTCTTCTACGCCCTCAATTTCCAGCAAATTACTGCCAATGCCTTTTATTCTTGCGCCCATGCTGTTGAGCATTTTGCATAACTGCTGCAGGTATGGCTCACAGGCTGCATGATAAATGGTGGTGGTGCCTTTTGCCATAACAGCAGCCATTACAATATTGGCCGTTCCTGTTACAGAGGGCTCATCCAGCAGCATATATGTGCCCCTAAGCTCCGGTGCTTTTAATACGAATTCATTCAGCTTTTCATCATACTCAAATTTTGCACCCAGCTTTTCAAACCCTATAATATGCGTATCAAGCCTTCTCCGGCCAATTTTATCGCCGCCCGGCTTTGGTATGTAAGCTTTTTTAAACCGGGCAAGCATGGGCCCTGCCACCATAACAGAACCGCGCATTTTGCTGCTTTTATCCCTAAAATCGCTGGTTCCAAAATAATCGGGATTTACATCATCTGCCTGGAAAGCGTAGCTATTCTTGGAAAGGCGTTCCACTTTTACATTTAGCAACTGCAGCAATTCAATTAGCCGGTTTACATCAAGTATATCCGGAACATTGTTTACCGTTACTTTATCTGCTGTAAGTAAAACGGCAGAAATAATTTGAAGGGCTTCGTTTTTTGCGCCCTGGGGTGTAATGTTTCCTTTTAATCTTTTTCCGCCAATAACTTCAAATGCTGACATAGTTATAGTTGAAGGCGAAAGATAGTGTGAATTACCCCAATTCGGCAATGCTGTTTTAGAAGAATTTGAGATGGACAAGAAAAAAAACGGAATAAAGTTGGAAAGTTTAAATTAACAGTTAATTTAGCTCCGCCAAAAAAAATGGCCCTTCCGTGGAAACGGACTGGCCTCTAACGATTGCTTGCCATATGAAAAAGTTCAAAAATTCGTTTGTTGTAGTTTAGAATTCGGGCCTCTTCCGGTTGCTTCTCTAACGATTGCCTGCCTTTGAATTTCTAAACTGATGTAAAAGTAAGCCGCGGGGTTTTCCTGTAAAAACAAAGATGTGTGTGATTTGATTACGGCAAAGGATGCAGAAAAACGCAAAAACCCTTACTGGCAAAGGATTACAGGATCTGTTGTATTATGATGCCCAACGTATTTCCGGGAGTTTCAAAACCAGGTTTTTGCGGGCCAAGAAAAAAAATATTAAAAAAGATTTGGAGGAATGAGATTAGCTGTTAATTTAGCTACCGCCAAAAAAAATGGCCCTTCCGTGGAAACGGACTGGCCTCTAACGATTGCTTGCCATATGAAAAAGTTCAAAAATTCGTTTGTTGTAGTTTAGAATTCGGCCTCTTCCGGTTGCTTCTCTAACGATTGCCTGCCTTTGAATTTCTAAACTGGTGTAAAATTAAGCCGCGACTTTCTCCTGTAAAAACAAAGATGTGTGTAATTTGATTACGGCAAAAGATGCAGAAAAATGCAAAAACGCTTACTGGCAAAGGATTACAGGATTGGTTGTACTATGATGCCCAACACAATTTATAGTGTCTTTTACTTATAAATTTGTGGTTTGAAAAAAGATAGCGGGAAAAAGTGCAGGAAGAATAAAAAATTGAAATTATATACTAACTTAGCCGCCGTCTAAAAAAAATGGCCCTTCCGTGGAAACGGACTGGCCTCTAACGATTGCTTGCCATATGAAAAAGTTCGAATAATTTCTTTTTTGATTTAGAATTCAGGCCTCTTCCGGTTGCTTCTCTAACGATTGTCTGCCTCTGAAATACTAAACTGGTGTAAAAGTAATTCACCGGTTATTCCGGATAAAACCAAATTTGACGTAATTTGATTACGCCAACAGTGTTAAAAAAAAGCTGTAACCCTTATTGGTAAAGGGTTTTAAAAGAGTTTTCGTTATGATGTCCAACAGATTTACAGATGCACTTTTTCAACTGATTAAAAGCCTGGAAAAGGCTGAAAAAAGGCATTTCAAACTATATATAAAACGGAGTTCTTCTAATGAGAACCTCAAAATCGTACATCTTTTTGATGCGCTTGATAAAATGGAAGATTATGATGAAAAGATTTTGATGAAGCGGTTAAAGCCCGTTACCAAACCCCAACTGGCTAATTTAAAAGCGCATTTGTACAAACAGTTGCTGGCAAGCCTGAGGCTGCTGAAAACGGCTGTGAATATTGATCTCCAGTTAAGCGAATTGCTTGATAATGCGCGGGTGCTGTATTATAAAGGGCTTAAGCTGCAGAGCTTTAAAATGCTTGAAAAGGCAAAAGAGATAGCAAAGGCAAACCATAAATATAATTTCCTTGCACAGGTAATATCGCTTGAGAAGAAAATTGAGACGCTGCACATTACAAGAAGTACGCTTGAAAAAACGCAATTGCTTGCCAACGAGGCACTGGACATAGGGGAGCATATTAACAACGTTATTAAGCTGTCGAACCTTGCGTTACTTTTATATCGCTGGTATGTGCAAAATGGTTATGCAAGAAATATTGAAGATGAAAAGGGTGTTCGGTCTTTCTTCAAACAAATGCTGCCACCCGATATTGAGCGTATTACCGATTTTTATGAGCGCCTGTATCTTTATCAAAGTTATTGCTGGTATGCTTTTATACGGCAGGACTTTTTAATGTATTACCGTTACAGCAAAAAATGGGTTGATCTTTTTTATGAAGAGCCTGAAATGATCACCGTTGAAACAGGTCATTATATAAAAGGAATGCATACGCTGCTGAATGCTTTGTTTAATCTCCGTCACTATGAAATGTTTCAGCAAATATTGAAGCGTTTTGAAAGGTTTGCTACCACCCCATCTTCCAGCACGCATGATAATTTTCGTGTACACACTTTCATCTATATAAGCGCTGCAGAAATAAACTGGCATTTAATAACGGGTACCTTCTCCAAAGGACTGGAATTGGTGCCACGCATAGAAGCCGGCCTGCAGGAATATGCTGCGTATGTTGATCTGCACCGGATACTTATATTCAATTATAAATTTGCTGTATTATACTTTGGCAGCGGTGATTATAATACCTGCATCGATTATCTGCAGCGGGTTATTAATGATCATAGTAACCTCCGTATAGACCTGCAATGTTACGCCCGGCTGCTGCATTTAATGGCACATTATGAATTGGGTAATGATACAATTATCGAATCGCTTACAAGGTCTGTTTACCGCTTCATGGCCAAGATGAAAAATCTCTCTGTGGTTGAGGAAGAAATATTCAAGTTTATAAGAAACTCTTTAAAGATTTCAACAAGGCAGATGAAACCCCAGTTGGAGATATTCTTATTAAGGGTTAAACACCTGGAAAAAAACCGTTTTGAAACGAGGGCATTCTCTTATCTCGATGTAATATCATGGATTGAAAGCAAGGTTTATGAAAAGCCTATGAGCGAAATCATTCATGCCAAATACCTGGAAAGTAAACATCGTCATCATGCAAAGCCCGCTAAGGCCGTACAAATGGATTAAACTTTTTCTCGTGGCCAATAGTAGTTGGCTCACCGTGGCCCGGGTAAACGATGGTTTCATCAGGCAACACATATAGGGTTTCCCGTATGCTCTTGTAGAGAAGTTCTTCGTTGCCGCCGGGTAAATCGAACCGGCCTATACTTTCGTGAAATAAAACATCGCCGCCAATAATAAAATGCTGCGCTTTGCAGTAGAAGCAAACGCTGGCCGGCGAGTGGCCCGGCGTAAACAAAACTTTTAATTTATTATCGCCGAAAATAATTTCATCACCCTCCTTTAAAAAATGTAGCGGTCCTTTGTAATTTGTAAAGCCAAGCCCATATAAATTGCCCGATGCCGGCGCCGTTTCCAGCACCACCACTTCTCCTTGATGGAGATGCAGTTCAAGTCCATAAGTTTTGTGCACCCAGTTATTGCCAAAAACATGATCCAGGTGACAATGTGTATTCAGCAATAGCAACGGTTTTAATCTTTTTGTTGTTATATAATTTTGAAGCATCTTCTCTTCCTCTGTAAAATAACAGCCGGGATCAATAATAAGTGCTTCATCTTTTTCGTTGCTCAAAACGTAGGTGTTTTCAGCAAGCGGATTGAATGTAAAATGCTCTACTTTTATCATGTTGTTTGCAAATGCTTTACAAGTAATTATGCTAATTTTAAGATTTCAAAGATAGATATGCAAAATAAAGGTTTAAGAAACGGATTCGCGTTAAGTGTATCGCTGCTGCTTTTGCCAATTTTTCTTTCAGCACAGGTTAATACGGTTGAGTTTGGAAAAAACAGGGTTCAATACAAAAAATTTTCCTGGAAATTCTATCAAAGCCCCAATTTTAATGTTTACTATAATGAAGGCGGCCTGGAGCTAGCCAAATTTGTGGTGCAGCTTGCAGAAGAAGAATTGGATTCTGTTGAAAATGAAGTTGATTATTCTTTACAGCGCCGTGCAACCATTGTAATTTATAATAATTATGAGGACTATAAAACCAGCAATATCGGCCTTGGCATTGATTGGCAGAATGCCGGCGGTTTAACCACACTTGTAAATAATAAAATCCCTCTCTATTTTGACGGAAACCATAATACATTTCGCCTTAAAGTAAGACAGGGCATTGCCAAGGTGCTTACCGACAATATTTTATTTGGCGCCTCTGTGGGTGAATTTGCCAGTAACCAGGCATTGCTCGATTTGCCTAAATGGCTTACTGATGGGTACGTGGATTATGTGGCCGAACACTGGAATATTGAAAGAGATGATGAATTAAAAAATGTTATTCTAAGCGGCGATTATAATAATTTTTACCAGTTTGCTTTTGACAAGCCAATACTCGCAGGCCACGCCTTCTGGTACTACATAGCCAGGAAATATAAGCCAGAAAATGTAACCTATTTTTTATACCTCGCAAGGCTGTATAAAAGTTTAAACACCGCCTCAATGCGCATTGCCAAAAAGAAGTTTAAATATGTGCTTGCCGATTTTATGGAAGAAGAACAGCAGCGCTATGTTAACGACATTAAGCAACGCCGTAACGCTCCCCGTGGCAAGCTGGCGGTAGTAGAAGATTTATATAAAAGCGATTATTATCATTTTGCGGCTAATCCCAACCCTAAAAACAATTCTTATGCTGTAGTGCAGTTTACAAAAGGCAAATACAGGGTTAAATACTTTGATAATTTTTATGAAGAAAAAACATTACTAGATTATGGGGTGCGCACCATTGTTGGCGATATGAACCCAAACATGCCAATTCTTGCATGGGATGGAAAAGGTTCCCGTCTTTTATGCATCTATACCAAAGAAGGTAAAACCTACATGTTTGTGTATGATGTAATTGCCAACATTAAACGTTTTCAGCAGGAAATTGAAGGTTTTGACCAGGTGCTCGATGCCGGTTTTATTTTTAATGCCAACACGCTTTTGTTAAGCGCTGTAAATAATGGCCACAGCGATATTTACACATACAGGATTGATAATGGCGCCATTAAGCAAATAACAAATGATGTGTATGATGATCTTGATCCCACTTTTGTTTCCTTCCCGGGAAGGCTGGGTGTGATTTTCGCTTCTAACAGGCCAGGCGTAAATGCTTCCAACGCAGATACTGTATTGCCAAGCCGTAATCATTTCAATATTTTTCTTGCCGATATAAATAACAACAGTGAGTTCAGGCAAATAACCCAGCTCACCAGCATGAAATATGGCGATGCACGTTATCCCATGCAATACAATCAAAACCATTTTACTTTTGTGAGCAATGAAAACGGCATCAATAACCGCTGGGCCGGATTTTTTACAACACAAACCGGCGGGCTCGATACTTTATATTATATAGGAGATGAAGTATTGCGCAATCCCGCCCCCAAAGAAATGGATTCAACATTACTTGCCTGGCAAAAAGCCGAACCGGATAGCATAAGCTATTTTAAAATTTACCAGGACAGCACTTATACTTTTCCTATAACCAATTATCAAAGCAGTTTGCAGGAAACAAGGGTAGCCGGTAATAACGACCAGGTGAGCGAAGTGCGGCAGGAAGGCGAATATAAATTTTTATATAAGCTGCGTGTTGATTCTATGACGCTGCGCAAACGCAATATAAACGCAAGGCCCACCGATTATGTGCGCAGGATGATAACGGCCGAAAAGCTGGCAAGCGGCGCTAACGTGCAGGTGGAAGAAGAAACGCAGCCTGAAAATAAAAGCCAGTTCCAGAATGAATTTGAAGACGAGAAAAAGGATTCTTCTGCAAATTCAGGAATTGAGCAGCCTGCCAACGATCAATCATCGCCGTCCCTGTCACCGCGCATAAATTACTTAAGCAGATCCAGGTTATTTGACTACAAGAAAAAATTTGAAGCAGACTATGTATTGGCGGGCGTTACCAATAATATATTAATTAACCGGTACCAGCCTTTTGGCGGTTACGATCAAACCGGTCCTATTTATTTAAACAACAGTGATGCGGTAAGTTTCACTTTCCGCGTGGGTGTAAGCGATATCATGGAAGATGTGAAGCTCATAGGCGGCTTCAGGCTGGGCACTTCCTTAACGGACAAGGATGTATTTGTTTCTTACCAGAATTACAGGAAGCGGATTGACTGGGGCTTGACATATTACAGAAGCAACATAACCAATTATAATGGTTTTTTCAGGGGAACTGACTCAATGGGAAATGACAGGAACTTTATAGATAACATGGTAATAACCAATATTTATCAGGCAAATGTTTCCTATCCATTTGATGAAACAAAACGCATAACCATGACGGTTGGCCTGCGAAAAGACATTGGTGTTTTGCGTCCGTTATACCTTGGCAGTTATCCTAACCCGGCAGCCTTGAAAGAGAAGGATTCTGTTTCCAATACAGGGCTGGCAAGACTGGAATATGTGTATGATAATTCCATTAATCCAACGGAAAACATATGGAATGGCCTGCGCTGGAAAATTTATACTGAATTCTTTTTGCCTGCCAACAAGAGTTCAGAGACTATGAAAACACTCATGAACGTTGGCTTTGATGCACGCAATTATCTAAAGATTTACAGGAACTTTATATGGGCCGTTAGGGGTGCCGGCGATTTTTCTTTAGGCCAGTCAAAACTTATTTATTATCTCGGCGGCACCGATGGATGGGTTTTTCCAAAATTCAATGAAAGGAATACAGCAGACCCAACGGTGCGGTATGCATTTCAAACATTGGCTTTAAATCTCAGGGGATTTGAGCAAAATGTTGCCAACGGCAGTAATAACCTTGTATTGAACAGTGAACTGAGGCTGCCCGTTTTCTCAACATTTTTTAACAGCCCCATCAACAATGCGTTTATAAGAAACTTTCAGTTGGTACAATTCATTGACCTGGGCACAGCCTGGAGCGGCCCGCTCAGCAATATAAAGCGTCCCACTGTAATTTACCCTGGCCCAAGCGGCGATTTTGGCGGTCCCAATCCTCTTTCTGTAAGGGTACGTGCCGGCGGCATCGGGCCGTTTGCAGGTGGTTATGGTTTTGGTGCGAGAAGCACTTTGCTGGGTTATTTCTTAAGGGCTGATGTAGCCTGGGAAATGCGTGGCATCTTCAGGGGAAGCCCTATGTTTTACTTCTCTTTGGGATTTGATTTTTAGAACAGATAAATAATTTTTAAAACTGCCGCGGTGGTAACGCCTGCGGCAGTTTTTTTATGGTGAAATAAACTATGCTGAGAAATGATGCGAACAAAAAAGTAAACAGCCAAACATTAATGCTTTGCACAGGATGATGAAGGTGATGTGTTGAAGCTTTTAAAAGCGCTGTAGGATCTGTTACAACATCCCAGCTATTGAAACGCAGAAAACGCCCGATATAAATGCCATAACCACATGCCACCAGTATGGAAAGCATAATGCCGTTCACATATTTTTTATTACACACTTTTCTTATAAATTTTTCAACACTGAATAATGAAAGCATACAAAGTAAAATACCATTCCAGGCACCGGAAACCACCAGCATCAGGTCGAACCATATTGGTACAGGCGACCTGTGTTCAAAATGAAAAATATCTGTTACGAGGTACGGGGCGTTAGGCAAAAACAAAAGCCATAGAATAAAATAGAAAATGCTTTTATAATTGATTGTTGCCTGTCTTTTTAATAAGCTGCTGAAGAAAAGCGGAACTGTTGCAAGAAACAAATTCCAGGGATAAAAGAAATAAGCAAGCTCACCTGTATAAAATGCACGGGCAAAGAGCAGCGATAAGGTAAAACCCAGTGAAATAAGAACAAGCTTCTTTGTGTCGCTTAATTTTTTCAGTTTCATATAAATTTTTTCAATTAGCTCTTTAAAAGCGGCAATATTTTAGGAACGAAAATGATCAGCCCCGTAATTATACTTAGGATGGATGCAAACAGCACGGCGCCGGCAGCAACATCTTTAATGATTTTAATGGAAGGATGATAATCTTCATGAACGTGATTGCATAAATGTTCCAGTGCGGTGTTTACCATTTCCAGCGTAATTACCGCAGCAATACAAAACAAGATCAGTATCCACTCAACAGCAGAAATATGCAGCCAAAAGGCTGCTACTATAGCCATTAATGCTGCTGCGGCCTGTATTTTGCCATTGCGTTCTGTTTTAAAAAAGTAACCAATACCGCTAAAGGCTGCTGCGAAGGTTTTATTCAAAGCCTGCCTGTAAACAACAGTTTGGGAATTATCCATCATTATTCTTTTATTCCTTAATGTCTTGTTTTGTTGTATTGGAAAGTTTTCAGCACTATCCATATAATTCCAATATAGGCGATGATGCCCAGCGTAATCGTGAACGCAAGATCGGCTTCTCTTAAAACCGGCAGGGAAAGCATGGAGCGAAGCGCTACTTTAATTGGTAACATAACTGTTTGTTTTGTGTTTCGAATATCAAAAGTAATAAGAGTTTAAAAAGTACTTTGTATTTCAAAGTTTATTAACAAAACCTTTTTATATCACTTAATTTTTATATGGTTGCATTTGCCGGTACGCTAGCACCATACCAGTTAATTTTACGGCTCGCATACATGGCTAAGGCAAGAATACAGAAGAGGCCAATGCTTCCTACAAGCAGCGCCGTATCTTCAAGCCTTATCAGCACAAATATGAACCCGTAAATGGAGCCAATAGCACCTGCAAAAACACTTGCCACTTTCCAGTTTTTGAAATGGCCCTTTGCATACAGCGTTATTAATAAAACTGTTGCAATTGATGCCTGCAGATAAGCAAAATCAAATTGCAAGAACTCGCTTATGGATAACAATAATGTATAAAAAACAATGAGCGCCAGGCCTACCAATACATATTGCACCGGGTGAAAGGGTTTCTTTTGCATAATCTCAACAATAAAAAATAAGGAGAATGTTAAGCCGATAAACAGTAATGCATATTTTACGCAACGCATGGTTTTTGCATATTGATCGGTAGGCTGCAAAAGGCTTACGCCGAACGCATAATCGTTCTTTTTAAAATTGAAATCTTTTGCAATTGTATTAAACGGAAGATTGGCTTTATTAAAACTCCAGCTTGCTTCAAAACCTTTATTATCGAGTGTTCGTTCTGCCGGTAAAGTATTACCATCGAATGAAGGGCTGTTCCAGTTTGATGTAATACTGAATTCGCTGTTGCCTGCCAGCGGCACAAAATGTAACTGGCCGCTGCCTTTTATTTTTAATGGGAATTCAAAACTTACTTCTTTGCCTAAATTATCTGCTGACAAATGTATGGGCGATGATAAACCCGTTGTATCAATTTCATTTGTTGGCAATCCGGCGGAAAGATCATAAGATTCATTGTTAACATTCACAATAACCTTTTGCTGAATGCCTTTAAAATCTGAAATGCCAAAACATATTTTTGAATTGGTCCAGTTAATGGTTGATGCATCCACACCTTCAGGCACTCCTATTTTAAAATTGCCTTTTGCCTGTAATGCGCTGTTGTATAAAAGTACGCTGTAAATAGAGCGTTTTCGCTGTTCTGCTGTAACTGATCCATTTACATTCAGGTTTTCAGGAAGAATTAAGAAAGACCTTTCCTCTACAACAGTTTTGCCGTTTTCTTGTGTTGTAACATTGTAAGGAATATGCAGGTAAGGAAAGGTGATATTCTGCTGCCCTGCCCACTTGCCGCTTACTTCGTTTTTTACTTCTTCCTGCCGCGCCTGCCTTTCTTCAACAAGATTGGAAACAAATACGGTTGGTATCAGCATTAGCAAGATAAGGCCTGCTGTTGTAATTGCTTTTATCCATATTTTATTGGCGAATGAATTTGCGCCTGGCTGTGCAGCAGCCTGCATTGAATTTTCGTACATGGTATGTGTGTTTTTGTTTGGTGAGAAATAGTTTTTTATACATTTTAGATTGATAAAAAAAGCGATGAGAATTGCAGCAAACAAGCCGGCAAAATAAAACCCGGCTGCTGCAAAAAATGATTGAAAGAAGCCATATTCCGCAAAAGGATTATCGGTAATAAAAGCGCCGGTAACTGCATAAGCCACAGCAATTGTAAACAACAGCATTATAAGGAACAATAGCCAACGGGTGGAAAAGAAACGTATCTTATTTATGAACGGTAAAAATGCCTGTAATGCAAAGTAGGCGGGAACGCCGCCTACAATTGTTGCCAATAATGAAACAAATAATACTATAATGGTTAAAGATGGTTCTGCAAAAAGAGAACAAACAAATATACCGGCAGATAAGATTAATGCAGAATGCATCCATAATTTAAATGCTATTGAAGATGCAGAGAATTTTTTCATTTTAAAAGCACTTTGAAATTCAAAGTAAATAATTAAAAAATTTTTATTCTATATTCTTAATCATTTTCTCCAGTGCATCCAAATGCGCACGAAAAGCTTTTTCACCCGATTTGGTGGCTGAGTAAAGTGTATTGGTTTTACGGCCGATAAATCCTTTCTGCACTTTTATATAGCCGCTTTCTTCAAGCGCTTTTATGTGGCTGGCAAGATTTCCATCCGTAACATTTATCAACTGTTTCAAATCATTAAAGTTGATAGATGCATTTACCATAAGCGCACTCATTATGCCTAACCGTATGCGGCTGTCAAAAGTTTTATTTAAGTTTTCTATTGGATTCTTCATGCTTTATTTCTTCAGTTGCGTTCATATTTCCACCACATAAACGTACCATATATGATATGGAGTAACCCAAAACCTGCCGCCCAGAAATATAAACCATATCCCATGAAACCTAAATTTATAAGGCCTAGTAAAATTTCGCCGTATGCAAGATATCTCGTTTCGGGAAGCGTGTATTTGCTGGCATTTAACATACCGAGTCCGTAAAATATTAAACAGCCGGGCGCAATAAAACCGAATACACCATTATTAATTAATGCCAGCAAAAATATGCCGCCGGTGATAACGGGCACTGTTACATTAATAATAAGACGCTTTGCCGTAGTGCCCCAAATAGGCGTGTTTGTTTTTTTACTGCGTTGATACGTAAATATAAAAGCAGTAAGCAATGCAGCAAGAAATGTTAGCATAGCAACCTGGAACAAACGGCTGTGCAAGAAATCGCCATAGAGAATAGAATCGGCATCA
Organism: Parafilimonas sp.; assembly: GCF_051953455.1. NCBI lineage: Bacteria > Pseudomonadati > Bacteroidota > Chitinophagia > Chitinophagales > Chitinophagaceae > Parafilimonas > Parafilimonas sp. Next base: position 149,283 of record NZ_JBQCIT010000025.1, on the reverse strand, counting down.
GCCAATGAAGCCTTTAAATTATGCACGGCACGTTTATTCCTTTCAATTATATCTGCGGAAACTGTTGCGCCAATTAAAGCACATACCCCTGCGGAGATGCCGCTCAGGCCGCTTAAACTTATAAAACGGCTGCTGCGTTCCATCATTTGTTTTATATCACGCAGATCGCTTGAAAGCTTTTCAGACTCATTCATAAAAGCACTTTGAGAAACAAAGTAAACATGTAAAATTTATTTTATCAAAAATAATTGCTGCAGATGCACAAAATTTTTTTCTGTGCATCTGCAGCTAAAAGAAAATTATAAACCGGTTACTGTGGTTACTGCAAAACTTCATTAAGCTTTTGCTCAAGAGCAGGGCCACGCAGGCCTGATGCAATGATCTTCCCCTGCGGATCAATTAAAACATTGAAAGGAATACCATCAAAATGATACAATGAAGCTGCTGCGCTTGGAGATTGCAGGTCGCTTATATGCGTCCAGGCAAGATGGTCATCCTGGATGGCTTTTATCCAGGCGGCTTTATCATCATCCAGCGAAACGCCAAGAATATCGAAGTTTTTATTCTTAAACTTATTGTATGCTTCCACCACATTCGGGTTTTCCTGGCGGCATGGCGCACACCAGCTTGCCCAAAAATCAACCAACACATATTTGCCTTTAAAATTACTGATGCTGATCTTTTTGCCATCCGGCGTAGCCATGGTTAAATCCGGTGCCTGCTGGTTTAGCAATGGGTAATCAGCATTTGGATTAGCCTGCTTGGCAAGATCCTTTTTAAAATTTTCCAGGCCTGCATGTTGCGGAAAGCGTTTGGCCGCACTTTCTGCCAGCCCCGCCAATGCTTCCGGTGCCATAGCGCCCCTGGCCCTGTCTAAAACAAAACAAACAACAGCAGGATTTTTAGAATTATTAATGGTAGAAGATAACAGGTTGCCAAGTGCAGTTATGCGATTGGTGTAATCCTGCTGAAGGTTTCGCACATGATTTGAATCTTTTGCAGTTTCTTCTGTGAGCGCATTTAATTGCTGGTAAGTAACAGCCAGTGCGGAATCTTTTTGGAAATAATCTTTTATAAAAGTGTATAACTCTTTTGTGGCTTCAGAACCGGTTACCTCAGGAAAGTGAAAACCATTAGGGTCAAAATTTATTTTGATATCCTTTGCATCATTTACCAAAATAACCGTTGGATTATTTTTAAACCCAAGCATAAATAAATTCTGTTGAGAAGAACTTCCTTTTAAAGTATAGTTGCCATCTTTATCAACTTTAGCCGAATCAAGTTTTTTTGTTTCAGGCGTGTTGTAAGAAAGTTCTTCCAGATAAACACTGTCTGATTGAGGGTTTGTAATTTTACCACTTACAGTAAAGCTTTCACCGCCATCGTTTTTGCATCCTGCAAACGCTACCAGCGCAACTGCAAACCAGGTTAGATATTTCATTTATGTTTAATTAAAGTCAAAAATTTAAAATAAATATGTGCAATCTTTCAATGCCTGCTTTAAGATTTCAATGCATCTTCCAACAACTGCGTTACAGATTTCAGATCCGCCCTGCCTTTGCTCAGTTTTTTTACTTCACCTACAAACAAGCCAATCAAACCCCTTTTACCTTTTTTATATTCGGCTACTTTTTCAGGCATTTTACTGATAACTGTATTCACCCATTCCTGTAGTTGGCCTGCATCGCCCGTTTGAATGATATTAAGCTGAGATGCAAGCGCTGCAATACTTTCAGCATTGTTATTTATGATAGCAGGCAATAATTTTGATGCTGCATTTGAAAAACTCACTTCTCCTTTATCAACAGTTTCAATCATCTCTGCAAGCCTCTTTGCCGCAATGGAATTCAACGAAATGCCTTCTTCGTTTATCAATTGTTTAATGGGGCCGTTTATCCAGTTGGCCGCAGCTTTATAATTAGTTGTATGCCGAATAACCGATTCAAAATAATCTGCAATTTCTTTTTCCAGCGTAAGCTGTGCAGCATCGTATTCGTTTAAACCAAATTCAATTTGATACTTTTTATACAATACCTGCGGCAATGCCGGCAAATTATTTTTTATGTTGATGAGATATTCATTGCTTAAACTTATTGGCGGCAAATCTGGCTCGGGAAAATAGCGGTAATCATTGGCTTCCTCTTTTTCGCGGATGGCAAACGTGGTATCGTTCGATGCATCAAAACTTCTTGTTTGCTGGTAAATTTTTTCACCCTTTTCAAGCATACCAATCATACGGTCAATTTCAAATTCAATTGCTTTTCTTACGTTGCGTATGGAGTTAAGGTTTTTTACTTCAGCCTTGGTGCCCAGCTTTGTTTCTCCTTTTAAACGAATGGAAACATTCGCATCACAACGCATGCTGCCTTCTTCCATATTGCCATCACAAACATTTATCCATCGCACCAGTTTTCTTAATTCAGTTACGAATAATCCTGCTTCTTCAGCAGAATGCATATCAGGCTCGGTAACAATTTCAATTAACGGCGTGCCGGCGCGGTTTAAGTCTATGTAACTGTAATCTTCGTCCATATCATGAATGCTCTTACCGGCATCTTCTTCCAGGTGAATATGATGCAGCTTTACATTGCGCTCACCAGTTGAAGTTTTTATGGTTACAAAGCCCGGCCCGCAAATAGGAACGGTATGTTGTGAAGTTTGAAAACCTTTTGGCAAATCGGGATAGAAATAATGCTTACGGGCGAAATAATTTTTCTGATTGATACTGCAGTTACAGGCAATGCCCATCATAACCGCATATTCAATGGCTCTTTTATTTGTTTTAGGTAAAATGCCCGGATGCGCCAATGTAATTACACCAACATTTTCGTTGGGAGCAGCGCCATAGCTGTTGGCATCGCTGCAAAACAATTTGCTTTTGGTAGATAACCTTGCGTGCACTTCAAGCCCTATAACCGCTTCATATTTTTGCGCTGCTTCACTCATGACCGGCAAAAATATACCTTTAGTCAACAACTGTTTATTAAAAGAAATGTATAAATCCCAATAAAACTAAGGCCTTGCGGATTTTATAAAACGAATAAAGTAAACTTTTGTTTACATTTTATGAAGGCCAAATTCAGAAGCGCTTACAAATTACATTTGCATCATGAAAATTTATTTCAATCGTTTCTTCATATTTATTTGCTGTGTAATCGTTATCGTTTCCCTTTGTTCATGGGGTTTTTATGCACATCAAACTGCTACGCAACTTGCCGTATATAAAATGCCGAAATGTGTGCGCCGTTTTTTCTTTTCCAATATAGACACAGTAGCTATTACATCAATCAGGCCGGATAAACGCCGTTATATTGACAGGAACGAAGGCCCAAAACATTTTATAGATATTGAGAATTATGGCAACGGTGCCGTGTTGTATATGCCGCGGGATGTGCAGCCTGCCGTTGAAAAATATACCTGGGATACGTTAAAAAAATATGGCTTTGTACCTTACCAGGTTTTGATTGAATATGATTCGCTGGTGAATGCTTTAAAAAGAAACAATGCAGACAGCATTGTTTTTTATGCGGCTGACCTGGCACATTATATTGAAGATGCCTGTGTGCCGCTGCATACTACCAATAATTATGATGGCCAGCTTACTGGCCAGAAGGGGTTGCATGCTTTATGGGAATCCACTATTCCCGAGCTTGAATTAAGCCGGTATAATTTACATTCAAAACATAAAGCGGCTTATATAAAAAACAAAGGTGAAACCATCTGGACGGCCGTGAGAAGGGCGCATGCCTTATTGCCCGAAATGTTTGAAAAAGAAAGGGAAGTGGCTAAAAGTTTTCCTGACAGTTCCAAATATGAGGAACGTATGTATTATGGCCGTAAAACAAAAGTTTATACGGATGCTTTCGCTAAACAATACGCTGCAGCTTTAACCACCACCGTAAATGATCAATTGAATTATTCAGCTAATCTTGTGGCTGATTTCTGGTATTCTGCCTGGGTGGATGCCGGCAAGCCAAAGCTGAAACATTTTTATCAATTTAACCGCAGTGAAAGAAAAGGCTTGCGTAAGGAATTGAGAGATTACAGGAAAAATGATTTACTGCAGGATAATTTGTTAAGAGCGAAAAAGGAGTAAAGAAGCATTTTTATCTTAGCTAAAATGTAAAGACATTATTAGCCTTCTCTTTTATCATTTCCGTTCTGTGGTCTGTTCCTGTTAGTCTGGTCCCGGTTCTTCTCTTGCTGCGGCGGCCGTGGCTTATTTGGTTTCTGGTATTGCTTTTTTTGCTGTGGCGGCATATTCCTTTGCGGCGGAGGCCCCTGTCTATGCTCCTTTTGCGGTTGTTTGGGCTGTCCTTCCCTGCGCTGCTGTCTTTGCTTTTCCTTATTACGCTGCGAGGTTTTTTCCAGGTTGCCAATAGTTAAATGCCCTACCACATCCACAAAGCCATGCTCTATTTCTTTAGCCGGCACTAATTCAACCGGTTGAAGGTCATCCACTTTTACGCCTTTTGCATTGAGTTGTTTTATCTCTTTTACACGGCGGATGGTTAAAGGATAATGTTTTGCCCCACCCTGCAAAATGTACCACATCAGGTTTTTGAAAATATCCTTCTTGATTAGAATGGCTGTTCCTTTTGCCGTTTCCAGCACATCGGCATTATCCGGAAAATATTGCAAGGCATCCAGGTAAGTATCAAGTTCGTAATTTAAACAGCATTTAAGCCTGCCGCACTGGCCGCTTAATTTGGTTTGATTAATAGAAAGATTTTGATAACGCGCTGCGGTAGTGGTAACGCTTTTAAAATCGGTGAGCCAGGTAGAGCAGCATAATTCACGCCCGCAACTGCCAATACCACCCACTTTGGCTGCGCCCTGGCGAATGCCCACCTGCCGCATTTCAATCTTCAGCTTAAACTCGCCGGCATATTGTTTTATAAGTTCACGAAAATCAACGCGGTCGTCTGCCGTATAAAAAAAAGTCCCTTTTTTGCCGTCAGCCTGAATTTCCACCTCAATCAGTTTCATATCCAGGTTCAGGTTTTTGGCAATAATGCGGCTTTTCATCAGCGCTTCTTTTTCCCGGGCCTTATTTTTTTCAAACAGTTCCAGGTCGCGTTCGTTGCTCAGGCGCAGCACCTTTTTCATGTCAACCCCAAACTCGCTGATGTTCTTCTTTTTTAACTGCAACCGCACCAGTTCGCCGGTAAGGCTCACTTCGCCCACATCAAAACCGTTCACACCTTCTACGGTAACCATATCGCCTTTTTCAAAATATTGAAGACTGGCGTTACGGTAATAATCTTTCCGGCTGCCCTGGTTAAAACTCACTTCCACAACTTTGCAGGCGCTATCTGCATCGCTCATTGGCAGGTTCCAAAGCCAGTCATGCACATTCATACGGTTACAACTGCCGGTATTGCAACTGCCATTGCTCTGACATCCGTTAGGTTTACCCGTGCCACAATTGCCACATCCCATGTATAGGTTCAGTTAAACAAGTAAAATAATAATTTTAATGACGATTTTTTGGGTTACCGGCAGCGGAACAGGTATTGGGCACGGTTGCGTCGCATCACTTCAACTGCATAAATGCTGTTGAACTGCAGTGTTTATATTTAAAAAACGTTTCATTAATTTATAACGTTTGTATTTGTAAACTCTTTTTGCATTTGAAACTGCAGCCGGAATATATACCTCAGCCGCAGTGTGCGACGCAACCGTGACGACCATTGTTCATTGGCCGGCTCCACAAAAACCCATCTTCACATATTGCAAATATTAAAAATATTTGCAATCCTAAGGCGTTAAAATTAAGGCATTGTTTCGTATAACATGATATAATTTAATGGTTAGCGCGTGAAAAAGCATTTTCGCATTGGCATTGCGCTCAATGTAATATACAGCTTTGTTCAGCTCTTCTATGATAGCCTGCTGATGGTTTAGCTGTGCAAATTTGTTAAGGCGCTCTGCAAAATCCCTTTCAGTTTCGGCAATGGAAATGGCGTTATTGCCGGCAAAACGTATGCGGATGCTCTGATGCAACAGGTGAATAAAATAGAGTAAAAACTGTTTCTGTTTTTCGCGTCCGAGCTTATTAACTTCGTCAATCCATTTTACCTGTGCTGCCGGGCCATTTTTTAAAATAGCATTCAGCCATTCGCGCAGCAAACTCTGCCAGTCTTCCGATGCGTTTTGCAGTAACTGTAAGGCTTCACGGTAATTTCCCTGCGAAATAGCCGCGGTTTGATATGCCGCAGCAGAATCAATATTGCCGCGTTTTATCAAAGCTTCTGCGATATCGTTGGTATCGGGCGCATTTATTTTTACAAGCTGGCAGCGGCTTAAAATCGTTGGCAAAATGAGGTCCTCATTTTCGGCAACCAATATGAAAAGGGTATTGGCGGGTGGTTCTTCAATCAGTTTTAAAAGCTTGTTGCCTTCTTTGCCAAGGTATTCAGGCATCCACATTACCAATACTTTATGCTCGCTTTCAAAGCTTTTCAGGTTTAGCTTGCGAATAATATCATTACATTCTTCCGCCGTAATATTTCCCTGTTTATTTTCTGCCCCGATAAACTGCAGCCAGTCATACACATTGCCATAAGGCAACTGTTGTATAAACTCCCGCCATTCTTCCGCATAATCGGTGCTGATGGGTTTATCTCCTGATTTTTTAGGAATTACCGGGTAAGAAAAATGAATATCGGGATGAATATAATTATTGGCTTTAGAAAAGCCGGCTTGTTTTTGCATGAAAGCGTCGGCTTCTTCCGGTGTTTTTGGAAAAACCGGTTTCATTTCTTCCATGGGTTCGCCAAACAAAGAAGGCCCGGCGCTTTCCTTTACCGGCGGCAACAAACTTATATATTCAGCAAAAGCCAGCGCCAAAGACAGGGTGCCACTGCCTTCTTTACCAAGAAAAAGCAAGGCATGGCTCAGGCGGTTTTGCTCAACCATTTCCAGCAAATGTTTTTTTGTGTGCTGCTGGCCAATTACATCTGCGAATTGCATGGGGCGAAGTTAATATTGAGTTGCAAGTTTTAAGCTAAGAAAGAAGTTTCTTTGTTACTTACTTTATTAAACGAAGAATATGACCAGGGAAGAAAAATTCATGAAAGCGGCTATTGATATGGCGGCAAAAGGAATTGAAAACGGTGAAGGCGGGCCTTTTGGCTGTGTTATTGTAAAAGGCGACGTAATTGTGGGCAGGGGCAATAACCGCGTTATTGCAGATAACGATCCCACGGCACATGCAGAAATAGTGGCCATAAGGGATGCCTGCAAAAAACTGGATCATTTTCATCTCACGGATTGTGAAATATATGCATCCTGTGAGCCCTGTCCCATGTGCCTGGGCGCTATTTACTGGGCACGGATAAAAATTATATACTATGCCGGCGACCGTTACGACGCAGCCGGCATTGGGTTTGACGATTCATTTATTTATCATGAAATGAACAACGATTTCGCTAACCGGAAAATTCCAATGATAGCATTGAATAAAGAAGAAGCGATGAAAGTATTTAATGAATGGAAGGATAAAAACAATACTTCACTGTATTAATAGGTTATAATTTTCAACCGGTATTTACATTGGCAATTATTACCTGCTGTGCTATCTTGCAGCAAACGTTTTACATTGACCATTCCTGAGCTATATACCATTTACCAGCATTTTCCATCTGTTCAAACGGATACGCGAAAACTAAAAGAAGGCGATATTTTTTTTTCGTTGAAAGGCGATAATTTCAATGGTAATGTTTTTGCCCTGCAAGCACTTGAATTGGGTGCTGCTTATGCCGTGATTGATGAAGATGTTGAGGCAACAGATGAGCGTTTAATTAAAGTTGCTAACGTGCTTGAAACACTGCAGCAACTTGCCAGGTTTCACCGCGAACAATTCAATATTCCTTTTATTGCAATTACAGGGAGCAATGGTAAAACCACAACAAAAGAATTGATCCACGCAGTGCTTTCGGCTTATTATAAAACTTACACCACGGAAGGTAATCTTAACAACCACATTGGCGTGCCGCTTACGATTTTAAAGATTAAGCCCGATGCGCAAATGGCTGTGATTGAAATGGGCGCCAATCATCAAAAAGAAATTGAAAGCTATTGCAACATTGCGCAGCCAACGCATGGCATAATCTCCAATGTGGGCAAAGCGCACCTCGAAGGTTTTGGCGGAATAGAAGGCGTTAAAAAAGGGAAAGGCGAGTTGTATGATTTTATTCGTGCACATGATGGCGTTGTGTTTGCTTTTGACGATTATGATTACCTGCATGAAATGAGCAAGGGCATAGAAAAAGTTATCTGGTATGGAACACAAAGCGGTTTTATTTGCGGCCATGTGCAGGCCTCCGAACCATTTTTGAAAGTTGCGTTTAGCAAAGGCATATCATTCAAAACCATACAAACAAACCTGGTTGGCAGTTATAACCTGCCCAATATTCTATGCGCTGTTACGCTTGGCAAATACCTTAATGTGCCGGAAGAAAAAATACAATCAGCAATTGAAAGCTATGTGCCTTCCAACAGTCGTTCGCAATTGATGGAAATTGGTTCAAACAAAATAATCCTTGATGCTTATAATGCTAATCCTTCGAGCATGAAGGCTGCTATTGAAAATTTTAAAAATATTCATGCTGATCATAAAGTTTTAATATTAGGCGGCATGATGGAGCTCGGTGAAGAAAGTGTGCATGAGCATGAGCTTCTGGTGCGCCTTATTAAGCAAAACCATTTTGAAAACGTTATTCTGGTTGGCGGAAATTTTAAAACAACACATCAGCCATTTGTTTATTTTAATAATGCAGATGAAGCTTCGGTTTATATACAGCAACAACATTTTCATAATGCCTGTTTTTTAATAAAAGGCAGCCGCAGCATGCAGATGGAAAAAGTTTTAACGGCTTTTAACCCATAAAAAAATTAACTTCGCGCAAATTTTTAAGGATGGCAAAAGACAAACCATCTTACCTGTTAAGCGTTCTTACCAATCGTTGCCCCCGCTGCAGGCGCGGAGATATTTTCAAGTCAAAAAACGCCTATGCCTTAAAAGGCAGTGAATACATGAAAATGCATGATCATTGTCCTTTGTGTGGCCAGGCAACCGATCTCGAAGTTGGGTTTTATTATGGAACAGGTTATGTGAGTTATGGAATCACTGTTCTTTTTTCTATTGTAACTTTTATTGCCTGGTGGGTATTTATTGGCATATCGGCCAGTGATAACCGTGTTATCTGGTGGCTGGTCTGCAATGCAGTTGTACTGGTTATTCTTCAACCTCCGCTAATGCGTTTCTCACGAAGCCTGTGGCTTAGCTGGTTTGTAACATATGACCCGGACTGGGAAACCCATAAACCTGAAGATCCTGAAAGGATTGTAAAAGAGCATATGGGGAACTGGTAATGCTATTTTTTCGCAACAATTTTCTCAAAAAAAGTTTTTGAATTCATTACCGGTATTTCAGAAAAATAAAAATCATTTTTATCTTCTGTTATAATATAACTGCAGTTACTTTCCATGGCTGAATAATATTCAAGCCCGTCTTCAAAATCATTAATTTTTTTATTGCTGATTGTTTTTTCAACTACACTTCCGGTGGCGGGGATAATAAAAATATGTTGGCACAATAAAGCAATTTTTTCTCTTGCTGCCTTTGCTTTGTGTTTCTTTTCTGCAAAATAAAATGCAATGGCAAGACATATAGGCGAAGTATAAATTTCAAAATTTTTATTGCCTGAAAGGCTCAGTATGCGGGCACTGTGGGTAAAGAGCGGGTATTCTTTATTTAATACCGAAACCAGGATATTTGCATCAACAAAAATCTTCATTTTTTGGAAGCGAAATATTCTTTTTTTAATGACTTGCGCGAACGTGCTTTTGTTTGATAAACAGCTTCGCCTTCGGCCACCTGCCTCACCCAGTCTGAAACGGGAAACTCTTCAAAAGATGTATAGCCGGAAGAAGTTACCTTATCTAAAAGAAATTCAACAAGCCTGCTTAAACTTACATTGTTTCGCTCGGCATATTTTTTTGCCTTTGCAGCAACAGCTTCATTAAAGCTCAATGTAATTTTTGCATCCATAATCTAATATTTATGCAAAAGTAAGTACTTGTACGTATAGATAAAATATTTATTACGTGTAAATTTTACTTTTCAACTGTAAATTTATTTTCACCTGCTTTCAGCAGATATGTTTTGCCTTTCCAAATAAACTTTCCTGTAATTGGCGCCGGAAGATCTATATCAACATTCCACTTATTATCAGCAAAAACATAAGCAACTTTTATATCGCCTTTTGGATGCGGCATTGCTCCCGATGCATTGGTTAATGCACCCAAATGAGGTTCGATTTTTACTTTCGAAAAACCAGGTGCGTCACTGTCAATTCCTAAAACAATCCTGTACAATTCAATATTCGGGCTGCTGCCCCAGGCATGGCAATCGGAACGGGAACGGTTCACATCGTCCATCTCTGCCCAGGTGGTTAAACCCATTGCCAAATTTTGTTTCCATATACCCAGCCAGTTAAGATAATTATTTCCAAAACCAGCTTTATTTAATGCCTGGTATAAATAATACCTGAAATAAACAGAAGCGGTTGCAAGTGTTGTATCATTCAATAACTGGTTGCCTAATGCATGTGCAGTACTGCCTTCGCTAATACCGGTTATTATTGCCAGCGCATTTGCATGTTGCGAATAGTATTTTTTATCTTTTGTATCTGCAAATATTTTCCTTTTATCATCCCAGTATTTTTGCTGAATGGTTTTCTTAAGCTGTGCAATTTGCTTTTCATACATAGCTGCATAATCATTCATTCCAATATTTTTTTCAAGATCACAGGCAGATTCATAAGCCATTAATAATTGCAGATCGAGCAAAGCAGAATTACCGTTGCTGTCAATGGGGCCTACGCCGCTTTGCCATCCCGGTGCATTTACCCAATCAGTAAATTCCCAGTAAGGTGCATTATGCAGGCTGCCATCAGCCTGTTGTAGTTTATGAAAGAACGATAAAACCTGCCTTGAAATCTGCAGTTTATCTTTTACAAAACTGCTGTCGCCGCGATACATGAAATAATCATGCAACATGCTTATCCATATCAAAGAAAATGTTGGAATTTCCTGGTGAATGCTGTGCGGGAAACGGCTTTCTGTAATTCCTTCTGCTAAAGTAGAATTGGCAATTTGCTGAATGCAGTTGCGCATCAGCCTGTCATCACCGGAATTATATAAACTCACCAATGCCTGTATGCGGGCATCGCCAATGTATTGCAATTGTTCATAGTAAGGGCAATCCATATAAGTTTCATAAGCATCTAATCTTGCAGTGTGCCAGCCAACTTCGAGCAGTTTGTTAAGCCAGGGATCGCTGCTTGCAAAAGTTGAATTGAATGTAAAAGGATAGCCCGTAAATATGCCATAGAAATCATTAAGCGTTAAGGCTTCCTCTTTTGTTGTTATATCTATGGCTACATAACGATAGGTTCTGTAAGAAAGAGAAGAAAAAACCTGATGTTCACTGCCGCTTGAAATAATTTCATCTTTCACGCCCACTATATGTTTTCCTTCAATTTCATTGCGGTTGCCTTTTTGATTTTGTCTGCGCCAGTCCGCAGTATTGGGTTCATCAACATACAAGGCTTCTGCATAAGTAAGTTGAATATCTGCTTTTTTTCCTTTGCTGAATTGCAAAACAGGAAAAGCGTTGGTAAGAAATTCCTGATCAACTAAAATATGCGCGGTTGTGTTGGCCGCAATGATTATAGGATGATCGCCCTTTAAAAAATTATCATCGGCAGTTATATTTTTTTGTGCCCTTATTTTTTGCAGGCGCTGTGGTTGTAGTTCCATCAGGGGTATGGGCCTTGGAACCAGCATCCAGCTTGAGTTCCAGTTATTGGCCGGTTTAGGGTTGCCAATGAATAATTCATGCGCATTCAGCCATTGTTCATCATTAAAATTTGATGTTTCCCACCCGGCAGGATATCTATTCATGTCAATTTTTTCTGTGGCGCCGGCTGCATAATATACATATATCAGTTGCGGCTGCAAAGGCGAATAAGCTATGTCTTCAATACACTTCCAGCTTTTATTGGTGTTTAAAATTTCTTCTGCTTTTGTATCGCCCTGTAATATAAAACCTGTTTGAAAGGAAGCCTGCCATGCGGCTTTTGCATCGCCAAAATTCCACACCAAAGCAGCAATAATGTTATTGTCTTTTTTAAGATAAGGTGCTATATCAACCGTTTCAAAATTCCAGTGAAAAAGATCACCTTTTGCCGGGCCCATAGAAACAAGTTCTCCGTTTACAAATAATTTATACCGGTTATCTGCAGATACATGAATGATAAATTGTGAAGGCTTTTCATTCAATACAATTTCTTTTCTGAAATGATAAATGCCATAACCATGCTGATTGGTCCCGGGCACATCAATCCATTTGGCATTCCAGGGCTTTGCAGTAATAGCAGGATTGATGTTTTGCGCATTAAAATACTGAAACGGGTAAACAAGCGCAATCAATAAAATTATAAGCTTCATGTAGCAAGTTTAAATGAAGATAATTAATATTGAAAACGGAATTGTACTGTGCTGTGCTGTTTTAGTAAAGCTGTTTGCACATTATTAAGAACCATTTCTTTAATTTGCCCTATTGATATGAATTTGCTTTCTCCTGCCATATCCAAGCTTGTACGCCTTCGTTACAGCAGCATTGAAGAATGGATGAACCATCCCATAACGGCGCAGCGTGAAATTTTGCAGGACCTTGTTACACATGGCCAGCATACAGATTTTGGCAGGAAGTACAACATGAAAAACCTGTTTACTGTAAAAGCATTTAAAGAAGCTGTTCCCATTCATGAATATGATGATATAAAACCCTGGATACAAAAATTAATGAATGGCGAACAAAACCAGTTGTGGTGTTCGCCGGTAAACTGGTTTGCTAAAAGCAGTGGCACCACAAGCGATAAAAGCAAGTTTATTCCGGTTACGGAAGAAAGCCTGGAAGACTGTCATTACCAGGCCGGCAAAGATGTGTTGACGCTTTATTACCAGTTTAATCCTGAAAGTAATTTACTTACCGGCAAAGGGTTGGTAATTGGCGGCAGCCACCAGGTAAACCAGTTGAATGAAGAAATATTTTTTGGTGATTTAAGCGCTGTGCTCATGCAAAATATGCCCATGTGGGGCCAATGGATACGCACGCCTGAACTGGCCATTGCATTACTGGATGAATGGGAAACAAAAATTGAATCGCTGGCACAGTCAACCATATTTGAAAACGTAACCTCTATATCGGGTGTGCCCACCTGGACACAGGTTTTAATAAAACGCATTCTTGAAATAACCGGCAAACAAACGGCCAGGGAAGTATGGCCCAATCTTGAACTGTATATGCATGGCGGTGTATCGTTTACACCATACAAAGAAAACTTTAAAAGGTTGATGGGTGATGGCATTCATTACATGGAAATGTATAATGCAAGTGAAGGGTTTTTTGCCGCGCAGGATAATCTTAATGAAGAAGGCATGCTGCTGTTTTTAAACCACGGTATCTTTTATGAGTTTATGCCGGTGGAAGAATATGGCAAGCCAAATCCTGAAACGGTAGGATTGAATAAAGTGGAATTGGGAAAACAATATGCGCTTGTCATTTCAACCAACGGCGGTTTATGGCGCTACCTGGTGGGCGATACCATTCAATTCACCACATTATTTCCTTTCAGGATAAAAGTTACCGGCAGGCTCCGGCATTTTATTAATGCTTTTGGCGAAGAAATTATTGTTGAAAATACGGATGCGGCCATTGCTGCCGCCAGTAAAAAAACAGGCGCGCTTGTAAATGATTATACAGCTGCGCCCATTTATTTCAGCGAAGAAAATAACGGCGCCCACGAATGGCTGATAGAGTTTGAAAAAGAACCGACCAATATGGAGCAGTTTGTGCATGAACTTGATTCATCATTAAAAAACCTTAACAGCGATTACGAAGCCAAGCGTTATAAAAACATTGCTTTGCGCTTGCCTGTTGTACATAGTTTAAAACATGGCGTCTTTAATTTATGGCTGAAGCATAAAGGAAAATTAGGCGGCCAGCATAAAGTGCCGAGGTTAAGCAATGACCGGAAATATATTGATGAGATACTACAGTTAATGCACGCAAATACACAACCGGCGTAGCTGCTATTTCCATCCCCCGCCTAATGCCCGATATAATTCTACTGCGGCCGATAAGCGCTGGCGCTGTATATCTGCCAGCGTCAGCTCTGCTGAAAGCGAATTACTCTGTGCGGTAAGCACTTCCAAATAATCCGCCAGGCCGCTTCTGAATAATAATGTAGCATTACCGATTGCCTTATGCAGCGTATCAACCCTGTTGGAAGAAATTTGCTGCTGCGCTTTTAACTTATCTAACTGCACTAATGCATTTACCACTTCTCCACCGGCTTTTAAAACTGTTTGCCGGAATGTTATTACAGCTTCATCTTTTTGTATGGCGGATACCTCGTATTTTGTTTTAAGGTTTCTGTGCTGCAATACTGGCTGTGCAATACTGGCACCCGCAGAAAAAAAGAGCGATGCAGGTATGGAAAACCATGTATTGGTTTTAAACGCATTCAATCCGCCACTGGCTGTAATGTTCAAAGAAGGATACATAGATGCTTTGGCTACGCCCACGTTTGCATTAGCTCTCATTAATTCCATTTCGCTTTGCCGCACATCGGGCCTGCGGCTTAATAATGCAGCAGGCAGCCCTGTTGAAAGATCATCCCACACATACATGGAATTGATATCAGCATTCCTCGCAATTTTTGCAGGCAGCTTTCCCGATAGAATTTTAATTGCATTTTCCTGTATGGCAACCTGTTGTTCAAGCTGCGGTATTAAAAGCGCTGCTGTTTGCTTTTGCACCTCTGTTTGCTGAACAGCAAGTTCTGTTACCTGCCCCGCAGCTTTTTGCAATTGCATCATCCGCACAAGGGAATCGGTTAATGCAAGATTTTTTTGCGCAATAGCAAGCTGTTCATCCAGCATTAAAAGATTATAATAACCTGTTGCAATTTCGGCAACCAATGTTGTCCTTACTGTTTTAGCGCCTTCATAAGAAGCAAGATAATCTGCGAGGGCAGCTTCTTTCTGCAACTTGATTTTTCCCCAGGAATAAACATCCCATGATACAGTTGCGCTTAAGCTGTAATCTTCAACATGGTTCTGCCCGATAAAGCTTTCAAGGTTTTTGCCATTCAGGCTGTTGTTGGAAGGGTTGGTTGTAAATGCAGCTGCGCCAACATCAACTGAAGGAACATAATTCATCCTGGCCTGTTTTACGTATGCCTCTGTTTCTTCGATGCGCTTCACTGCAAGCTGCAGGTCATAGCTGTTGCGTAAAGCCGTATCAATTAAATCAATTAATGTTGGATCTTTAAAAAAGGTTCTCCATTCCATTGCTGCTATACCTGAATCTGAAGCGGCAACACTATCCTGGAAAGTTGCGGGCAACTGTACTGTTGGGTGCTGGTATTTTTTTCCTACAGTACAGCCGCTTATAAAAATTATAAATAGAAGTTTATACAAATAATTTATCCGTTGCATTGCTTTTTTTTTAATTATTCACTTAATGCAGGCGCTGCTTTTTTTGACGCACTGCTTACTTTCTCCTGCAGGTACTGGAATATCACATACAAAACAGGAATGATAAATACGCCAAATACAACACCGGTAAGCATTCCACCCACCGCGCCGGTGCCGATGGAGCGATTGCCCAAAGCGGAGGCACCTGTTGCCCAAACCAATGGCAATAACCCCACTATAAAAGCAAGAGAGGTCATCAATATCGGGCGAAGGCGAAGCTGCGATGCCTGCAGGGCCGAATCAATAATAGAGGCACCCTGTCTTCGCCGCTGCACGGCATATTCAACGATAAGTATCGCATTTTTAGATAACAGTCCCACGAGCATTATCAATCCAACCTGTACATAAATATTGCTTTCAATGCCTGCAATTTTTATAAAAGCAAATACGCCTAAAATACCTGCAGGGATGGTGAGGATTACTGCCAGCGGAAGAATATAACTTTCATATTGTGCAGACAAAATGAAGTAAACAAACAATATGCTCAGCAAAAACACAATGGCAGTTTGGTTGCCCGTTGCTATTTCTTCCCTCGTCATGCCCGTCCATTCATAAGAATACCCTTTGGGCAATGATTGTTTGGCTGTTTCTTCAATTGCTTTAATAGCATCGCCGGTGCTGTATCCCGGTTTAGGCGCACCATTAATATTTACAGCGTTGTAAAGATTATTGCGTGTTATGGTTTCAGGGCCATACACACGTTTCAGTTTTACAAGTGTATTTACGGGAACCATCTCGCCATTATTGTTCTTTACAAATATGCTATTGAGTGATGATGCGTCTTCGCGATACTGAACATCAGCCTGCGCCATTACACGGTAATATTTTCCAAAACGGTTAAAGTCTGATACGAAACTGCTTCCGTAATACACCTGCAATGTTTGCAACAGGTCGCTTACATTAACGCCAAGTTGTTTTGTTTTTTCATTATCAACTTCAATCTGGAACTGCGGGTTACCCACTGAAAAAGTAGTGAACGCTGCCGCTATTTCAGGCCGCTGCATTAAAGCGCCAATGAATCCGTACGCGGTTTTACCAAGGTCATCAAGTGAATGATTGCCCCTGTCCTGCAGCATAAATTCAAACCCGCTTACATTACCAAAACCCTGTATGGTAGGAAATGTAAAGAAGAAAGTGTTTACATCTTTTACAGCGCTTACATCCATCATCATAGAATTAGTAAGCTGATTTATACTTTTTACTTCACCTCTTTCTTTAAAAGGCTTTAATCTTACAAAGCCTGCTGCATAAGGAGATGCATTGGCATTTGAAATAAAGTTTAAACCATCAACTGTGTATTTTTTATAAACAGATGAGTAGTGTTTTAAAATGCTGTCAATCTTTACTGTTGCCCTGTGCGTCCTGTCCAGCGAACTTCCGGGAGGTGCATTTACTGCATATAAAATAAAGCCCTGGTCTTCTGTGGGTATAAAGCCTGTAGGCGTTTGCCGTATAAGGAATATGGTTGTAATTGTTATTACAATCAATCCGCCAACAGCCACCCATTTTCTTTTTAATAAAAATGATATACTGCTTTTGTAGCGATTTGTCATTGCAGAGAAACCTGCGTTGAAGGCCTGGAAGAACCGGCTGGCAAAACTCTTCTTTTTATTGTCACTCCCTTCTTCTTCATTCTTTAAAAACAATGCGCACAATGCAGGGCTTAGCGTTAACGCATTAACTGCTGATATAAGAATAGCGATTGCCAGCGTAAAGGCAAACTGCCTGTAAAAAACACCGGCGGGGCCCTGCATGAATCCAACAGGAATAAACACTGCTGCCATTACAAGCGTAATAGACACAATGGCGCCCGATATTTCGTTCATCGATTGAACAGTGGCGGCCCTTGCAGGCAATTTGGTTTGTTCCATTTTTGTATGCACGGCTTCTGTTACCACAATCGCATCATCCACCACAATACCAATTGCAAGCACGAGCGCAAACAACGTAAGCAGGTTAATCGTAAATCCAAAAAGCTGCATGAAAAAGAATGTGCCTATAACAGCTACCGGCACAGCTATAGCTGGAATTAGTGTGGAGCGAAAATCCTGCAGGAATATAAACACCACTATAAACACCAGTATGAAAGCAATAACCAGTGTTTCCCTCACCTGACCAATAGATGCATCAAGAAATTCTTTCGAATTATACATGATGGTTGTTTCAACTCCTTTCGGCAGTTGCGAAGAAAATTCTTTTATCTGTTTTTCAGCTTCGGTAAGAATATCATTGGCATTTGAACCTGCTGTCTGGAATATGGCAAAGCCTGAAGTAGGGCCATCATTCAGCCGGCTGCTGGATGAATAAGTGAATGAGCCAAATTCAACACGCGCCACATCCCTCAACCTTATAAAAGAACCGTCTGCATTGGCTTTGATAATAATATTCTCATAATCTTCATTCCTGTTCAGCTTGCCTTTATATTTCAGTACGTATTCAAATGTTTGCGTGCTGCTTTCACCAAAACGTCCCGGCGCTGCTTCAAGGTTTTGATCGCGTATGGCATTGGTAACATCCTGTGGCGTTAAATTGTTAGCTGTTAACCTGTCTGGCTTTAACCATATACGCATGGAATAATCCCTTGTTCCAAAAATTTGCGCATCACCAACACCGGGTATACGCTGTATCTGCGGAATGAGGTTTATCTTGATATAATTCTGCAGGAAGGTTTCATCATACGTATTGTCTTTGCTTGATAAAGCCACAAACATGATGATGCTGTTCTGTTGCTTTTGTGTTGAAATACCCGATTGAATTACTTCCTGCGGTACCTGGCTTACTGCTTTTGAAACACGGTTCTGCACATTCACAGATGCGATATCGGGATCCGTTCCCTGCCTGAAATAAACAGTGAGTGTCATACTTCCGTCGTTGCTTGAATTGGAAGTCATGTACGTCATGTTTTCTACGCCGTTAATAGCCTGCTCTAACGGTGTTGCCACAGAACGTGCAACCACTTCGGCATTGGCGCCGGGATAAGATGCCGTAACCACAACGCTCGGCGGCGCTATGTCGGGAAATAAAGTAACGGGTAATGTGTATAAAGAAATACAACCCAATAACAATAATATGATTGATACAACGGTTGATAAAACCGGGCGTTCAATAAATCGCTTTAACATCAGGAATAAAAGTTTTATTAGCTGATGAGATAAGTTCATCAGCCGGTCTATTTTATTTAAATAATTGCTGAAAGAATTTGAAGCCGGTGAATAAATTATATCCTGCCTGAAGCTTTATCCATGCTGCATTTCACCGGCTTTCAAATTTTATAAATTACTTATTGGCCTTGCTTTAAATAAGCTGTCTGTTGATACAGGTTGTGGATTAATCATCATTCCATCCCGAAGGTTAGCGATGCCAGATAAAACAATTTTACTGTTGGAAGCAAGGCTGCTGTCAACAAAGTAATAGTTAGCTGTTTTACCGGAAACATTGATGGGCGTTCCGGTAACCTTATTGCTGTCGCTTACTACATAAACAAATACTTTGTCCTGTATTTCGTAAGTAGCTTCCTGCGGTACCACCAATGCTGATGTATATAATTTGGGAATTCTTATTTTACCTGTATTGCCGGAACGTAAAACGCCGGATGTATTCGGGAAAGTAGCACGAAAACTTATTGAACCTGTCGTTTCATCAAACTGGCCTTCTACTGTTTCTATTTTCCCTTTTATTTTATATAAACTATCGTTGGCCAATTGCAGTTCCACCGGCGGAACATGCTTTAATTTTTCTTCGATTGTATTACCTTCAAACTGGTTTTTAAATGCAATGAAATCAGCTTCGCTCAAAGAAAAATAAGCATATACTTCACTTACATCAGATAATAAGGTAAGCGGCTCTGCAGAAGTTTTGCCAACAAGGGCGCCTGTTTTATACGGAATCTTTCCTATGTAACCGCTAACCGGTGCTTTAATTAATGTATAACCCACATTAATCTGAGCAGCACTTACCATTGCTTTGTTTTGGCTAACGGCAGCAACAGCGGCATCATAATTTGCCCTCGCTGTTTTTAACTGAACATCAGAAATAACATTGTTATCTACAAGTGGCGTTAAACGATCCAGCTCAACTTTCGTTCTTTGCAATGTTGCTTCAGCAGATTGCAAGCTTGCTTTCGCATTATTAAGCTGCTCAACGTATGGCGCATCATTTATTTTAAATAATGGCTGGCCTTCTTTTACATAAGCGCCTTCATCCACATACATTTTTTGCAAATACCCATCTACCTGTGGCCTTATTTCAACGTTCACTTTACCTTCTATTGAAGCAGGGAATAATTGATAAGTGGTGGCAGAGGCTTCCGTTACAGCTATCACGGGCAATTGCGGCGGCGGCATAGCGCCTGTATTGTTTTCTGCTGCAGATTCATTGCAACTGTATGTGATGCCAATAATTATTGCGCCTGCTATTAAAATAAGCAGCTGACTTTGGACAATACCCTTTATTAGACGTATCATACGTTTAAATTTTAATTGTTTGTAATTGGTAAGAAAATCGCAAGAGTGCAACACAATGTTGCATTGGTTTAACCGGTGTTGCTTTGCTTATTCGTTGTTATCAACGAGTGTTTCAGGTTCAATGCTTAACAACAACAACATCTTTCTTTAAGCAATGAGGTTAACAATTCCATTTCGCAAAAGTAGAAAAGGTTATTGCGAAAGCTATTTACTTAATCAAGGGAATTATTGCACTTTTAAAGGGAATTTCTCTGAAACAACAAAGGCGTTTGTCCTGTATGCTTTTTAAAGAAGCGGTTAAAATAGGCATCGTCTTCAAAGTTCAGGTGGGCTGCAATTTGTTTTGCATTAAGCTCTCCCCAAAACAGCAAACGTTTAGCTTCGGTGATTCTTTTTTCGTCAATCATCTGCTTGGCTGTTTTACCGGTTACCATTTTAATTGTATCATTCAAGTGCCCGGGAGTAATATAGATCATATCGGCATATTCGGCCACCTGCGTTTTGCTTAAATAATGATCATCCACCAATGTCCTGAACTGTTGCAATATTTTATTTTGTGATGCATTCATAATGGCAAGCTTTGTTTTACACGTGCCCAGTCTTGCTGCCGTAATTAAAAATGCGTTTAAGAGATTCCTGATCACCAAATCTTTTTGATGCCGCAGCTCTGAAAATTCCTGCTGTATAAGGCTGGCATAGGTTTTCAATTCATGGAAATCTTTATTATTCACTACGGGAATCACTATCTGGCTGAACATACATTCCCAGCAGGAGAGCGTTGTTCTTACATCATTTAAAAGATAATCCTTGCTAAAAGCAATATGGATCATCTTAATGCCTTTATAGCCAGTTAAATGGTCAACCTGTTCTGGTGATGAGAATAAAACTGCAGGAGCTTCCACTTCGTATTTTCTGAAATCAACATTACCGCTCAATGTTCCCTCAAGCAACAGCGCCACCTTATAACCAATGTTGCGGTGCGGCACTTTCATGCGCGAAGGAATATTTTTATCATCCATTATCTTAATAACAAAATCAGCATCAGGCATGCATTCCTTCCAGCTCAATACGGGAATTGATGAAGTTGTGCTCATAACAAAAATTTTAGCGAAACAAATTAAACCAACAAATTTAGCTAACAGAAAACATTTATATGTGCGGTAAAACATATAAACTTTAGAATCATACATAAAATTTATTGTTCTATTTTAGTACGGCTGTCTATATAACAATAAAATTTTTGGCTGTAAGAGTTAGTAGCTAACATTGCAGCTTATTTAAGTAAACAAAATATTATGGTGAAGGATAAAGTTTGCATTGTTACCGGCGCTGCCCGTGGAATTGGCGCAGCCATTGTAAAAAAATTAGCTGAAAACGGCGCCCAGGTTGCCTTTACATATATAAGCGACAGCAGTGCTGAAAGGGCTGCTGTCCTGGAAAATGAATTAAGTAAAGACGGCATAAAAGTGAAAGCTTATAAAAGCAATGCAGCCGATTTTGTACAATGCGAAACTTTGGTGAATGATGTATTGAAAGATTTTGGAAAGATTGATGTATGCATAAATAATGCAGGTATCTCTAAAGATAATTTACTGTTGCGCCTTGCGCCGGACCAATGGAATGATGTAATAAACGTAAACCTCAACAGCGTTTATAATATGACCAAACAGGTTATCCGCCCGATGATAAAAGCAAGGTCGGGCAACATTATAAATATGAGTTCCATTATTGGTATTCGCGGTAATGCTGGGCAGGCAAGCTATGCGGCTTCAAAAGCCGGTATTATTGGGTTTACAAAATCTGTAGCGCTGGAGCTTGGCAGCCGCAATATCCGCTGCAATGCAATTGCACCGGGTTTTATAGAAACAGATATGACACATTATTTAAAAGAAGGTACTGCTGCTGATAATTTTTTAAAAGATATTCCGCTCGGCAGGTTTGGCAAGGCCGATGAAGTGGCTAACCTCGCCCTTTTCCTCGCCAGCGATATGAGCGCTTATATAACCGGGGAAGTTATAAGTATATGCGGCGGGTTAAGCATTTAGCAGTATTGTGTTTTATTGTTAAGTTTCGCGCAGTTTTTTGGTTGTTTTCTCATTGTGTTTTTTATTTGCAGCTCCAAATGAAGGTTAGAAAAATCATAGCGGTTATATGTTTGGTCGTGCTTTGCACGCAGGTTATACCCTTACGCCAGATTGGCGCTATGCTTTTTAATAACCAGATTACGGAAGAACTTACACATAGTTCAGATTACAGTAAAAGGATTAGTGGTGAAAAAGAAGCGCATCATTTCTTTCCTGTTTTAAACATAACCGCAAAAGAGCTTGCTGCTACCAACAACCTTAGTATTTATTCCCGCTCAGCCTTGGTTAAGCTGCATATTGCAGAAGTACCCACACCGCCTCCCAATATTTAGTATAAAGCATCATAACGATTGTTGCTGCCGGCGCCATTGCCGTGTATTGTTATTATTTATACTAAATCAAGAAAAATGAAAAATATTTTCAAAAATTTTGGTGCTGATTTTTCAGCATCTGTTGTTGTGTTTTTAGTGGCATTGCCATTATGTTTAGGCATTGCCCTGGGTTCAGGGGCGCCCTTGTTTTCAGGATTAATTGCGGGTATTGTTGGTGGTATTGTTGTAGGAAGCCTTAGTGGCTCGCAATTAAGCGTTAGCGGTCCGGCTGCAGGCTTAACGGCTATTGTTGCAGCAGGCATTTTAAAGGTTCCTGCATTTGAAGCCTTCCTGCTTTCAGTAATCATTGCAGGTATTATACAGGTTATTTTAGGCTACATAAAAGCCGGCGTATTTGGCGATTATATTCCCACAAACGTTATTAAAGGAATGCTTTCTGCCATAGGCATTATTCTTATCTTAAAACAAATTCCACATTTGTTTGGTTATGATGCAGATTTTGAAGGCGATTATGCTTTCGCCCAGCAGGATTCAGAAAATACCTTCAGCGGAATATGGCGTGCCCTTTCAAAAATTACGCCGCTGGCAATAATTATTGGCATTGTTGCATTAGGCATACAGATATTTTGGGACAAAGTATTGGTGAAAAAGGGAAAAATTTTCAAGCTTATTCCTGCGCCGCTTGTTGTGGTAATTGCCGGCGTGCTTATGAATATGTTTTTATCAAACGGCAGTTCATTACAATTACGTGAAAACCAGTTAGTAAATATTCCTTCAGCTGATGGTGTAGGCGAATTCTTTTCATTCTTTATGCTTCCTGATTTTAAATATTTGGGCATGCCTGAAATATGGATAACCGGCATTACCATTGCCATTGTTGCAAGTCTTGAAACCATGCTGAATATAGAAGCTTCGGACGAACTTGATCCTTATAAACGTGTAACGCCAAAAGACAGGGAATTAAAAGCGCAGGGCATAGGAAACCTGGTAAGTGGCTTAATTGGTGGTTTGCCTGTAACATCTGTTGTCGTAAGAACATCAGCTAATATAAATAGCGGCGGCAGAACAAAAGCATCCACTATTATGCATGGGATTATGCTGCTGCTTGCAGTGGCTTTAATTCCTTTCTTAATAAATCTTATTCCATTGTCTGCTTTGGCAGCCGTGCTTATTTATACCGGCTATAAACTGGCAAAGCCTTCTTTGTTTAAAGAAATGTACCGTGGCGGTTTTGATCAGTTTGTACCTTTTGTGGTTACCATTACTGCTATTATTTTCACCGATCTTTTAATAGGGATAGTAATAGGTATTGGCGTAGGCCTGTTCTTTGTATTGCGCAGCAATTTTAAAACATCTTTCTTTGTTGTGCATGATGACAGCAAATACCTGTTTCGTTTGAGAAAAGATGTATCTTTCCTGAATAAGCCTCTGCTTAAAAACAAGCTGGAACAAGTGCCGGAGAACTCGTCGGTTTTGATTGATATTTCAAGAGCCGATTTTATTGATAAAGATGTGATAGAAGTAATTAATGACTTCTTACAACATGCACCTCTTAAAAATATTAAGACATCTGTTAAAAAAAGTCCGGTTAAAACAAGACACGCAAAATTGAAAAGCCATTTAAACAATCAATTAAATTAAAATAATATAAAATGACACCTTACGAAAAGCTATTACTGGAAAATAAAGGCTGGGCGCATGAGATGGTAGAAGAAGACCCGGATTATTTTTACCGCCTTTCAAAGTTGCAAACCCCTGAGTTTTTATGGATAGGCTGCAGCGACAGCCGCGTGCCTGCTGATAAAATTACCGGTACGCAACCCGGCGAAATTTTTGTGCATCGCAATATCTCCAACCTCGTTATCCATACCGATGTAAACCTGCTGAGCGTATTGGATTATGCAGTAAACCATCTTAAAGTAAACCATGTAATTGTTTGTGGTCATTATGGTTGCGGCGGCGTTAAAGCTGCCATGAGCAATCACAATTACGATTTGGTGCTGAATATGTGGCTCAGGAATATTAAAGATGTTTACCGTTTATACCGCGATGAACTTGAAAGCATAAAAGATGAAGAAGCCCGCACAGACAGGCTTGTGGAGCTGAATGTAAAAGAACAGGTGATGAAGCTTGCTAAAACATCTATCATTCAGCGGGCATGGAAATATGGCAACCGCCCCGTATTGCATGGCTGGGTATATGGATTGAAAGACGGCATTATTAAAACGTTGTTTGATATGCAACCCGGTGCAGATATAGATACTATTTATAAATATGATGATTTATAGGAACTATTTTTTATCGCCCTGTTTTTCCTGCTGCATAAGGTCAAAGTTTGCTTCGGCGGCTTTGGCCTTTTCAAAATCCAGCACAACGCCGTTTATGCAATAACGCAAGCCTGTTGGCGCCGGCCCATCATCAAACACATGGCCTAAATGGGAGCCGCACCTGCCGCACATTACTTCTGTGCGCTGCATGCCATAACTGTTATCAGGTGCATATATAATAGAGCCCTTTGAGATGGGTTTATAGAAGCTTGGCCAGCCACAACCACTTTCAAATTTTGTATCACTTTCAAATAAAGCATTACCACAAACAGCGCAGTAATATGTTCCGGCTTCTTTTGAAAGTTCATATTCGCTGCTCCACGGTTTTTCGGTGCCTTTCTCCCTTGCAACACGATATATGTCAGGAGACAATCTTTTCTTCCATTCATCATTACTCACCACAATTTTATGGGTATCTGTATGTGAATAGTCGGGATTATTTGTATTATTATTCATAATGATTTTTGAATTGCTTGTA
Source organism: Parafilimonas sp. (assembly GCF_051953455.1). Taxonomy (NCBI): domain Bacteria; kingdom Pseudomonadati; phylum Bacteroidota; class Chitinophagia; order Chitinophagales; family Chitinophagaceae; genus Parafilimonas; species Parafilimonas sp. The sequence continues at coordinate 123,984 of NZ_JBQCIT010000025.1, read as the reverse complement.
CAAGATATTATAAATATCAGCTAATGAAAATCAACGCAAATATCATGCAGCTCATTATTAACTGTCAGTCCTGCTGATTAATTGTACAGAAGGCTTTTGCAACGGCAGGTGCTGATTTTTAACCACAAGCCTTTATATTTGCCACTTACCTTAGCAAGCAAATGTTTAATATAATTTTATTTGGCCCTCCGGGCAGCGGCAAAGGCACGCAGAGTACAAAGCTGATTGAGAAATACGGATTAAAACATCTTTCAACGGGAGATTTGCTGCGCAGCGAAATTGCACAGCAAACGCCGCTTGGCCTTGAAGCAAAAAATTTTATTGATAAAGGCCAGTTGGTGCCTGATGAAGTGGTAATTGGAATGATAAGCACCGCGCTGGAAACACATCCTGATGTTCCGGGATTTTTATTTGATGGATTTCCCCGCACGGCCACACAGGCAGAAGCGCTGGATAAATTACTCCAGCTTAAGAAAACATCCATAGCTGTAATGCTGGCTTTAGATGTTTCGGAAGAAGAACTGGTAAAACGTTTACTTAAACGAGGAGAGAGCAGCGGCCGTTCTGATGATACAAATGAAACCGTTATCCGCAGCCGCATTGAAGAATATGAAACAAAAACCAGGGCTGTTGCCGATTATTATAACCAGTTCAGCAAAGTGGTGCATTTAAAAGGCGAAGGCAGTATTGATGAAATATTCAATTCTATTTGTGCGGAGATTGACAAACGCAAATAACTTTTAAACAACTTTTGGAAAGTTTAAACTTTCCAAAAGTTATCTCTTAACTAAGGCCGGTAAGCTTTAGTGTTAGCTCTTTCAGCTTTTTTCTTGCCTCAGCATCATATGCCTGCGTATGCGCTTTTGCTTCTTTCTTCACGTTAAAATATTTACCGGTCACATTTTTTAAGTCTTCAGAAGTGGCAAGATATACTTCAGCGTCGGCGCCGCTTTGTGCTGTGCCAAGCGGTTTAATGCCTGCTTCATTTACCATATTGGTGTCGAGGTAAGTTCCGGGATGTAACGCATTTACTGTTACATTATTATTTTTTAACTGCTCCGCCAGGTCAAAAGTGAACATAATTAATGCAAGTTTGCTTTGCGTATAAGCCGTAACGCCATCAAAGTCCTTTTCCAGCATTACATCATCAAAATTAATAGCCGACTGTCCGGCAGAACTCACATTTACAATGCGTGAGGGCGCTGCTTTTTTAATGGCTGGCAGCAACAGGTTTGTTAACAGAAATGGAGCAAGATAATTTACCGTGAACCTTGTTTCAAAACCATCTTTACCATATCTCGGCGCTGCAAAACCTGCGCCTGCATTATTGATAAGGATATTGATAGAACTGTGGTTTGACAAAACATCATCAGCCAGTTGCCTTACTTCATTCAATGAAGAAAAATCTGCAACATAGCCTTCCATATGTTCGTTATCACTATCCCGTTTTATTGCTGCAATAACTTCATTAACCTTGGTTTTATTTCTTCCATGAATAATAACTGTTGCTTCTTTATTTTTTGCAGCCAGGTCAATCGCAGCAAACTTTCCAATGCCATCTGTTGCGCCGGTTATAAATATGGTTTGCATAATAAAATAATAATTTATTGTCTTTGCTGTTGATTAAACTTTACGACGAAGTTGTCTTAAAAGTCAGGGTTAGAAAATATGCCACGAAATTCCAAAGGCCTGGTTGAAGATTGTTCTTGGTACCTTAGTTCCTTCGTGGCAAGTCATTCCTTTTGAGATAATTTTAATTTTAATGATTTACCAGTTTCATGGCGCCTTCGCTGTAACGGGCGCCTGTATCGGGATGTTTTTCTAAAACGGTTTTTATTGCATCAAGGTCATCTGCTGTTAAGGTTACATCAACAGCGCCGGCATTCTCTTCTAGATATTTGATGCGCTTCGTTCCGGGAATCGGTATAATATCTTCACCCTGTGCCAAAACCCAGGCCAAAGCCAGTTGAGATGGCGTGCAGCTCTTTGCTTTGGCTATCTCCGCAAACTCATCCACCAGTTGTTGATTGTTTTGCCAATGCGCATCATCAAAACGCGGCAAAGTTCTGCGAAAATCGTCCGCGGCCAGTTTTGCTTTATCGGTAACGGTTGCCGTAACCAATCCCCTTGCCAGCGGAGAATAAGGCACGAGCGTTATTCCAAGTTCACGAATGGTGTTTAATATTTCTCCTTCAATATCTCTTGTGAGTAAAGAATATTCGCTCTGCAATGCAGCAATCGGATGCACTTTATGCGCTTTGCGAATGGATGCTGCCGAGGCTTCTGATAAACCGAGATAGCGCACTTTGCCTTCCTTTACCAGATTGGACATGGCGCCCACCATATCTTCAACAGGAACATTTGGATCGATGCGGTGCGCATAATACAAATCGATCGTATCAATTTTTAAACGCTTTAAACTTTTTTCAACAGCTTCCTTTACATATTCGGGGCGGCCATCGAAATAAGTGCCGGGCGAGCCGGCAAATCCGTTTGCATTTTCTTTTACACGAAAACCAAATTTGGTGGCTATAAAAATTTTGTTGCGGTTTGGGGCAAGCACTTTGGAAATAAGTTCTTCATTATGTCCCTGGCCATACATATCGGCTGTATCCCAGAAATTAATGCCCAGTTCCAGCGCTCTTTCCAATACCTTAATGCTTTCCTCATCGTTCCTTGGGCCGTAGGCAAAGCTCATGCCCATGCATCCTAAACCAATGGCAGAAAGTTTTTCTCCGGTGTTTGATAATTGCCTGTATTTCATAGTTAATATTTTAATGGTGCAAAATTAAACAAGTACCGTACCGGAAGGATTGCAGCATTCAAACCAAAACTTAAGAAATTCAAACAATTGCCGCAACTGGCTCATCTTTAAAGGCTAACCAGCCTGATAAAAAAATAAATCAGTCAATCAGCGATTGCCTGTATGCTTTGGGGTTTGTATTGGTTTGTTTTTTAAAGAAGTTATTAAAGTAAGCGGGATAATCAAAGCCAAGGCTGTAAGCAATTTCGGCAATATTCCAATCTGTATGCCGCAGCAAGGCTTTGGCTTCGGTAATAATGCGTTCGCTTATATGTGCCGTGGTGGTTTTGCCGGTAACTTCTTTTACTGCCCGGTTTAAATGGTTTACATGAACCGATAACCGCGTGGCAAAGTCATTGGCCGTTTTAAGTTTAAAATGATGAACGGGAGAATCAATGGGGAATTGCCTTTCGAGCAATTCTATAAATAAGGAAGTAATGCGCTCAGCGGCATTGCTATGCTTAAAATAATTATCTGCAGGGTGCAATTTCATAGCTTCATGAATAAGTAAATGCACATAATTGCGCAGCAGGTCATGCTTGAAAGCATAATCGCCTTCTATTTCGGCGAGCATTTTTTCAAACAGGCTGGTTATAAATTTTTGCTGCAATTCATCAATAAAGAATATTGGCTTACCGCCAATCTTAAACATGGGCACCTGGGCCAGTTCTTCATGCCGTATAAAATCTTCTTTAAACAAACAGAAATAGCCGCTTTGCTCTTCGGAGCTCGCTTCCCATGAATATGGAACATTCGGGTTTGAAAATAATAATGCCGGCTTGTTTATTTCGATGCCTTTTTCTGCATAGTACAAAATGCCATTACCAATTATAAGCGATATTTTATAATAATCGCGGCGGCTGTAAGTGGAATGCGACCTGCATAAATAATCTTCCCGCCTGTATACATTAAATAACGATGTTGCCTGTTTGTTGCCCAACAGGTCAGTAATTGAAGTATTAGCTTTCGGGTTATTTCTGGAAATTACTGCTGTGCCCATCCTGCTAAATTAAGAAAATCAAGCAAAGTGCATTTTAGGCTGATTATAATTTCAGAGGGTTGTTCTTCTTGCAGGTTAACACTTCCTGGTTTAATATAAAAATGCGAAAAATAAAATTGCTTCTGCAATGTGATATGCTTCGGATATTTACAGCAAATAAGAATTATGGCTTTTATTGATATTGATTCGCTCAACGAAAAAGAAGTTTTTCCCGGTTATAAGGGAAGGGCAATTCATACCGGCACCAACACGTACATGTATTGGAAAATTGATGCAGGCGCCGGCGTACCCGAACATGCGCACATGCATGAGCAAACCGCACATGTGTTAAAGGGAACATTTGAATTAACGATAGAAGGCAAAACGGAATTACTGGAACCGGGAAAGGCTGCAGTAATTCCGCCAAACGTAAAACACAGTGGCCGCGCTATAACTTATTGCGAACTGCTGGATGTTTTTTATCCTGAAAGGGAAGACTATAAATTCTGACATTTATAGCGAGGCCTTTGCCTGCAACCCATTTGCTGCAGCTGTGTTTTTAAGATCAGGCGCAGGTACGGCAGGTAGATCCATATTATGCATAACGACTATAAACCATTCTTCGCCTTCCCGTTGCATCACCAGGCTCATTAAACCTTTCCTGTCGGGCCAGGGATTGCCCATAAAATCCCTGGCGCCACTCATATTCCAGATCACATCAACTGCGGCAAACGTTTCATTCAAAAACCGTATATAGATTTTTAGGATGGATATGCTGCTTGTATTAAACATGGACGTAAAAATAGTGGCATGCTGTGCTTCAATAGCTGCCCTTCCATGGAACTGCTGGCCAAAAACATTGGTGAAATCTGCATCCTTTGCAAACACGCCGGCAAAAGCCGCAGCATTATGTATATTCCATGCGGTTTTAAATTTTTCAATCGCTTTCCAGATACCCTGTTCAGGTGTTTTGTTTTGACTATTCATAAGTTATTTCTTGATAAAGAATTTGTTGACAGCATAAAGATTATCTGATATTTTTTGCATATAAAACAGATATTGAATCGATTGAAGAAATGAAGAGATGAGTTGATGAAAAAGGTAAGCTCTTGTGTATTTTGTTATCGTTCAATAATCTTTGCTTCCTTTGCAGGATTAATAAATTGCAACAAAATGAATCTTGACCTAACCGGAAAAACAGCGCTGGTGTGTGGTGCATCACAGGGCCTTGGCCTTGCCAGCGCCACTGAGATTGCATTGCTCGGCGCCAATGTTATTGCTGTAAGCCGCAATAAAGAAAAACTACAGCGGACCATAGAAAGTTTTGATACATCAAGAGGCCAGCAGCATCATTTTCTTGCGCTTGATCTTTCCAATACAGAAGAAGTAAAACAAGCTGTTTCCGGTCTTCTTCAAACAATTAATACTATTCATATTCTGGTGAATAATGCAGGCGGCCCGCCACCCGGCCCTATGATTGATACGAATGCTGCTGAAATTGAGAAAGCTTTTCGCACACATGTTATCAGCAGCCAGATAATGGCGCAGCTTATTGTGCCCGGAATGAAGGCAGCAGGTTTTGGCCGCATTGTTAATATCGTTTCCACCTCTGTTAAGCAGCCGATAAATGGCCTGGGTATTTCCAATCTTGTACGGGCAGCGGTTGCCAACTGGGCAAAAACATTGGCCAATGAGATTGCAGGTTTTGGTATTACCGTCAACAATGTTTTGCCTGGTTCTACCAATACGCAACGATTAGATTCCGTTTTAAGCAAGCAGGCCACGGAGCAGCATATTAATAAGGAAGACTTTATAAGGAAAACAGCCGCCGCTATTCCTGCAGGCCGAATGGGTGAACCATCTGAATTTGGCGCTGCAGTGGCATTTTTATGTTCGCCGGCTGCATCTTACATTAATGGTATTAACCTGCCGGTTGATGGAGGAAAAACAGGTTGTTTGTAGAAATGAATTAATCCCCGAAGATTTAAAACACCCGGGGATTTTCTTTATTTTCCCTTCAGACTGCCGGTTAAGGCGGGCCAGTTTACAGCATCATTCCTCCGGATACTTCAATACGCTGAGCGTTGATCCATCTTGCATCTTCCGTGCAAAGAAAAGCAACAACGCCGCCAATATCATCCGCTTCACCCACGCGGCCTAAGGCTGTAACGCTGGCCACACGCTGATTTGTTTCTTTATCATCACGTATACGACCGCCGCCAAAATCGGTGGCAATAGCACCGGGAGCAACTACATTCGCCGCAATTTTCCTCGGGCCTAACTCTTTTGCCAGGTAACGTGTAAGTGTTTCTATAGCGCTTTTCATTGAGCCGTAAACAGAAGACCCCGGGAGAGAAAACCTTGCCAAGCCGGATGATATGTTAATGATGCGGCCACCGTTATTAATATAAGGCAATGCTTTTTGTGTAAGAAAAAATACGCCCTTGAAGTGAATATTCATGGCAGCATCAAACTGCTCTTCTGTTGCTTCCGCAAAAGGGCCATAAAAGCCGGTGCCCGCATTGTTGACAAGGAAGTCGATATTGGGGCTTCCGGTTTCTTTATTCAGGTAAGCTGTAAGCTCTTTAATAAAGCCATCAAACAATTTTATATTACTTGTATCTAATTGAAAGGCTGCTGCCTTCTGGCCGAGTGCCTGGATTTCTGCCACAACTTTATCTGCTTCTGCTTTATTGCTGTGGTAGGTAATGACAACATCAATACCTTTTTTGGCAATCTTAATAGCCATGTTTTTGCCGAGGCCACGGCTACCGCCTGTAATCAGTGCTATTTTGTTTCTGGTGCTCATACGTTTAAAATTTATACAGCAAAGCTACGTTAAGCTGTACAAGCAGTGTTTGCACACTTCAATCCAAGGTTTGCAAAATTCAAATAATATTCAGGAACGAAATGCTAACGGTGTAAAAGAGGTTTGCTTTTTAAAGAAATTGGAGAAATGGGCCACTTCTTCAAAACCCAGGCAATAAGCTATTTCAGAAATATTCCAGTCAGTTTGTTTTAATAAAATCTTTGCTTCCTGTATAATGCGGCTGCTTATAAAAGCAGTGGTGGTTTTACCTGTATTTTCCTTCAATGCTTTGTTGAGATGGTTTACATGAACGGCCAGCCTTTCTGCATAATCTTTTGCAGAGCGCAGCTTTAATTTTTGATCAGGTGATTCAATAGGGAATTGCCGTTCCAGCAATTCAATAAATAAAGAAGTTACGCGGGCAGATGCATTAAAGCTGTGTTGCGCAGTTACGGCTGGCTGCAGCTTTTGACCATAATGGATAAGCTCCAGTACATAATTGCGCAGCAGGTCATATTTATACGTATAATCAGATGCAATCTCTCTTTTCATTTTGTTGAATATCAGGTTAATTTCATCTGCTTCTGCATCGTTTAAGAGAAATACGGGAAACCCTCCCGGGCTGAAAATAGGCAATTCGTCAAGCTCTACACCACTTTTGCTTTTTATTAAAAATTCATCGGTGAAAATACAGAAATTCCCATGCAGTTTTTTATCAAGTGGTATCCAGTGATAAGGCACTTTGGGTGTAGCAAACAGTAATGCATTTTTTTCTATCTCAATAATCTTATCAGCATATTCTGCCCGGCTTTTGCCCCTGATAAGGCTTATCTTATAATAAGCCCTGCGGTTATAAGGCATTGCCGCTTTTCGCTTCACCGATTCAATTGTTTCTGCAATATCAAAAATATTAAAGTGCCCTATTTCCTTATTAATGCCCGGCGGTAAAAGCTTATTGATATGGATGCCGGTAAATTTTTCAGCCTCCTTGTAAAACTCTTCAAGTGATGTGCTTTTTATATTTTTTACCATAAAACGATTATTGCAAAATTCAAATATACAAAACATGCAAGGATAATCTCACCCGCACACCTGTTAACAACTTTAAGAAAATTACTGCAAGGCGGTACTGTAGTTTCGCTTTCATGAAATATGGTTTTTTGATTGCTGTATTATTATTTTCTGTTGCGGTAACTGCGCAGCCTCCCATGCCGGATGATATGGTATTCAGCCGGGTTACAACAAAAGATGCAAAGGCTGCCCGATACCGGTATCTTGCTGACACGGCGATAAAACAATATTTGCTGGATCCGCTGAATGATGATAATGAAGGCGAATGGAACGATGCTTTATGGGCAATGGAATTGCTTCAGTATAAAGATGACTTTACCCGCCAAAAACTTGGCGTTGCGTGGAGCAAAGCAGCGCAGCTATCTACTTATTTTCAAAAAAATTTACTGGAAACCACTTTTTCTTTATACAAAACAGAATTCAAACCGCAGGCATTACAACTGATGCAGCAAACAAAATCTGTTAGCATTTTTATACGCTGCGCAGAATATGTTTTAAGGGCTGATTCAGTAAATGGGAAATCGCTTGTGGCGGCATTAATTAAGCAAAAGTTCCCTTATGATAACAGCTTAGGAATGCAGTTATTAAAAAGCCGCATTTATGCCGGCAAGCCACAACCGAGACCACCAATGCTGGATATTTTCGACAGCGGTTTCCTGTCCGGCAAAACCGTTATTTTCAGCCTGCAGCGCAGCAACCGCGATTATGCAGGGCTGGTGCTCATCCGAAAGCCGGATGGAACATTTTTAAAAGATTCAACGGGCGGTTTTTTTCATACATCGCAACTGGCAAGGGCTATAACGAACTATCCTTTTTATATAACCAATGGCAATACACCGCAAGGCATATTGCGTTTCAACGGTTTTGATGTATCAAGGCTTTTATACATTGGCCCAACACAAAACCTGCAATTGCAGTTGCCCTTTGAAATAACAGCTTCCTCTTTTTTTGCAGACAGTAACTATATTGATTCTTCATGGAACCTGGGTTTATATGCTTCCCTGTTACCGCCATCATGGAAAAACTATAATAATATATATGAAAGTTTTTATGCCGGGCAAATGGGGCGAAACGCCATTATCATGCACGGCACCACCATCGATCCTGAGTTTTATAAAGACCAGCCTTATTATCCGCAAACGCCATCAATGGGTTGCTTATGTAGTTTTGAAGACTGGAGTGAAGACGGTTACAGAACCGTAAGCAACCAGCAAAAAATTGTAAATGCCATCAACAATATCGGGAGCAGCGAAGGGTACGTGGTGGTGATTGATATAGACAATAAAAAATCAAATGTGGATATAAGCGAAGTGCTGCCACTGCTGCGGTAGCGGAGCGAACAATCTGTAACTTCATAAAGCGGGGCCTATCGGTTTTTGCTTTAACTGTACGTTCACCGCCGTACAAAAAGGTGTTCATTATCGGACACCTTTTTCGTTTTAGGCAATCCTAAATTATTAAAATACAATTCCTTATGCCCTTGGCATTTGCGTTGCAAACCTTGTAAGCAATTATTACTATGTGTTGTAGTGATAAAAAGTTCTATAATCAAACCGCGTATCTAATGTTTAAAACTTACCTCAAAACCGCATGGCGTAATGTAATGAAGAGCAAGATGTTTTCATTCATCAACATTATCGGTTTATCGGTAGGACTTACCTGCTGTATAATGATAACGTTGTATGTTTTAAACGAAACAAGTTATGATAAGTATCAGAAAAATGCTGATAACATTTACCAGGTTGGCAGCGAATTTATAGGTCTTGGAAATTTTAAGAAAATGCCGAATACGCCGGCTGCTTTGGGAGAAACCATGAAAAACGTTTTTCCTGAAATAGAACAAACCACAAGAATTGCCAAGCTGTTTTCTGAAGACAAAACCTTACTACAATTCAATGAAGGCAGCGGCAATGTGAAATCTTTTTATGAAACCAAAGGTTACCTGGCAGATTCAACTTTTTTCAGCATGTTCACTTATGATTTTGTTGAAGGGCAGCCGCAATCTGCATTAGATAATCCCAATACAGTTGTATTGTCGGAAGATGTTGCCAGGAAATTATTTGGCGGTCAGCCGGCTTTAAATAAAGTGGTGCATATAAGCAGCAGTACTAACGGCGATCATGATTTTATGGTAACCGGTGTGTTTAAACCCATTGATAAACCTTCCCATATTGATGGCAGGTTTTTTATGAGCATGATGGGTGGCGCAATGGAAGAAAGAATAAGAAACCAGGGGCCTAATCTTGCTACCAACAATTACTTTTTTACTTACCTGCAGTTAAAGCCTGGCGCTAATGTTGCCAACCTTGAAGCTAAATTTCCTGCATTTGTTGATAAGTATGCAGGCAGCGATTTAAAGGCCGTGGGCTTTTCAAAAAAACAATTCCTCGTTCCGCTAAAGCAAATTCATTTGAATGAAGATGTGAAGAATAATGTTACACCCGGTGGCAGCGTAACGTATTTATACATTCTTGGTTCCATTGCATTGTTTACTTTATTAATTGCCTGCATTAATTTCATGAACCTTGCCACAGCGCAATCTGCCAAACGTTCAGCGGAAGTGGGCATAAGAAAAGTATTAGGCGCACAAAAAAAATTACTGGTAACGCAATTTCTTGGCGAAGCTGTTTTAATGAGTATCGCTGCTTTACTGCTGGCACTTGCATTTACAAAATTGTTATTGCCTTTATTCAATGAAGTTGCAGGCAAACAGCTCTCTTTGTCATTTATAGATAATATTGGCCTTATTACAGCGTTTGCTGCATTAGCTGTAATTACCGGATTGATAGCGGGCAGTTATCCTGCATTTTATCTTTCTTCTTTTAACCCGGCAAAGGTTTTAAAAGGTAAATTTTCCAATTCACTTTCTGCTATTACGCTGCGTAAGGCGCTGGTGGTTTTTCAGTTTATCATTTCTGTTGTATTGATTGTAGCATCTGTTGTTATCAACAATCAAATGAAATTCCTGCGTTCCGCCGATCTTGGGTTTGAACAAAATCAGCAGGTAGTAATTCCATTGCGCAGTGGTCATGCCAAAGAAATGTATAGCGCGCTGAAGAATGAATTATTAAAGAAATCATACGTAAGCAATGTTGGTGCATCGTTATATTATCCCGGCATTTCAAATGTGGCAGATAACATTTTCTTTAAAGACGGCCAGAATATGCAGGAGGGAAAAGATGTAAAGATGAATTATATTGATACGCGTTTTCTGCAAACACTTGATATTAAACCGTTGGCCGGCAGGACGTTTTCAGATGATTATTATGCACAGGATACCACAAGCGGTGCTGTTGTGCTGAATGAAAGTTCTTTAAAGTCTTTAGGTTTTGCCAATGCGCAGCAAGCCGTTAATCAAAAGCTGCATTCCACTTTTAATGGCACTACTTATAATTTCAATATTGTGGGTGTAGTTAAAGATTTTCATTACGAAGATCTTCACCTGCCCATCGGGCCTTTTGGTTTTATGCTGAATACACCGCCGCAGTTTAACTATGCCATTGTGCATATCAAATCAAACGATATGGCGGCGGCATTAAAAGCTGTTCAAAACACCTGGCATGGGCTTAATGCATCAGAGCCTTTTGATTATAGTTTTCTCGACAAGGATTTCCAGGAAAATTATGATGCGGAAAATAAGCTCTCCGCTATTGTGGGTGATTTTACCATCATTGCTATTCTTATTTCATGCCTCGGATTATTTGGCCTGGCCACTTTTAGCGCAGAACAACGCATAAAAGAAATTGGGGTACGCAAAGTTTTGGGCGCAAGTGTATCCAGCATTGTAGCATTACTTTCTACCGATTTTTTAAAGCTCGTTGGCATCGCCGTTATTATAGCATCGCCGCTGGCCTGGCTCATCATGAAAAAATGGCTGCAAAGTTTTGCTTACCGCACGCATATAAGCTGGACGGTATTTTTAATAACCGCATTGGTTGCAATGCTGATAGCTTTATTAACTATCAGTGTGCAGGCAATAAGAGCGGCCGTTGCTAACCCGGTGAAAAGTTTGAGAACCGAATAATGGGTGAATGAATGTTTTAAGGGTTTGGTTTTTAGAAATATTCAATAATCAATGCTTAATATTCAACAATTGTCTTGCGGAGGTTTACAATGAAATATTATGTATTGGTTATTGAGTGTTAAACCAAAGGTTCTCAGCTTTCACATAAGAAATTGATATTGTATGTTTAAGAACTATCTTTTAACTGCGTGGCGAAATATAAAAAAGAACAAAGGCTTCTTTGCACTGAATTTTATTGGCCTTTATATAAGTGTGGTTGCATGCATATTGATTGGTTTGATCATGCTGCATGAAACAAGTTTTGATAAATCAGCAGCTAACGATACAAACATTTACCGCATTGTAAAAGCTGTGGAAAGGCCAACGGGTAAAACATATACTCCTATCACACCCTATCCGCTGGCAACGGCATTGCGGGCCGCCCTGCCGGATGAAAAACTTATTTCTCAGATACATTTTCAAAGTGATGTGCCTGTTTTTTTTGATAACAAAAAATTGCGGGAAACAAATATCGTTTTTGCGGATTCTGTTTTCCCCAAACTCTTTCCGTTAACGGTGCAGCAGGGTGATATAAGAAGGGCGCTTACAGAACCGGGCTTTGCCATTCTTACAGAAAAAGCAGCGCATAAATTTTTTGGTAATGAAAACCCTGTTGGCAAGCGTATAAAAATTTTAAATCTTGTTGACCTGCAGGTAGCTGCTGTAATTGCCAATGCGCCTTCTAATACACATCTTCCTTATAACATGATTGTTTCCTACAAATCATTGCGGCCCGAATTTATTGGCGGGTTTCCAATAGATCAGTGGGGTTTAAGCGCTTCGGGGTTTACTTATATAGCATTATCCAATAAAAATAAAATAAGCCAGGTACAGCGTGCTCTTATTAATATCGCCAGCGATCATCTTAACAAGGATAACGACGGCACCACTACTGCCTTCAGCCTTCAGCCATTGCCTGATATTCATTTCAATCAATTGTATGCCAACGGCAACCCTTCTTATACTATTAATTATAGCTATTTGTATTTAATCGGCGCTATTGGTTTGTTCCTCATTTTATCTGCCTGTATTAATTATACAAACCTTTCAACAGCACTTGCAATAAAAAAATCAAAAGAAGTGGGCGTGCGTAAAACCATGGGCGCAACAAGGCCGCATCTCATCAAACAGTTTTTATCAGAAACTTTTTTGCTTACCGCTTTTGTATTTATTGTTGCTGCCTTATCCATTAATTTATTTCTGCCGCCTCTAAATAAATTCCTTGATAAGAATATCCCGCTTCATTGGCTGCATATAAAAAGTGCTTTGCTTTTGGCGGGTTTATGGATTGCAGTTTCATTGCTTTCTGGCTTATATCCTGCATTTGTTTTATCAGGCTTTAATCCCATTGCTGCTTTAAAGAATAAAACCATAACGCCAAAAACTTCTGTTGTTACATTAAGAAGAAGTCTTGTTGTGTTCCAGTTTTTAACGGCCCAGGTTTTAATTATCGGCGCTTTGGTGGTGGCAAAGCAAATGAATTTTATACAATCGCAACCGCTGGGTTTTATAACGAATAATGTGGTGGATATAAGCCTTCCGGAAAATAAGCCGCAACAACTGCAATTGCTGAAAGATAAACTGGCTGCCATACCGGGCGTAAGCGACGTTAGCCTTTCGCTTGGCGCGCCAATAGCAGATAATAGTGCCTCTACCAGTTTTAATGTTAAAGAAAAGTATGCTTCTGAAAAGATTGATGTGGAAGTAAAAGCTTCAGATAAAAATTATTTAAAAACCTATAACCTGCAACTAATAGCAGGCCGCTGGATTGATGATAATGATGAACGAAATATTAATGCTTCAATTCCGGATTCCTTAAAGCGCTATGCTTTTGTGTTGAATGAAAAAGCTGTAAAGGCGCTTGGTTTTGCTTCTCCTGAAAAAGCGATAGGTAAGTATATAACCTTTGGCATGTATGATATAACAGCGCCTGTAATTGGCGTGGTAAAAGATTATAATACAACATCGCTGCACGATGCTGTGGCGCCGGTAATAATGGTTGACTTTCCTTTCTTTTATTATAACGCCGGTATAAAATTAAACAAAGGATATTCGGCTGCTACGTTAGCTGCTATTGAAAAAGCCTGGACATCTGTATATCCCGATCAATTATTTGAAACCAGTTTTTTAGATCAGCATATTGCTTCTTTATATAAAAATGAAAAACGCACACAGCAGTTATTTAATCTTTTCACATTTCTGTCTGTAATCATTAATATACTCGGCCTTGTGGGTTTGCTGTCTTTCATGATAGAACAAAAAACTAAAGAGATCGGCATTCGCAAAGTATTGGGCGCTTCTGTAAAAGATATATCACTCATATTATCTAAAGATTTTTTAAAACTTATTGTTATAGCGTTTTTTATTGCTGCGCCTGCAGCATGGTTGTTAATGAATAAATGGCTGCAGGATTTTGCTTACAGAACATCCATAAGCTGGTGGGTTTTTGCAGTAGCTGTTTTAACTGCGCTTGCGGTAACCTGCGTAGCGGTTGGTTTTCAAACAATCAAAGCGGCTTTGGCTAATCCTGTAAAGAGTTTAAGAACGGAATGATAAGATGAATAGTGGTAATGATATGAATAAGAAAAAGAAAGCAAATTAAAGCTCGTAGCTCACGGTTAAAAATCAACTTATAAAATCAACTACAATAATGAAAAAAATTATTTTAAGCTTACTGCTATGCTGCGCATCTCTCGTGTTTATACAGGCGCAGAATAATGAGATTTCTTACTCAAAACTGAACAATGTTTTTAATTTAAAAGTAAAGAACAGCGCTGAAAAATTAACGCTTACCATTAAGGGCGATGTGAGGCTGGGCGATGACGATAAAAGTATTACGGCAATATCTGATGAAGGCTCCATCTATTATCGCAAAAAAGATCAGTCGCTTGAAGTGGAAGATGATGGCAAAGGCAATCTTTTATATACCATAAATGGTAATAAGAAGTCAAACCTCAGTGCAGAAGATAAAGCGCTTGTTGAAGATTGCGTGCAATTGCTGATTGATTATGGTGTGGATGCAGATAACCGTGTGCAAAGGATAGTTGCGCAAAAAGGCATTCCGGGGGTATTGAATGAAGTGGAGCGTTTTAAAAGCGATTATGTAAAAGAGATGTATCTCTCTTACCTGCTGAAAAATACAAAGCTTTCGAAAGATGAAATGGTTACACTGTTGAATAAAGCCAATCAGTATCTCAGCAGCGATTATTACAAAGCCGAATTATTGAATGGTGTGATGGGTTCTTTTCTTGCCGATGAAGCTACATCCAATGCTTACCTGCAAACTGTAAACAGTATTTCTTCTGATTACTATCAAAGTGAAACCGTAAAAAAATTACTCAATACTTCGCTTAATGAAAAACAATACGAACAGGTAATGATAATAGTAAGCAATATGAAATCTGATTATTACCAGGCTGAAGTGGTAAAAAAGCTTTTAAGCAATAACGATATTTCTGATACAAGGTTTGCGGAATTAATGAAGATAGCCGGTGGTATGAAGAGTGATTATTACAAAGCAGAAATCATCAGCGCTTTGCTGAAAAATAAATTGCTTAATAAAGACCGGTATGCACAAACGATAGCGGCAGCACAAAACATAAAAAGTGATTATTATCAATACAACATACTCTCCGGGCTGATAGATGAAAACATTACAGATGAAGCGGCCTGGAGTACTCTGATACAATATGCAGGAAAGATAGGTTCTGATTATTACCAGGCTCAGATGCTGATGAAGATCGCTGATAAAATGCCCGACAGCGAAACCTTGAGAAAAGAACTTGGCGATGCGGCTAAAAATATAAAGTCTGATTACTATTATGGACAGGTAATGCGTTCGCTCGGCAGGAAAGCCGCATGAACCGAGATCAGGATAAGATTAAAGAATTTTCAGGATAACACAAAGCTTAACGCCTGCAGCTAAATACATCAAACACCAAATATGTTTAAAAACTATTTCAAAACCGCATGGCGCAATTTATGGAAGCGCAAAGCATATTCCATTATAAACATCATTGGCCTTGCCATTGGCATGGCCGCCTGCATTATTATAATGATGTTTGTTTTGTATGAAAAAAGCTTTGATAGTTTTCATACAAAAAATATTTACCGGTTAAATGAGGTGCAGAAGTTTGAAGGTATGGTGTCTTCACAAAAAGTGGCGCTGTCTATGTTCCCTATGGGGCCAACATTGAAAAATGAATTTCCCGAAATTCAAAATTATACAAGGGTTAGCTGGAGGAGAAAAATGCAGGTGCGCAACGGCAATAAGCGTGTTTACCTTGACCAGGGATTATTAGCCGATTCTACCTTTCTTCAAATGTTTGATTTCAAGTTGCTGAATGGTAACCGGCAAACAGTTTTGCAAAAACCAAATTCAGTAATTATAACAAAAGCCACAGCAGATAAATTATTCGGCAATGAAAATGTTATAGGCAAAACCATAACTTATTACGGAGGCGATACTACTAATTTACTCATAACCGGCGTTTTGGATAATATACCGCAGAATTCCCAAATACAGTTTGATGCTTTGATCTCATTCAGTACTGTTTACAGCAGGAACCCGCGGATGATGGATAACTGGGGCGGCAACTGGCTTGATACTTATCTTGAACTTGCACCTAATTCCAATGCTGCTGCATTGGAAAAAAAGTTTCCTGCCTATCTTAAAAAATATATGGCAGAAGATGATCGCTGGAAAAACTATGAATTGTTTTTATTGCCTTTAAAAGATGTGCATTCAAAGGCCGGCGACATCGGGCTTGATTATTTGAACTATCAAAAATTTGATAACAATTATACCAACACTTTTTTCATCATCGCATTAATTGTTTTACTCATTGCCTGCATCAATTTCATGAACCTTTCCACAGCCAGGTCAGCAGAGCGTGCAAGGGAAGTAGGCATTCGCAAATCTGTGGGCGCTTTTCGCTGGCAGTTAAGCTTGCAGTTCATTAGTGAATCGGTTATTCTATCATTAATCGCAATGGCGCTGGCAATCGGGCTTGTTGAACTTTGCCTTCCATTTGTTAATAATTTAAGCCAGCGCAATTTGCAATTGCCATTGTTCAACAATCCTCTTTTATTGCTTACCATTATTGGTGGCACAATTATGATAGGCATCATATCAGGGCTGTATCCTGCGGCTTATCTTTCTGCATTTCAGCCGGTGAAGGTTTTAAAAGGTTCTGTTCAAACCGGCAGAAATAAATCGTTCCTGCGCAATACTTTGGTGGTTGCACAGTTTGCCAGCGCTATTTTTTTAATGATATCAACGGTGTTTGCCGTGCGCCAGTTAAACTACATGCAGCAGCGTGATCCCGGTTTTAGTAAAGACCAGGTGGTAACAGTTCCATTAGATAATTTTAGTTATACAAAATATGATGTTTTAAAACAAGACCTGCTTTCAAATTCATTAATAACCGGTGTTACAGGCGCACAGGATGAACTGGGCAGCCACCTCGATCAGTCGGGCATACAATTTCAGGGCGACGGGCCTATGCGACAGTTAACAGGAACGCGGCTGATTGTTGATCCTGATTATTTAACGCTCTATAAAATTCCATTAACCGCCGGCAAAAATTTTTCAAAAGAACCTTCCGCAAATGGACGGGAATACATTATTAATGAAGCAATGGCCAAAGAGCTGCTGAAAGATAATAAAGGTAAAAACATGCAATGGCTGCTGGGGCGCAATTTTGGTTTTGATTCATCAGGTACTATTGTTGGCATTGCAAAAGACTTCAATTTTAATTCGCTGCATTATAAAATTGAAACCATGTTTTTGTTCAACCAGAAAGACTGGGGTTTCAGTAATATGTCAGTAAAAATAAATGGCAGCAAGGCAAAAGATGCTGTTGCATTTATTCAGTCTGTATGGCAAAAAAATTGTCCGGACAGCCCTTTTGAATATCATTTCCTTGATGAGCATTTTGAAGACGTATATCGGGCCGATGCGCAGGTAAGTACTATTGTTGGAATACTCGCAGGCATTGCTATTATCATTTCCTGTTTGGGTTTATTCGGGCTTGCTTCTTATGCCGCAGAACGCAGGATAAAAGAAGTGGGTATAAGGAAAGTCTTGGGGGCATCGGTTAATAATATTGTTGGCATGCTTTCAAAAGATTTTTTAAAATATGTATTAATAGCAGCATTAATTGCCTGGCCGCTGGCTTGGTTCAGTGTGTACAAATGGCTGCAGGATTATGCTTACCGTGTTGCCATAAGCTGGTGGATATTTTTACTGGCTGTTGTGGTGGCTATGCTGATAGCCTTTTTCACCATCAGCTTCCAGGCTTTAAAAGCTGCGGTGGCCAACCCGGTGAAGAGTTTGAGAACGGAATAAAATAGCTAACAGCTAATGGCTATTAGCTATTAGCTATTAGCTATTAGCCAAAACTAAAATTATGTTTAAAAACTATTTAAAAATTGCATGGCGCAACGTAGTAAAGAATAAAACATATTCCATTATTAATATTCTTGGATTGGCAACCGGCATGGCTGTGGCAATAATAATTGGGTTATGGATGTATGATGAAGTTTCAGCCAATAAAAATTTTGAAAACTACGATACCATTTACCAGGTGATGATGAACCAAACCTTTGATGGTAATCGCGGTTCACAACAAGCATTGCCTTATCCACTGGGAGAAGAACTTAAAAATAAGTTCCCCGATTTTAAAGCGGTGGCAATGTGCGATTGGGGTCAAAGACATTCGTTGGTTTATGGTGAAAAAAAGATAAGCAAGTTCGGGCATTTTATTGGTGAAGAAGCCGTTTCCATGTTTTCATTAAACATACTTGACGGAAGCAAAAACCCTTTGCATGATCCTTATTCAATTGTATTAACAAAAGAAACTGCCGGCATACTTTTTGGCAGCACCAATCCCATTGGTAAAACTATAAAACTCGATAATCAAACAGATTTAAAAGTAACAGCCGTTGTAGATAAAGAACCAAAAAACAGCTCGCTCAGTTTTGATTACTTAATTCCTTTTCAATTAGAGGAAATCCTTTATCCATGGATAAAACAATACCACAAAGCAAATTGGGGCAATAATTCATGGCAGGTTTTTGTTCAGCTGTTTAATAACACCAATCCGCAAAGTGCAAATGCAAAAATTAAAGATGTTGTGATTGCTCATTTTACAGATGAGAATACATTAAAGCATATAAAACCAGAAGTATTTCTTCACCCAATGCGCAAGTGGAGACTGTACAGCGATTTTGAAAATGGCATAAACACAGGCGGCTTTATAAAATATGTAAGAATGTTTGGCATTTTAGGGTTGATTGTTTTGCTGATTGCCTGCATCAATTTCATGAATTTAAGTACGGCGCGTTCCGAAAAAAGAGCTAAGGAAGTTGGTGTTCGAAAAGCCGTTGGTTCCGGCAGAAAACAACTCATCAATCAATTCTTAAATGAGTCGCTGTTAATGTCTGCATTTGCATTCATATTAGCACTTGGCATGGTAGCGCTGGTTTTACCTTATTTCAATAAGCTCACCGATAAAGAAATGAGTTTGCAAATGGCTAATCCGGTTTTTTGGTTAATCATGATTTTGTTTACCATTATCACAGGGTTGCTTGCGGGTAGTTATCCTGCTTTTTATCTTTCTTCTTTCAATCCCGTTCGTGTGCTGAAAGGCAATTTAAAAGCAGGCAGAAGCAGTTCATTGCCGCGTAAAATATTAGTGGTTATTCAATTTGCAAGTTCAGTGGTGTTGATGATAGGAACGATCATCGTTTACCAGCAAATACAATATGGAAAGAATAAACCTATTGGCTTTAATAATAAAGGATTGATTTCTGTTGACTGGTCTGATGATATTGCAAAACATTTTGATGCGCTTGAGCAGGAGCTTTTAAGTTCAGGCGCCGCTATTTCAATATGCCAAAGTAATTCACCTCCTTCAAATATCTATAGCAACAACAATGGCTGGGAATGGAGCGGCAGCCAGCCTGTTGAAAAATCAGTAGTGTTTTCAACAATCACCACTACTTATAATTACACAAAAACATTAGGTATAAAATTGCTGGCTGGAAGGGATTTTTCAAAAGGATTTGCAGATTCCAATTCAGTTATTTTAAATGAAGCAGCCGTGAAGCGTATGCGGTTAAAAAACCCTGTGGGCGAACAACTAAAATGGAACGACAGGCCAATGACCGTTATTGGAGTGATACCCGATATTCAGATGCAATCTCCATATCGGCCTATTTCACCACTCACAATTATTTTTGATAAAGCTTGGGTGGGCAATTTAGATATCCGGTTAAACCCGGGCATGCCTGTATCGAAAGCGCTTGCTTTAATGAAACCTGTTTTTACCAGGTATAATCCTGCCTATCCTTTTGAATATCGTTTCGCTGATGAAGAATATGCAAAGAAGTTCGATTACGAAGAACTGGTTGGTAACCTCGCAGCTATTATTGCAGCGCTTGCAATTTTTATTTCATGCCTTGGGCTTTTTGGTTTAGCATCATTTACAGCAGAACAAAGAGTAAAAGAAATCGGCGTAAGGAAAGTGCTGGGTGCAAGTGTATTTAATTTGTGGCGTTTGCTTTCAAAAGATTTTGTAATACTTGTTTTATTGTCTTGCGCCATTGCTATTCCTGTTGGCTGGTATTGTATGAATGAATGGCTGAAAAATTATGATGATAAATACAGAACGAATATAAATGTTGAAGTTTTTGTGTTGGTAATACTCGTTGCAATAGTTATCACGTTGCTTACTATAAGTTTCCAGGCAATAAAAGCAGCGATTGCCAACCCGGTGAAGAGCTTGCGAACGGAGTGATGAAAGCGGATGGTGAATAGTAAGGGGTGCGTAATCGGTAATGACAAATTATATAAGATGATACCAGAAGCTTGCAGCTCACAGCCTGAAGCTAAAATTATACATCAGAAATAAACATCTATGTTCAAAACAACATTCAGAAACCTCTGGAAAAATAAGGGTTATAGCTTCTTAAACATTTTTGGTCTGGCCATTGGTATTGCCTGCGCCGGTTTAATTTTTTTATGGGTAGAAGATGAACGCAATTTCGACCAGTTCAATACTAAAAAAGACCAGTTATATCTTATCCGCGAAAACCAAAAGTATGATGCTTATACAGCAACATTTGGTTCAACACCGGTGCCGTTGGCGCCAGCCATGCAATCGGCTATCCCGGGTATTGCCAATACATGCAGAATAGGTGGATGGGGGTCATCAAAACTTATTTCCATCGGCAACAAATCAATGTATGCAAGCGGCAGTTATGTTGATGCTTCTTTATTCAGCATGTTTACTTTTCCGTTTGTGGAAGGCAATGCGAAAACAGCTTTTTCCCAGTTGCATTCTATGGTTATTACGCAAGCAACAGCAAAGAAATTTTTTGGTACAGATAAGAATGTGCTTGGTAAAATAGTGCGTGTAGATAATAAACAGGATTATATAGTTACAGGCCTTATAAAAGATATTCCCAAAAATTCAACTGTAAATTTTGAATGGGCTTCACCATTCGATGTATGGTATAATGAAAACCAATCATGGGCACAGTATTGGGGCAACAACTGTTTATCCACCTTCATTGAATTAAAGCCCGGTGTAAATGCGGCTTCAGTAAATAAATTGTTGTATGATTTTATTCAGCAGCATGAACCCAAATCTATAGCAAGGCCATTTTTATGGTCGCTGCACGACTGGCATTTGCGCGATGAATTTGATAACGGTGTGCAAACCGGCGGCGGCCGCATTACATATGTGCATTTATTCACCACCATTGCATGGATTATTTTATTAATAGCCTGCATCAATTTTATGAACCTGGCCACGGCGCGCAGCGAGAAGCGGGCAAAAGAAGTGGGTGTACGAAAAGTGTTAGGCGCCGGCAGGCAAAACCTCGTCTTCCAGTTTATCAGCGAAGCGCTGTTCATGGCGGCTTTGTCTGCAATGTTTGCTTTAATTATTATGGCGCTGGTATTACCTGCGTTTAATTTACTGGTACAAAAAGAACTTTCATTAGGTTTAAATAATCCATTGCATATAGCGGCATTAGCGGCTATTACTTTTGTTTGCGGGCTGGTTGCGGGCAGTTATCCGTCATTATACTTATCCTCATTCAATCCTGTATTTGTTTTAAAAGGGTTGAAGCTTAAGGCAGGTAGCGCCAATTTTATAAGAAAGGGGCTGGTAGTGGTGCAGTTCTCCGTATCCATTATACTTATTATTAGCACCATTATTATTTACCAGCAAATACAGCATGTCAAAAGCAGGAACCTTGGTTTTAATAAAAATAACCTGCTGCAAATTGAAATGAACAGCGAGCTGGCTAAGAATTATGCTGTGGTGAAGCACGATCTTTTAAATACAAACATTATTGAAAGCCTTGCATTGTCTAATTATAATACATTATACAGCGGTAATAATACAGGCGGGCTTACATGGGAAGGTAAAACATCCAATAACCAGATACTGATATCTACGCGTTTTGTTTCGCCGGGTTATATGCATACAGCGGGCATAAAAATTTTGGGCGGCAGAGACCTTGTTGAAACCGACAGTGTTCAATCAAAAAAGATGAATATAATGATCACGCAGTCGCTGGAGAAATTAATGTGTAAAGGCAGCGCTGTTGGCAAAACATTGCATTGGGATGGTGATACAAGCGGCACTGTTTTAACAGTGGCGGGTGTTGTGAACGATTATATGTATGGCGATATGTATGGCAAGCCGGATCCTGTTATGTTTTTTTGCGTAAAGCCTGAAGACGCATCGCTGATATATGTGCGGCTGAAGCATGGCGCAAATGTTGAAGCTTCGCTTAAACAGATTGAAGCGGTAATAAAGAAAGACAACCCATCGTATCCCTTCGTTTATCATTTTGTGGACGAGCAGTTCAATCAAATGTTCCAGAATGAACAATTGATAAGCCGGCTTTCAAAAATATTTGCAGCGCTTGCTGTAATTATCTCGTGCCTGGGATTGTTTGGTTTGGCGGCCTATACAGCGGAACGCAGAACAAAAGAAATAGGCATACGAAAAGTGTTGGGTGCAAGCGTTTCGGGCATTACAGCGCTTATATCAAGAGAGTTTTTATTGCTGGTTGCTGTTTCATGTCTTGTTGCCTTCCCGGTTGCATGGTGGATGATGCAGGACTGGTTGCAAAATTATCAATACAGGATTGAGATAAGCTGGTGGGTCTTTTTAGCAGCAGGTATTTCAGCCATACTCATTGCTTTAATTACCATCAGCTTTCAATCCATTAAAGCGGCGGTAGCTAATCCCGTGAAGAGTTTGCGAACGGAATGAGGCCATCCTAAATCCTTCCCAAAGGGAAGGATTTTTTGAGCGGCTTATATTATATGAACAATATTAAATTATAAACAATCTAAAAAGGTTCTTCCTTCGGGGAGGGCTTTGGGGAGAGGTTTTCTATGTTCAAAAATTATTTTAAAACCGCCTGGCGAAACCTGGTGAAGAATAAATTTTATTCTATCATCAATATTACAGGGTTAAGTATTGGTTTAACCGTTGGTTTACTCATTTTATTATGGGTGCAGGATGAGTATAGTTACGACCGTTTTCACAAGAATGCACCCAATATTATCAAGCTGGAAAACATGGTGGCTACCGGCCCGGCAAGACAGCTATGGACAGTTACAACTGCGCCTATAGGTGAAATGGCAAAGAAAGAAATTCCCGGTGTAAAAGATGTGGTGCGTGTTACGGAAAACTATTATTATGGTTTATATAAATACGGGGATAAAGTATTCAGTGATGAAAGGACCGTGGTTACTGATCCTTCATTTTTTTCAATGTTTGATTTTAATATCATTAAAGGAAATACAACCAATCCTTTCCCCGACAGCCGTTCAGTTGTACTAACTGAAACAACAGCCAAAAAGTTTTTTGGAAATGATGACGCCATAGGAAAAGTTATAACTACTCAAAATAAAGATGCTTTTAAAGTTACCGGCATCATAAAAGACTTTCCTAAAAATTCAACCATACAAGGTGATATGATTTTTCCCATGAGCCTTGTTGCTGAAAAGAATTATACCGGTAATACGGATGGAAAGAATATCAATAACGATTTCAGCAATTTTGATTATAACACTTATCTCCTGCTGCAGCCGGGTTTTTCATTTGAAGGGTTTGCCAAAAAACTGCGCAACATGCATTTAAGTATTAAGCCGGATGATACGGACATTGGTTATGTATGGCTGCCGCTGAGCAAGGTGCATTT
Source organism: Parafilimonas sp. (assembly GCF_051953455.1). NCBI lineage: Bacteria > Pseudomonadati > Bacteroidota > Chitinophagia > Chitinophagales > Chitinophagaceae > Parafilimonas > Parafilimonas sp. The sequence goes on along the minus strand of NZ_JBQCIT010000025.1, from coordinate 100,025 downwards.
ATACCGCGCTGATGATGGCGACGGTGGCATTGGCCTGGTACGCATGTTTACCATCATTGCTATTTTAATATTGGTAATTGCCTGTATTAATTACGTAAATCTTTCTACGGCCCGTTCCATGCTGCGTGCAAAAGAAGTGAGTTTAAGAAAAATAGTTGGCGCAGCAAGAACACAGTTGTTCCTGCAATTCATAACAGAAACAGCATTGCTTTTTGTTGTGGCTATTATCGTTTCCCTTGTGCTCGTTTACAGTTTAATACCGGTTTTCAATACGGTGGCATCCAAAGAGATTGTTTTAAATTTTGCTGATTACCATATATGGATAGTGATGCTTTGCACTATTGCAGGCACGCTTATTATTTCAAGCATTTATCCTGCATTATTATTGTCTTCTTTTGAGCCGGCAAAAGCGTTAAAAGGAAAGATAGGCGCAAACTTCAGCAATGCTGCATTCAGAAAAGTGCTGGTGGTTGTGCAGTTCACTTTTTCCATTATACTTATAACGGGAACTATTGTAATTGGCAAACAACTGCAATACATCAATTCAAAGCAATTAGGTTACGATAAAGAGAACGTTTTATCAATACGAATGATAGACATGGCAGGGCATCTTGAAGCAGTTAAATCCGACCTCTTACGGCAGCCGGCGATAAAAGATGTAACGTTTACAAATGCAAACATTATTGATTTTGGTAATCAAACCGGCGATAATGAGTGGGATGGAAAACAAACCGGTGAAACGGTTATGCTAAGCCCGATGAACATCAGTAAAAACTTTATCCCATTCTTTAAAATGCAATTAGCTGAAGGCAGCAATTTTACAGGCGCTGTGGCAGATTCCATGCATTTTATATTGAACGAAACAGCGGTAAAAACCATGCGCATTAAAGATCCTGTTGGCAAACGCCTTCGTTTATGGAAAACAGAAGGAACGATCATAGGCGTTGTAAAAGATTTTCATTTTACCTCTATGCGCACACGAATAAAGCCCGCTGTTTTTTATGCGCAGCCGCTTAACTATGGAAATATTTATATTAAAACAACAGGTAAAGACGCACCGGCGGCTATAGCTGCAGCGCAAAAAGAATGGAAGAAATACAACGCAAACTATCCGTTTAAGTATAATTTTCTCGATGAGAATTTTAACCGCTTATATGCTGCAGAACAGCGCACTGGTTTACTCTTCAACATATTTGCCGGCATAGCCATTTTTATTTCATGCCTTGGTTTATTTGGGCTCGCAGCTTATACAGCACAGGTTCGCACAAAAGAGATAGGTGTAAGAAAAGTATTAGGCGCAAGTGTAGGCAGCGTTATGCAATTGCTGGCAAAAGATTTTATCAAACTTGTAATTGTTGCTATTGTTATTGCCACGCCCGTTGCCTGGTATGCTATGAACAGGTGGTTGCAGGATTTTGCCTATAAAATAAATATAGGCTGGAGCATATTTGCTATTGCAGGGTTACTGGCTGTAATAATTGCTTTAATCACCATTAGCTTTCAGTCTGTCAAGGCGGCGCTGGCCAACCCGGTGAAGAGTTTGAGAACGGAGTAAGCAGCCCATCCAAACCTTCCCAAAGGGAAGGGTTATAAGTACTATGATAAAATGAAATAATGTAAATCATTAACGTTATAAAAAGTTCTCTCTTTCGGAGAGGATTTAGGAGAGGCTTTGTATGTTTAGAAATTATTTTAAAACCGCATGGAGAAATATAACCAGAACGATTGGTTATAGTATATTAAACGTTACTGGTCTCGCAATAGGAATGGCTGTTGCATTGTTGATTGGTCTTTGGGTGTATGATCAATATTCGTTTGATAAATTTTTGCCCGAATATCAATCCGTTTATCGGGTGCAAAGAAACTTTAACAGCAATGGTGATACACTTACATTTCAAACTACATCATTAAAATTGGCTGATGCATTGCAAACACAAATCCCGGAGATAGAGTATGTAGCTGAAAGTGACTGGACAGGCAATCACGGACTAAATGTAGGTGATAAAAAATTATATGTGAATGGCGCCATTGCAGGTGCAGACATCTTTAAAATTTTTCAATATTCATTCATTGAAGGCAATGCAAATACAGTGTTTAAACAACCGTATTCAATTGTACTTACTCAGTCGCTGGCAAAATCACTTTTTGGAAATGAAGATGCAATAAACAAATTAGTGCGTTTTGATAATGCGCATGATTTAAAAGTAACAGGTGTTATAAAAGATGTGCCGTCGAATGCAAGTTTCAGTTTTAAATATATTGTTCCAAGCTCGTATAGTTATGCTGTAAATCCGCAAATAAAAACAGGCGGGTTAAGCAGTTTCGGCAATAACAATTTACAAATTTTCGTAAAGCTAAAACCAGGTGTTAATTACGCACAGGTTGCACCAAAAATCAGGAATATAGAACATACAGAAGAAGGCAACTTTAATGCAATGAGTTCTTATGTTACACTGCAACCCATGGAGCGGTGGCATTTGTATTCAAATTATATAAATGGAAAAGACACAGAAGGTTTTCTTACTTATGTTAGAATGTTTTCCGTTATCGGTTTACTCGTGTTAATTATTGCCTGTATCAATTTTATTAATCTAACAACAGCACGTTCAGAAAAAAGAGCAAAAGAAGTGGGTGTGCGAAAAGCAATCGGTTCACAAAGAAAAGATTTAATCATTCAATTTTTAATCGAAGCGTTTCTGCTTACGACAATTGCTTTTATTTTTTCAATATTAATTGCACAATTAGCATTACCTGCGTTTAACACCTTAACAAAAACTCATATTCTTATTCCATTTGGAAATATTTATTTCTGGCTCATAATGCTCGCTTGTCTTTTTATAACGGCATTACTTGCAGGCAGCAAACCTGCATTTTATCTTTCTTCATTTAATGCTGTAAAAGTTTTAAAAGGAACAATGCAGGCAGGTAAATCATCTTTATCCAGAAAGGTTTTAGTCGTGGTACAATTCAGTTGTTCCATTGCTTTAATTATTAGTACGGTTATTATTTATCAGCAAATACAATATGCTAAAAACAGACCGACAGGTTACAGCTTAAACAGGCTGCTACAAACAAGTATTAATGGTGACCTGGAAAAAAATTATACAGCATTAAAAAATGAATTGATTGGAAAAGGAATTGTTTCATCTGTTACAACATCTACAAGCCCTGCAACTGATATTTGGTGGCATACTGATATTGATTATTGGAGCGGTAAACAAGCTGGCGAAACGGTGGAGATGGGAGTAATGATTGTATCGGATGATTATTTTAAAACCGTTGGTATGCAATTAAGCGAAGGAAGAAATTTTACTAACGGTTACGATAGTACAAGTGTAATATTTAATGAAGCGGCCATTAAAAGATTGCGTTTAAAAAATCCTGTGGGGCAAAAAATAAAAGAGAATGAAAAAGACTTTACAATAGTTGGTGTTGTAAAAGATGCATTAATGATATCGCCGTTTAAAGCGGCTGATCCAACCATGTTTTATATACAGCCAAATCCACAAAGTAATTTGTTATACAGGTTATCGCCCAACATAAAAACGCAGGATGCAATAACGCAACTCACCGCAATTTTTAATAAGTATGATCCTGCATATCCTTATGATTATTCTTTTTCAGATGAACAATATGCAGCAAAATTTAATCTTGAACAGTTGATTGGTAAACTTGCCGGTTTGTTTGCAGTGCTTGCCATTCTTATCTCATGTTTAGGGCTGTTTGGGCTTGCTGCTTATGTAGCAGAGCAGCGTACAAAGGAAATTGGTATTCGCAAAGTATTGGGTGCATCTGTACAGCAAGTATGGTTATTGTTATCAAAAGATTTTATTGTATTGGTATTGATAAGTTGCCTGATTGCTGCACCAATATCCTATTATTTTTTACATAACTGGTTAATGAATTATGATTATCGCATCAGCATTGGTGCGGGTGTTTTTATATTGAGTGGATTGATAGCATTACTGATAACAATTATAACCATTAGCTTTCAATCTGTCAAAGCAGCGCTGGCCAATCCGGTGAAAAGTTTGAGAACGGAATAAGCAGCCCATCCAAACCTTCCCAAAGGGAAGGCTTGGTAAGCCGCTGATTATATAAGCAACATTCAATTAATCAGGCTTTTAAAAGTTGTTTTTTTTAGAGATAAGCAGCTCGCAGCTAAATAAACTATTTTTTATGTTTAAAAATTTCTTCAAAACCGCTTTCCGGGTATTTGCCCGCAACAAAGCTTTTACAGCTATCAATGTTTTGGGTTTATCTATTGGCGTAAGCGCTGCGCTCATTATCTTTTTAATTGTTCAGTTTGAATTGGGTTATGATAAAGCTGAAACTGATGCAGGCCGTATTTACCGTGTGGTAATGGACATGAAATTTAATGGTAATGATGGCCATTCTGCTGCCGTGCCCGCACCTTTAAGCGCCGCCATACAGAATGAAGCAACAGGCATTGAAACCGCCGTTCCTGTAATGCAGTTCCAGGGCGATGCAACAGCGAAAGTAAGTATAGAAAAAACCGGTTCGGTGCAACCTGTTGTTTTTAAAAAACAGCCCGATATTGTTTTTACCGGCCCGCAATACTTTTCCCTGCTGCCTTTTCAGTGGGTTGCAGGTTCACCCGAATCTTCATTAAAAGATCCTTTTCATGTGGTGCTTGCAGAAAGCAGGGCAAGGCAATATTTTCCTTCCATTAATATCAATGATATTATTGGTAAGCAAATAAAATATAACGATGATTTTACGGCTACAGTAAGTGGTATTGTAAAAGATTTGAATGCACGCACTTCTATTAATGCCGTTGAGTTTATCTCTTTTGCCACGATAGCGCAAACACATATGCAGGACGATTTTATGATGAATGTATGGAACGACTGGATGGCATATTCAACCGTGTATGTAAAACTTGCTGCAGGCACAAATATTCTCAATTCAGAAAAGCAGCTCAACAATATTTTTAATAAGTACAATAAGAATGCGCATAAAGATGAACTTAATTACCAGCGTTTTCATTTGCAACCGTTAAGCGATATTCATTTCAATGCTTTATATGCAGGCTTTAACCAGCGGCTGGCACATAAACCCACTTTATATTCACTGCTGGCTGTAGCTGCGTTTCTCTTAATACTTGCCTGCATCAACTTTATTAATCTTACCACCGCCAATGCTGCAAGCCGGGCTAAAGAAATCGGCATCCGCAAAACAATGGGCAGCTCTAAAAGGCAGCTCATCTTTCAGTTTTTGGGTGAAACATTTTTGCTTACTATAACAGCCGGTATTATTTCTTTTTGTTTAGCCCCTGTGCTGTTGAAGCTGTTTGCAGATTTCATACCGCCGGGATTAAAATTTCAACCGTTGCAGCAGCCTTATATTTTTTTGTTTTTGTTGTTGCTTGCTGTTGTTGTAAGTTTTTTGTCAGGCTTATACCCGGCATTTATTTTATCAGGTTACAAACCGGTCAAGGTTTTAAAGAATCAATCTTTTTCATTCAGCAATGAAACAAGGCATGCGTGGATAAGAAAAGTATTAACGGTATCACAGTTTGTAATTGCACAGTTCTTTGTTATCGCCACTGTAATGGTAAGCCGGCAAATCAATTATTCATTGAATGCCGATATGGGTTTCAGAAAAGATGCAGTTATAAGTTTTAATGTTCCCCGTACTGATTCAGCGGCTGATCATCGCGCTGTATTGCTGAACGACATAAAACACATGGCCGGTGTACAAATGGCGAGCATGGGATTTCTTACACCTGCAGATGAGGGCGCTGCTTTTACCAATATAAGCTATGCCGGTGCAGCCAATGATAATAAGGAAAGCGTGCAGTTGCGCTGGGGCGATACCAATTACCTGAAGTTGTTCAATATAAAAATATTAGCCGGCAGAAATGTACAGCAAAGCGATACTATTAAAGAGTTTTTAATAAACGAAACTTATGCAAAATCGCTTGGCTTTAACAGGCCTGGAGATGCCCTGGGCAAACTGCTTGATTTTAATGGAAGAAGGTTGCCCATTGTTGGCGTAATGCATGATTTTAATGAGCAGTCTTTTCATGCAGAAGTTGGCCCGCTGGTATTTGCCAGCCTTGATTCGAGGAGTTATTTCTTTCATATTTTATTGCAGCCGCAAGCTGCGGGCACATCATGGCCAAACACTATTGCACAAATTCAAAAATCATATCACCGCTTATACCCGGAAGAAGATTTCAGTTATAAATTTTTAGATGACACTATTGCGAAATTTTATGAAACGGAACAGCGTACTGCAAGCTTACTGGGATGGGCAACAGGTTTATCAGTGGTCATCAGTTGCCTGGGTTTATTAGGCCTTGTAATGTACACCATCAATACACGCACAAAAGAGATCGGCATACGAAAAATATTGGGTGCAACGATTGCCAATATCATTTCTATTTTGTCAAAGGATTTTGTGCAACTGGTATTGATTGCTTTTGTAATAGCTGCGCCTGTTGCCTGGTGGGCAACACATAAATGGCTTGAAGATTTTGCCTACAGAACAACCATGAGCTGGTGGATATTTGCTTTGTGTGGTTTTGGCATGCTGATGATTGCACTTATAACCTTAAGCGTGCAAACCATAAAAGCAGCCATAGCTAACCCGGTTAAGAGCTTGAGAACGGAATGATGAGGTGAATGGTGAATAGTCAATAGTGAATGATGAGAAAACGAAAATGAATTAACTAACGTAAAGCCAAAAGCGCGCAGCTATATTTCACGTAATTTGCCTGCAAAATAAATATTCAACCATTTATGTGTTTACCTGTTGCTGAAATATAAAAGCGCAGTAAGTTGAAAGATAAATCGCAACCGGCAAGATGGTATGAAAATTTTTTTAGACAGATGTATTGCAATTTTAGCAGCATGGCTTTTATTGAATCATGTACATGCACAGCAGTTCTGCAGAACACCTGACAGAAAGAATTTTACATCAGCAAAACCGGTAAGTAATGCGCCTGCTGTTAAATGGAAATTTAAAACCAGTGGCCACGTATTTGCTTCGCCTGTTCTTTCCGGCAATATGCTTATTACAGGTTCGTGCGACAGCAATATTTATGCATTAAATAAAACCAATGGCGCTGTTATATGGACATTTAAAACGGGCGGTGAAATACGCTCATCCGTTGCCATAGATAATAACATGGTTTTCTTTATAAGCACGGATGGCATTTTTTATGCGCTTGACGCAGCAACCGGCAGGCAGCAATGGCAATTTAAAACAGCAGGAGAGAAGTTTTATGATGCCTGGGATTATTACCAGTCATCGCCTGCCGTTAATAATAATCGCGTTTATTTCGGTTGCGGCGATGGTTACCTGTATGCATTGAACCAGCGGTCTGGCAAACTTTTGTGGAAATATAAAACAGGTGGCATTGTTCATGCATCGCCAACTGTTACGGATGATGAAATTCTCGCAGGCAGCTTTGATGGTTTCTTTTATTGCCTTAATGAAGATGGAACGCTGCGCTGGAAGTTCAATACCATAGGTGAGCATAATTTTCCTTTGGGCGAAGTACAATTTAATGCAACGGTTAACGATAGCACGGTGTTTTTTTGTTCAAGGGATTACAATGTATATGCATTGAAAATAAAAGATGGCAGCGGCCACTGGGTTTACCATCAGCCCGGAAGCTGGACGAGTGTGCCAAGCCTTTCAGAAAAACGGTTAATTGTTACTATGTCTGACTCGCACAACATACTTGGTTTTGGAAAAACTTACGGGTTTAAATTGTACGATACGCCGGTACCTTTAAATGTTTTCAGCAGTGCATCATTAAACGACAGCACTGCTTATTTTGGTTGCATTGATGGAATGATTTATCAGCTCGATATTATTTCAGGCAAAGTCTCAAAGCTCTTTCAGACCGATCTCAGCAAACAACATTACCATGATTTTATGGATAATTCAGATAAAATAAGGGCGGACATTATTGAAAAATATAAAGATGATGCAACGCCGCTTTATACGGAGTTTTTGAAAATGGGCAGCATCTTTTCAACCATCTGGATAGATGAAGGCACGCTTTACTTTGGCAGTGCAGACGGGTACATTTATGCGTTGGGATAATTAAACTTTTTTTATACAGGCACATGTAAAAATGAAAATTGATAACAATTAAACAAAGCTCATTATGCTAAAAAACCTTGTGCTTGTTGCATTGCGCAACTTAAAAAGAGATAAATGGTACAGCCTTTTGAATATTCTCGGGCTTGCTATTGGTATTTCATTCAGCCTGTTATTAATATTCTATATTATTGACGAATTAAGTTATGACCGGTATAATGAAAAAGCTGACCGCATTTATCGCGTAAATGCCTATGTAAAAGAGGCCGATAAAGACACCATGCGATGGGCCATAACGCCTTTTCCAATGGCGGAAGCTTTAAGCAAAGACTATCCTGAAGTGGAAGAGGCCGTTCGTTTTTTTGGTGCAGGCGGCGGCGGTGATATCATGTATAAAAATGGCGACCAGCGTTTATATGAGAACAAAGTGTTTTTTGCTGATAGCAATGTTTTTAAAGTTTTTACACATAAATTTATGGAGGGCAGCCCGCAAACAGCATTGGTAGCGCCAAACTCCATGGTGCTTACACAATCTGTTGCCGAAAAGTTTTTTGGAAAAAATAAAAGTTATGTTGGAAAAACGCTGGAGAACGTGAACGGTGATGTATATAAAATAACTGCGGTTATAAAAGACGTTCCAAAAAACTCACACCTTCTTTTCAATATATTAATTTCAAGAAGTTCGCTGCCTGCCGACTTTGCCAATAACTGGGGCGGCTTTGGTTTCTATACATATGTTTTGCTTAAACCAAATACCAGTGCAGCCGCCTTTGAAAAAAAATTATTACCTGTTTATGATAAATACCTTGCCTCCATATTTGCGCAGTTCAATATAAAAATGAGGTTTGGTATTATACCCGTTACAGCCATCCACCTGCATGCAGATACAGATAATGAACCGGAAGAGCTGGGCAGCATGTCATACATCTACATCTTTGCAGCAGTAGCATTTTTTATGTTGCTAATTGCCTGCATTAACTATATGAACCTTACCACAGCGCGTTCTGCAAGGAGGGCAAAAGAAATAGGGATAAGAAAAGTAGCGGGCTCTACGCAAAAACAATTAGTGGCACAGTTTCTTGTTGAATCTGTTGTAACCGCCTGCTTTGCTTTGCTATTGAGCATCGGCATTATTGCATTGTTATTGCCGGCTTTCAACACCATTTCCGGCAAGTTTATTTCATTCACTGCATTATTGCAGCCAAAAACATTATTGATAATATTAGGCGTTGCCGCGTTTACAGGTTTGGCAGGTGGAAGCTATCCCGCATTCTATCTTTCAAAATTCAACCCGGTAAACATTCTCAAAGGCAGCCTTTCAAAGGCATCAGGCAATGTAACGCTGCGACGTGTGCTGGTAGTGGTGCAATTTTCAATTGCCATGATAATGCTTATATGTACCTGGGTAGTATATGGCCAGTTAAAATATTTGCGCAATAAAGACCTTGGCTTTAATAAAGAACAGGTAATGAACCTTAGAATTAATGGCCCCAACATGCACAGCAAAATAACTGCGTTTACTAACGAGATGCGTAATATGCCGCAGGTATCAGGAGTAAGCACGGCGCAGGCGGTGCCGGGCCAGAATATTAACCTGCAACTGTTTTCCGTGCAATCAAAAAACGGTTTTGTTGAACAGGGTGTAAACAATTATGCCATTGATGAAAATTATATTAACACGCTTGGAATGAAAATGGCGAAGGGCCGCAATTTTACGGGCCTTTCCGATACGTTGCGCAGCATTATTGTAAACGAAAAAATGGTGCAGCAATTTGGCTGGGGAGATAACGCTATTGGCAAGCGTGTTAAGTTTGCAGGCGATACCTCAGGCAATTATCTTGAAGTGATAGGTGTGGTGAAAGATTTTAACCAGCAATCATTGTATAATCCCATTGCACCGCTTATGCTTTTTTATCAGCCGGTAAGCAACAGCGTACAGCTAAAGCTGAATGCACAGAATATAACACCTGTTGTTAAATTAATTGAAAGCGCATGGAAAAAAACATTTCCTGATATCGTTTTTCAATATACTTTTCTCGACCAGGATTTTGATTCGCAATATGCCGCCGATCAAAAGCGTGGTAAGATATTTACAGCATTTTCAATTCTTACCATTGCCATTACCTGTCTTGGTTTATTGGGATTGATTGCATTCACCACACAACAACGCCAGAAAGAATTAAGCATACGAAAAATTATGGGTGCAGGCGTGGGGCAGATCGTGCCGCTTGTTACGAGAAATTTTATTGCATTGGTTGGTATCTCCTGCCTTATTGCGTTTCCAATCGCCTACCTGTTTATGGATAAATGGCTGAAAATATTTCCTTACAATACAGGCTTATCGGCAACACCGTTTTTATTATCCGCATTAACGGTATTGATCATCACAATGCTCACTGTAAGTTTTCATGCGGTTAAAGCCGCAACGGCTAACCCGGTAAAAGCGTTAAGAAGTGAATGAGAGCATTTAAAAGCTCGCAGCTATTCAACTATTCTCCTTTAAACACCGGTTTTCTTTTTTCAAGAAAAGCCTGAACACCTTCTTTAAAATCGCAGGTATCAGCCGCACGCTGCTGCAGTTTATCTTCATTGGAAAGCTGTTCATACCAGGTGTGGCTTAATGCCCAGTTTAAAGCCTGCTTGGTAAACCATAAACCGCGGGTGGGCATGGCAGCAAGTGTTGCAGCGAGCTTCTTTGCTTCCACGTCAAAAACATCATCTGCAAAAACCTTATAGATCATGCCCAGGCGCTCTGCTTCGTCAGCGCTTACTTTATCGCCTGTCATCATTAAAGCGCTTGCTTTTTGCCAGCCGATTAATCGTGGTAACATAAATGTGCCGCCGCTGTCGGGTATTAAACCAATTTTGCTGAATGCCTGTATGAATGATGCTGATGCTGTTGCAACAATGATATCGCAGCATAAAGCTATGTTGGCGCCAGCGCCCGCAGCAACGCCGTTTATGGCGGCAATAACAGGTTTTTCGAGCTTGCGGATTTTTGAAACAATGGGATTGAATTGTTCCCTTAGAATGATATTCATTTCCCTGGAATCTGAAACTTCGGCAAGGTCTTGCCCGGCGCAAAAACCTTTTCCGCTGCCCGTTATATAAACACAACGTACTTCTTTTGAGTTATTGCATTCATCTAATTTTTCCTGTAGCAACAAAGCCATTTCGCGGTTAAATGCGTTTAGTTTTTCGGGACGGTTTAATGTTATAAAACCAATGTTGTCCTTTACTTCAAATAGAATAGCTGACATAATTAAAACAAATAATTTGGTCAAATAATTTTGAAAATAAAGTGCGAATTAATGACATTTAAAATAATCGAACGGTTCCAGGCAATCATCGCATTTATATAATGCTTTGCAGGGCGTGGAGCCGAACCGGCTTATGAGATGTGTGTGATAAGAATTGCAATGCGGGCATTGTACCGCTTCATCTTTTTGAAATGCTTCGAGTGTGCAAACCTGCTGTTTTATATTGGGCGGTGCAATACCATATGCTTTTAATTTTTGTTTGCCGGCCTGCGTCATCCAGTCGGTTGTCCAGGCTGGTGATAAAATGGTTTTTATTTCAACGTTATTAAAACCATGTTCCAGTAATACAAGCCTGATGTTTGTTTTAATTACATCCATTGCCGGGCAGCCGGTATAGGTTGGCGTGATGCAAATAGTTAAACCACCTTGAGGCGGTTTTTGAACAGCATCAAATATTTCAATCTTTCTGATAATACCTAAATCAATAATTGACAATACAGGCACTTCGGGATCGGTTACCGTTTCCAATATCTGCTGTATGGCATCTTCTGTTATATCTTTTTCACGAATCATAATAACTTCCTTCAGGGCTTACCAGGTTGAATTTGGATACGCTCTTTGCATGAACTGCATTTCTGCAAGTATATAACCCAATTGTTCTGAATGAATGCCTTGCTTGCCGCCGGTTCTTACAAACACATTTTGCGGTACCTGCAAAGTGGCTTCGTTGAAAACGGTTAAAATTTTTTCTAACCATTTTGCTTTTAACGCTGAAACATCAACCGCAATATTTTCTTTAAGCAATGCTTCTTCATATGCTGCGTTTATAAATAATTCATCAATATAAGGCCAAAGTTCGTCAATTGCATTTTCCATGCGCTGATGGCTTTCATCTGTTCCATCGCCCAAACGTATCACCCATTCACTGCTCCACCGCACATGGTACGCTACTTCTTTTAATGCCTTTACGGCTATGGCTGCAAGCCGCTCATCACGGCTATGCTGCAATTTTTCGTACAGCAAATATTGATAACTGCTAAAAAGAAACAAACGTAATGTGGTTTTTGCCCAATCGCCGTTTGGCTGTTCCACCAGCAGGCAGTTTTTGAAATCGCGGCTGTCGCGAAGGTAGGCAAGTGTGTCTTCAGTAGCGGGTAGAATGGTTGAATAATTGAGTGGTTTATTAGTGGTGTGGTTAATAAGTTCGGCTGCGTATTGATAAAAATTTCTTGCCTGTCCTAAAATGTCTAATGAAATATTAGTGATGGCAATGTCCTGCTCCAGTATTGGCCCGTGACCACACCAGGCACTGTTGCGCTGCGCCAGGATAAGGGCGTTATCGGCGAGGTGGAGGGTATAGGTTATAACGAATTGGTAATCAGGAATTAGGCTCATTGCGTTTTTTAATTTGACTTTTAGATTTATCGAGGTAACTGATGTAGCCATTGATAAGTTTGAATACTAATTCACATTTTTCCTCTCCTGTTTTCAATTCTTCATTCAGAATATAATTTTCATCAAAGGCTGTTGCAAGATGTTCCATTGTTTCGGTTAGGGAACCTCTTGAAATAATGAAGAAATTTTTCGTGTCGGAATAAGTAAATCTGCCATATCCTTCGGCTATGTTTGCTGCAATGGATCTTGAAGAATCAAGAATTTGTGCTGCAGGTAAAAACTTTTCATAGGCTGGAAATTTTTTTGCAAGTGTTGAAATATAAATTTTTAATTCCCTTCCCTGCTTGTAGCATTCCGGATCTTTGTAGCCACGATAATTCATATCGACAAGTTTTTTACCAAATTACAAATTTCCCCTATTCCTAATTCCCTGTTTCAACCAATCAACTTTTCAACGAACCTCAAATATGCTTCACTTCTTCCGGCAAATCATAAAACGTAGGATGGCGGTAAACCTTATCACTGGCAGGCTCATAAAAACTTTCCGCATCATCAGGATTAGAGGCGTGGATGTATTTGCTTTCAACCACCCAAATACTTACGCCTTCATTGCGGCGGGTGTAAACATCCCGGGCGTTTTCAATAGCCATTTGCGCATCTGCGGCGTGCAGGCTGCCGGCATGTTTATGATCCAGGCCTTGTTTGCTGCGAATAAATACTTCCCATAAAGGCCAGGAAGCGCGGTCTGAATCTTTTGCAGATCCGGGAAGGTTTAAAGCACTTCCGGAAGTGTCATCAGGTATATCGCCGTAATAATATTTTTTAAAAAACTGTTGCATAACAAATCATTTATAGAACTCGTTCTTCCCTATTAAAAAAACACATGTTCAGTTCATACATTGAATCAATAGAAGTTCAATCCTATGCTGCCTTTATTTCCTGTTTGTTTGCTTGTTTTGCCGCATAGGCTGCTGCCGCTTCGCGAACCCAGGCGCCATCATTGTGTGCTTTGCGACGTGCTTCCAGCCTTTCTTTATTACAGGGTCCATTGCCTTTTACTACGTTCCAGAATTCATTCCAGTCTATTTCGCCAAAATCATAATGCTGTCTTGCTGCATTCCATTGTAAATCTTTATCAGGCAAAACCATATTTAAAACCTTTACCTGTTCGGCGCACATATCCACAAACTGCTGGCGCAATTCATCGTTGGTCTTGCGCTTGATCTTCCACTTCATGCTTTGATCTGAATTGGTGCTCTCCGAATCTCTCGGCCCAAACATCATGAGCGATGGCCACCACCAGCGGTTAATCGCATCCTGGCACATTGCTTTTTGAGCCTCCGTTCCGTTGCTTAAGGTAAGCAAAATATCAAAGCCCTGCCGCTGGTGAAAGCTTTCTTCCTTGCAAATTCTTACCATGGCCCTTGCATACGGTCCATACGAGGTGCGGCAAAGCATTACCTGGTTTAAAATGGCAGCGCCATCTACCAGCCAGCCAATGGCGCCAATATCGGCCCAGGTTAAGGTGGGATAATTAAAAATGGAAGAATATTTGGCTTTGCCGCTATGTAAATCGCTTATGGTTTCTTCCCTGGTTATGCCCAGCGTTTCGCAGGCCGAATAAAGATAGAGGCCATGCCCCGCCTCGTCCTGCACTTTGGCCAGGAGAATGGCTTTACGCTTTAAAGATGGCGCCCGGCTTATCCAGTTACCCTCAGGCAGCATGCCCACAATTTCGCTGTGCGCATGCTGGCTTATCTGGCGGATCAGGGTTTTGCGGTAAGCATCCGGCATCCGGTCTTTCGGTTCAATTTTAATTTCAGCATCTATCTTTTGCTGAAACCTGTTTTCAAATTCGTATGACTGCATATAACAAAAATAAGATTTACTAACGACTGTTAGGTAATATTAGAATATTGTAAAGTATTCCAGCTAAACTTTTATTATAGAAACAGTGTGTAATCGCTTTGTGTTTAAGTAATTTATAATGGTTTGCAGCACTGTTTGCGTAAGGTGTGTCTAATAGTGTTAGCGAATAAACCTGCCGCCTCTTTATTAATCCAGTATGGTTTATTAGAGTTTGCTTGTAGAATCAAGTTATTAATAATTCAAGAATTACTTCTGTGGATTGCACCAGGGCCTTTTAACCTCTCAAATAAAATTGAACAGCTATATGAGTTATTTTAAACGCAAATGTTGGCTAAGTATAACAGCAATGCTTACTATAATGCTGCTGTGTGCTTTGAATAGTCATGCACAGGCTCAGAGCCTCGTTTCGGGTACAGTAACAGATTCAAGCGGCAAGCCGTTGTCGGGAGTTTCTGTACAGAAAAAAGGAACCAAAACCGGAACGGTTACAAACAACGAAGGTGTTTACCAAATAAATGCCTCTTCTTCTGATGTACTTACTTTCTCTTATGTTGGTTTTGAAGAACAGGATGTAAATGTTGGAAACAGAACCACTATTGATATATCGTTAAGCTCTTCCTCTTCCCAGCTAACAGATGTAGTGGTTATAGGTTATGGTACTGCACAGAAAAGAGACCTCACGGGATCTATCTCTACCATAGAAGGTAAAGAAATTGCTGACAAGCCCAATCCAAACCCGGTAGCTTCATTACAGGGAAAGGTTACCGGCCTTTCGGTTGTAAATAATGGTACGCCGGGTGCAGCGCCCGATATCAGGATTCGCGGTACGGTAAGTATCGGCCAGGTGCATCCATTATATGTGGTGGACGGAATTTTAAATGATAATATAGATTACCTCAACCCAAATGATATACAGTCTATTGAAGTGCTGAAAGATCCGTCTTCCCTGGCAATTTTTGGTGTAAGGGGTGCAACCGGTGCTATTGTAATCACCACAAAAAAGGCAAAATCCGGGCAAACCATTGTAAACTTTAATACTTCTTACGGGTTTAAAAAATTGGTTAATAAAATAAAAATGGTGGATGCTGCCGGCTTTGATATGCTGTTTAAGGAAGAGAATGATAATAACAATGCCCCCACCCCGGATTATTCTTTTTTAACCGCCAATACAGATTGGATAGATGTTGTTACAAGGTCTGGCCAGTTCAGCAATAATAACCTGAGTGTAAATTCCTCTTCAGAGAAGAATAAGTTCGGTATGTCTTTGGGTTACATATATGATGAAGGCATCATCATCCGCCAGAAATTAACCAAGATGACGGTTAATGTGAATGATGAATACAAATTCAATAAGGTTATAAAAGTTGGGTTTAACCTGAATGTAGCCAGAACCAATAACCCTTATGACGCCGGTTCCGTATTGGATAATGCAAGAAAAGTTATGCCACAGGTTTCTGCCGGCCGGCAGCCATTTGTTGTACAAAACCCGTATGGTACCGATACCATCAGCCAGAACCTGTATTCGGGCCTGGATGTGGCGCTTCAAAATTCAGGTGTTGTAAATCCTTTATTGGAAGTTGAAAACACCTGGAACAAAGTAATTAACCAGGAAATGAGGTATGTAGGAAGCATTTATGCCGATATAAATATTACCCCCAAACTTAATTTCCGTTCCACCTTCTATGCAGACCAGAGTTATATAGATTACCGGAAATATACACCGTTGTATTATGCTTATAATCCAGTTAATAATACGCCTTATTTATATAGCCAGTCAACCCAGGTGGAGGAGAATAATCAAACCTATAAAAAGTATCAGCAGGATGAGATTTTAACGTACACCAATACGTTTGGCGGGGTACACAAGCTCACTGTAACCGCTGGTTTTACCACTTATTATTTTGGCAATTTTAACCGCGGCGGCACAGCAAAACCATCCAATACGCCCGGTTCATTGCCCATTCCTGATGATAAAAGATTCTGGTATTTGAATAATGGTTTTGAAAGCGATGCGCTTACATTGGCTACAGGTTCACAGTATGAAAGGACAACGGTATCCGAACTCGCAAGGGCCCTATATAGTTATAAAAACAAGTATTTTCTTAATGCTTCTTTCCGCAACGATGCCTCATCCCAATTGCCTCCTCAAAACCGCAGCCAGGCTTTCTGGGCTGTGGGCGCGGGCTGGGATATAAGCCGGGAAAACTTTATGGCAGACCAGAAAATATTCGATTATCTTAAAATACATGGTACTA
The DNA here is from genome assembly GCF_051953455.1 of Parafilimonas sp. Classification (NCBI taxonomy): domain Bacteria; kingdom Pseudomonadati; phylum Bacteroidota; class Chitinophagia; order Chitinophagales; family Chitinophagaceae; genus Parafilimonas; species Parafilimonas sp. Next base: position 83,167 of record NZ_JBQCIT010000025.1, on the reverse strand, counting down.
TTGGCGTATTGGGTAACCAAAGCACGCCTAACGGCTCTGATGGTAACCCGCTTCCTTATCCTTTTTATCCATCACTTCGACCAGACATTGCTGCTGTTTTCGGAAATTATGTATTTAATGCAGCCCAGGCAAGTTACCTGGTAAATCCTGACCTGCACTGGGAAACAGTTGATGCTGCAGATATTGGCATTGAGTTAAATGCGTTTGACAACAGGCTGCATTTTGAAGGAACCTATTATACCAGGAAAACCAAAGACCTGATGACGTATGTAAACAGGCAGCCTATAGGCCTGCCTGATGAAATAATTAACGGAGGTTCATTGCGCAATACCGGGGAAGAATTCCTCGCCACCTGGAACCAAAGTGTCTCCAAAGATTTCAGTATCAGCCTTTCCGGTAATATCACCTTTATGCAGAATAAAGTGGTTTCCCTGGCAGAAGATCTTCCTTCCGGGATTATTGACAGGGCTTCACAAAATAATGGTACGGCTGTTAGCCGCACAGCCCCTGGCCACCCGATTGGCTCATTCTTCGGTTATAAACAAATAGGAATTTTCCAGTCTTACGCTGATATTATTAAATCTCCAAGCCAATCATCTTTAGGCGAAGTAAGGCCTGGTGACAGAAAATATGCAGATTTAAATGGAGACGGCGTTATTGATGCCAGCGACAGGACGTTTATAGGAAACCCATCACCCGATTTTATGTACGGCGCCTCTGTAAGCCTTACTTATAAAAATTTCACATTAGATATTGATGGTGCAGGCGTTTATGGCAATGAAATATTCAGGGTTTGGAATTCGCTGGAATCTCCTTTCCAGCGGGTAAACTACGCCGCCTTCCAGTTAAACAGGTGGCATGGTGAAGGCACTTCTAACTGGGAACCGATTATCAGCCAAAAAGACCGTGTTAATTACCAGGGCTCTACCTATAATATTGAAGACGGAAGCTATTTCAGGTTGAGAAATATCCAGTTGTCCTACAGCTTTTCACAAAATATGCTGCAGAGCCTGCATATTAAAGGAATAAGGATTTATGCCAATGCACAAAACCTTATTACATGGAAACATAATAAAGGCTACACAGCAGAATATGGCGGAGATGCCACTTCTTTTGGTTATGATGCAGCCGGTGGCGCTATACCAATGGTGGTTACATTCGGATTAAACGCAACCTTTTAATTTTTATAACGCATTAATATGAAAAAGAGAAATATTTATATTGTTTTAATTGCCCTGGGCACGAGCGTTGTATTGGGTAGCTGTAAAAAATTTCTTGACAGGAAACCTTTGTCAGCAACTTACGATGACCTGAAGCAGGGTACATTGGAAGCGCAAAGTTTTGGTTTATACAGTAATTTAAGAAGCCTCGCAGGTTTTTCATCTTTGCCCTGGCTTGACTTTCACAGCATTCGCGATGATGATGCACAAAAAGGAAGCAGCCAAACGGATGGCGCTGAAATAAATGCAGAGTTTGAAACCTTTCAATATACCAAGAACGATTGGGCTACCAATACTTACTGGAATGATCATTATACCATGATCTACCTGGCAAATAAAGAACTGTTTTCTGCCGATTCTCTCGGGGTAACGGATGAAGCATCTCTCAGGAATGTGGGTGAAGCATATTTTTTCAGGGCCTACTCCTTTTTTGACCTGGTAAAAGCTTATGGCGAAGTGCCGCTGCTTAATTATTACTATACAAACCCGGCAGATGGCATCAGGCCCAAGGCTAAGGTAGATGATATTTATGCGCAGATTGATAAAGACCTTGATACCGCTTCCATGTACCTGCCTTTAAACTGGAATGATGCACAGGGCAATTCCCAATACCCGGGGCGTTTAACGAGCGGAGCTGCGAAAACTTTGTGGGCGCAAACATACCTGTTCAGGAAAAACTGGCAGCGGGTAAAAGAATTGTGCCAGGAGGTAATTGCTTCAGGTGAGTATGCCCTGTTGCCCAAATTTTATGATGTGTGGAAGGATGGGCTAAGCGGCGCCGGTAAAAATAGTAAAGAGTCAATTTTCGAGATGCAGGCTTTGATAGGCCAAAACGGAACACCTAATTATGGTGTTGCCTGGGGCACATCTCAAAATATACGGCAGGGTGGCGCTTCTGTTGAATGGAACCTCGGTTGGGGCTGGAATGTGCCCACCCAAAATCTTGTCAATGATTGGAACGCTGCCGATCCCAGGAAGAATATGACAGTTTTATATTCAGGTGAATTCGACGGCGGTTCTGCTGAAGGTGGTTACGGCGCTACCATACCGCCTTATAATAAAGATTCGCTCGGTAAGTCGGGATTCCTGGATCAGCCTTACTGGAATAAAAAAGTTTACTCCGATCCTGCTATGCGTTCTTATACGGGACAAATAAATAATGCCGGCGCTGCAGACTGGATCAATCATCGCATCCTTCGTTATGCAGATGTATTGCTGATGATGGCAGAAGCTTCCAACGAATTAGGCGATGGTGCTACAGCAGCTGCCATGCTGGAGCAGGTTAGGGCAAGGGCAAGAAATTCAGGTTCCGATCCTAATGCGCTTCCACCTGTTCCGTTTATCAGCCAAAGCCAGATGCGTATTGCCATCAAGAATGAACGCCGGTGGGAATTTGCTATGGAAGGCTATCGCTTTTATGATCTTGTAAGATGGGGTGATGCACAAAGTGCTTTGGGCACTTTAGGTTATCAGCCCAGGAATGCCTGGTACCCGATTCCGCAGCCTGCTATTGATCTCTCCGGCGGCGTATTGGTGCAAAATCCAAATTATTAATACTAATAAATGATTATACATATGAAAATCATTATAAGAAATATTGCGCTGCTTTTTTTCATCGGCTTATTTATGAATAGCTGCCAGAAAATGGAACAGCCGCCTTTGGGCGATTATCCCAAAGATGCCAATCCTCCCGGCGGCCCGCTGAAGTTTTTCATTGCTTTAGATGGAACTAATGTTGACAGTACGAAAGCAAATTTTGGCACAAACACTAATGTGAATTATGTTGATGGCGTTTCCGGCCAGGCAATGAGCGCGGATGCAGATGGTCACATTGTTTATCCTTCAGGAAATGATTTTAATACGTCAACCAGTTTTACAATTGCTTTCTGGATAAAAAAAGACGGGCCTAATGCAGCTGGTGGCGGCACTACGTTTGCATTCGGCTTTGCAACTTCCAAAGATATCTGGACCGCCCAGGATATTTTCCTGGAATTTGAAGATGCAGGTAACCCAAGTTCAAAAGATTCGGCTGCTGCCAAATTTTATCTGAACGATCAGTGGTTTGAATTTACAAAAACATCTGATATTGATAAAAGGATGCCACATGTTTTAGATGGTAACTGGCATCATCTTGCGTTTGTTTTTGATTCAGCAAGTTCAACTCTTACACCCTATGTTGACGGTGCTGCACCTACGAATTTACCTGACGGTTTTGGAAAATTTAATAACAACGGCGGTAAGTTAGATTTTTCTTCACTCGCTGGCCTTGTTGTTGGAGGCCCCGGTATGTATGCTTTAGGTAAAACACCTGATGATATTGGACAAACATGGATGGGTAATTTTAATGGTGCTATTGATCAGTTCAGGTTATATAGCGAGGCACTTTCCGCAGCCGATGTCAAAAGTTTATACGATAATAAAGAATAATATTTTCTCTTTATTGATTAAAAAGCTGCTGTAAAAAAGCAGCTTTTTAATTTTGTTGATAAGCATAATGATTAAAGTCTTTCAAAATAAAAGAACCTTTCTTATAAGCACTTTGGTGATAACAGCCTTAATAATTTTTTCAAAATGCATCAGCGACCAAAATAAAAATAACCATCCACATGAAACTGTATCAAACAGCATTATTGATACGGTAACTTTTGATCAGTTTGCCGGTTCGCAAACATGCGCCGGTTGCCATAAAACGATAACAGAAAATTATTTTAATTCATTTCATTTTTATACTTCGCAAACAGCTTCGGCCCAAACAATAAAAGGCAGTTTTGTTACCGGCAAAAACGGTTTTCAGTACGATGTTGGCAAAACTGTAAAACTCGAAAAACATAACGATAGCTTTTATCAGGTGTATTATCATAACAACAAAGAAGTGGTAAGCAGGAAGTTTGATATTGTAATTGGATCGGGCAAAAACGGGCAAACCTTTTTGTCGTGGGTTGGCGATCATATTATTGAGCTGCCGGTTTCCTATTTCACGCAGGTGCATCAATGGGCAAACAGCCCGGGTTATCCTTTGTCGCCTATCATTTTCAACAGGCCTGTTACAACACGTTGTCTTGAATGCCACAGCACGTATGCCGAAGCCATCAATTATAATCCTGATGTGCCGCCTGCATTTGATTCAACCAAAATGATATTAACGGTTGGCTGCGAAAGATGTCATGGCCCCGCTGCAAAACATGTGGCTTATCAAATCAAACATCCGGAAGATACGGTTGCGATGTTTATTATTAACCCGGGTAAACTTTCAACATCATTATCGCTTGATGTTTGTGGTGCATGCCATGCAGGCCGCCTGGAAGCAAAAAGAAATCCTTTTCAATTTGTTGCAGGCGACAGTTTAAATAAATATTATACAATAAGTGATGCCGCAAGAAATGCAGGTTTAATGGATGTACATGGCAACCAGTTGGGCGTTTTATCAGCAAGCAAATGTTTTCAGCTAAGCAAAACAATGACGTGCGTCACCTGCCATGACCCACACAAAAATGAAGCGGGAAATATTGCATTATTTTCACAACGTTGTATGAGTTGTCATACAAATCAACATAAACAAATAGAAGGGTTATCAAATGCCGTCGTAAAGAATAATTGTATTGATTGCCACATGCCCTTGCAGGAATCCACTTCAATTGCTTTCCTACTGCAGAACAAACAAACAGTAAATGCAAAAATGAGAACGCATTACATTGCTATCTATACCGATGAAACAAAAAAATTTATAGAACAAAATTCATCTTCTGTAAAGAAGAAATCATAACAACAAATGGCTTTTAAAAGTTACAGAAACAGTTTTATTATCTTACTTATAATAAGTGCATCGATAACAGCCTGTAAAAATTCAGGCAGTGTTTTCGAGCAATTATCCTCATCAAAAACAAATATCAGTTTTGTAAATAAACCTGAAGAATATCGTGCTTTCGGCATATTATACTATCTCTATTATTATAACGGCGGCGGCGTTGCTATTGGTGATATAAACAGTGATGGCTTGCCTGATATTTATTTTACGGCAAGCAATCATGCCGGCAATAAATTATACCTGAACAAAGGCAATTTTGAATTTGAGGATATAACTCAGAAAGCAGGCGTGGCGGGCACTTCAGACTGGTGCACCGGTGCTGCAATGGCTGACGTGAATGGTGATGGCTTATTGGATATTTATGTATGCGCCATGACCGGCGAACATCATTTAAAAGGCAGAAATGAATTATTCATCAATAACGGCAACAATACTTTTACCGAGAGCGCAGGCAAATATGGATTGGCATTGGAAGCCTATTCCACACAGGCTGCTTTTTTTGATTACGACCACGACGGTGATTTGGATTGTTATGTTTTGAACCAATCACAACAAAATCCCGGCAGGTATATAGTTGATACCAGCCATCGTTATGATATTGATGTAAAAGCAGGCGATCATTTATACAGGAACGATTTAAATACAACCGGAAAATTTACGGATGTTTCAAAAGAAGCAGGCATTTATCAAAACGATATCAGTTACGGCCTGGGCATTTCTGTTGCAGATATGAACAATGATGGATGGGATGATATTTATATCGGCAATGATTTTCATGAGAACGATTATTATTATATCAATAACGGTAATGGCACATTTACAGAAAGCGGTGCCAAACATTTCGGGCATTATTCACGATTTAGCATGGGCAACGATATTGCCGATTATAACAATGACGGACAACCTGATGTTGTGACGGTTGATATGTTGCCGCCCGATGAAAAAACAGTGAAGATGTATGGCAGCGATGAGAGTGTTGAGTTGTATAATTTCAAAATAAGATCAAATGGCTACCATGAGCAGGTTTCACGTAATTGTTTGCAAAAGAATAATGGGGATGGTGCAAGTTTTAGCGATGTTGCTTTAATGGCCGGTGTTGCCGCAACCGACTGGAGCTGGTCGCCATTGTTTGCAGACTTTGATAATGATGGCAATAAAGACTTGTTTATTTCAAGTGGCATTGTAAAGCGGCCGGTGGATATGGATTATGTAAAATTTGTTTCAGACCTTGCTGCAAAAACTGATCGTAATACTTCAGATGCGTATGATAAAATAACGCTGGAAAAAATGCCTGATGGCGCCTCACATCCATTTCTTTTTAAAAACAATGCAGACGGTTCCTTCAAAAATGTAAGCAATGATTGGGGCACCGGCAAAATGAAAGGATATTATAATGGCGCTGCTTATGCGGATCTTGACGGTGATGGCAATCTTGATCTTGTTATAAACTGCATTAACGCGCCTGCTGTTGTGCTGAAGAACACATCAAAAAATAAAAATGCACTCAATATCTCTTTTGAAGGAGAAGGCATGAATAAGTTTGGTATAGGCGCAAAAGCATATGTTTTCACGCATACAGATTCCGCAGGCATACATACAAATCAAATGCAGTATGGGGAGTTAATGCTTACAAGGGGCTTTCAATCTTCATGCGATACAAAATTGCATTTTGGTTTGGGCACCATTAAAACTATCGATAGCGTTTTGATCGTTTGGCCTAATCAAAAATATCAGCTTATAAACAATATAGCTTCAAATAAACCTTTGATTGTTGAAGAAAAAAATGCTGCAGATTCATTTCAATACGCCCGGTTTTTCCTTCCCAAAAAGCCGTTACTTCAAGATGTAACAGCACAGGTTAGCTGTAACTGGAAACATATAGAAGATAATTTTTCTGATTTTAATGTGCAGTATTTAATTCCACATGAAGAAAGCACCCGCGGGCCAAAGATTGCTGTGGGCGATATTAATAACGATGGGCTTGATGATTTTTATGCCTGCGGTGCAGCCTATAATACCGGTGCCATGATGGTGCAGCAAAAAGACGGCACATTTAAAGCTGCAGATACAGCAACATTCAACCATGATGCACCGTATGAAGATATGGACGCGGTAATATTTGATGCCAACAATGATGGATGGAAAGATCTGCTTGTTATAAGCGGTGGCGGCGAACCGCAGGGCAAATCGCCTTTATTGCTTGAAGACCGTTTGTATGTGAACGATGGCAAAGGCCATTTTATAAAGAAAACAGATTTCCTGGTGCAGAAGTTATATAACAAATCATGTGTTGCTGTGGCTGATGTGGATCATGATGGCGATTCGGATATTTTTATTGGTACCATTGAAAGTACGCTGGCGAACGATTTTGGCCTGCCGCAAAATTCATTTCTTTTTTTAAATAATGGCGATGGAAAGTTTACAGAAGCAAGTTATGAAACTATAAAGCTGCTTAATCTTGGTGTTGTAACATCAGCAATGTTTACTGACCTTAATCATGATGGGTGGGCAGACCTGGTTGTAACAGGCGAATGGATGCCCGTAAAGATTTTTATGAATGATCATGGGAAATTCACAACAACAGATATTGCACATTCAACCGGTTTATGGCAATCCGTTTTTGCAGCAGATGTAAATAATGATGGCAACATGGATATTCTTGCAGGCAACTGGGGATATAATTCAAAACTATGGGCAGGAAAAGCCGGGTCCTTGAAATTATATGTGAAGGATTTTGATGGTAATGGTGTTATTGAACAGCTTTTATGTTATACGATTGATGGCAAAGAATATACATTTCTTGCAAAAGATCAACTGGAGAAAGTTATGCCCGTGTTGCAAAAATATTATTCCACGTATGCAGAGGTAGCCGGTAAAACGGTTGATTATATATTCTATGATTTATTTAAAGACTTTACAGCATTAAGCGCTGAAACTTTGGGCGCTGCATGTTTTATAAACGATGGTAAGGGCAACTTTACGAAAGCAGATTTAAACAATCATTTACAGCAGGCGCCCGTCTTTGCTTTTGCACAATTGCCTGGCAGCATGTATATAGCTGGCGGAAACTTTTATGGAACGATGCCTTATGAAGGAAGATATGATGCACTTTTCCCAACCATATTCTCTCTGGATGAAAAAACTAATATTACCAAAGCGATATTACCCGATGTACAGGGAGAGGTTCGCGATATAAAATGGCTAAACACGGTTAACGGAGAAAAGCTGTTAGTAATTGCCCGGAACAATAACAGCTTATTATTTTATAAAACCGGCACGCCAATTAAAAACTAAATTAAATATATGCGTATGAATATTTTTTTATTATTGGCCGCATTAACTTTTACAGGTTGTTCCAAAAACACCAATTCAAATAATGGTGAACAACCACCGGCGGTTAACCCGGATTCAGCCATCGTCTGGTTAACAAAAGCCGATCAAACTGTTTTACTGCTGCAACAACCTTCAGTTGTATTTAATGCAACTGCTAATTCTTATTCAACTATAACAGTTGACAGTACAATAACCTATCAAACCATTGACGGTTTTGGCTATACATTAACCGGCGGCAGTGCGCAGGCCATTAACTCGCTTGATGCAACAGCTAAAGCAAATCTTTTGCAGGAGTTGTTTGGCAGCGCATCCAACTCGGTTGGCATAAGCTATCTCCGCATCAGCATTGGCGCATCAGATTTAAATGCTGAAGTTTTTAGTTATGATGATGTGGCCGGCGATGTAAACCTTGAGCACTTCAGCCTTGAAAAAGATAAAGAACTTATTGCTTTATTAAAAGAAATCGTTGCTATTAATCCATCCATAAAAATACTGGCAACACCCTGGAGCCCGCCTGCCTGGATGAAGGATAACAACAAAAGTATTGGCGGCAGTTTATACACCAAATATTATGATGTATATGCACAGTATTTTGTGAAATATATACAGGCCATGAAAGCAGAAGGCATAACGGTAGATGCCATCACGCCGCAAAATGAACCGCTGCATCCGGGCAATAACCCAAGCATGCTGATGCTTGCCGGCGACCAGGCAAACTTTATCAAAAACAGCCTGGGACCTGCTTTTGCTGCGGCAAACATCAGCACCAAAATCATTATTTACGATCACAATTGCGATAAGCCTGATTATCCAATGACTGTTCTGAATGATGCAGACGCCGCGAAATATGTTGATGGATCTGCCTTTCATTTATATGCCGGAGATATAAGCGCTTTATCAACGGTGCATAATGCTTTTCCGGACAAGCATGTTTATTTTACAGAACAATGGACCTCATCAGAAGGGCAATTTGCCGGCGACTTTTTGTGGCATGTAAAAAATGTGATAGTAGGTTCCATGAATAACTGGAGCCGTGTTGCACTTGAATGGAACCTTGCAAACGATGCATCTTTCGGGCCGCACACGCCGGGCGGCTGCACACAATGCAAAGGTGCTTTAACTATCAATGGAAGCGTTACAAGAAATGTAGCCTATTACATTATTGCACAGATAGCCAAATTTGTTCCCGCAGGTTCGGTAAGAATTAATTCAAATGCAATAGGTGGTTTATATAATGTAGCCTTTAAAACACCCGAAGGCAGAAAGGTTTTGTTCGTATTGAATGATGGCGCTTCTGCCGTAAACTTTAATATAAAGTTTAAAGATAAAACAGCGCTGGCCAGTTTACCAGCAGGCGCTGCGGCTACTTATATATGGTGATTGCAGAAATGATTTGAGCGATGGTCGAAGGGCAATGCGCTTGAGACTAATGTTGTTTATTTATTATTCAATATTCATCATTATAACTTTGGAAAAGTTTAGAACCTTCCCAAATATTACTCTGTTCGCAACGACTCAACCGGGTTTGCCAGCGCTGCCCTTATTGACTGGAAGCTCACTGTTATCAATGCAATTAATAAAGCAATAGCGCCTGCTGCAGCAAACATCCACCATTCAATACTAATACGATAGGCAAAATTATTGAGCCAGTTATGCATGGCCCACCAGGCAAGCGGCGCTGCGAATACAAATGCAATGGCCACCAGCTTTATAAAATCTTTACCCAGCATGCTTACAACACTATTAACGCTCGCCCCTAAAACTTTCCGTATGCCTATTTCTTTTGTTCTTTGTTCTGCTATAAATGTGGCAAGCCCAAATAAACCAAGACAGGCAATAAAGATTGCCAGTGCGGAAAATGTAATGGCAATTTTACCCACACGCTGTTCTTCACGGTACATTTCATTGAATGACTCGTTTAAGAAACGATAGCTGAAAGGCAGCCCGGATGCAACGGTTTTCCATTTGGTTTCCACTTGTGCAATAAGGCTTTGAATATTTGAACTATTCACTTTAAATATGGCTGAACTTGCATAATTGTTGTTGCCCAGCATAAAGCATAGCGGGCCCACCTGCTGGTGCAGCGATTCAAAATTGAAATTTTTAACCACGCCAATAATTGTATAGGCTGAAGTATTACCATCACTATCTGCATCAGAGCTGTAAAGCTTTTTGCCCACGGGATCGGCATATCCTAAAAATTTAGCCGTGGTTTCATTAATGATTACTGCGGAAGAATCGCTGCCAAAATCCCGTGAAAAATTTCTTCCCTTTATAATTTGCATGCCCAAGGTGGGTATATAATCATAGTCGGTTTTCCAGTCCTGTATTTCAATGCCATTTTCAGCATTCAGCACGGCATCCCTCGAAAAAGTATGGCTGTTTCTCCAGGAAGCGGAAACCGGTAAATAACTGCTGAGCGATGCACTTATAACACCGGGCATTTTTAATACTTCATTTTTAAAAGCCTCCGCGTTGTTACTTAATGCATATACTTTATCTATTATTAAAACCTCTTCTTTATTATAACCAAGATTTTTTGTTTGAATGTAATGCAGTTGGTCGTATATAATAATTGTTCCAACAATCAAAATAATGGATGTGGCAAACTGAAACACCACGAGCACACTTCTTAAGCCGCCGCTTTTGCTGCCCAGTTTCAACCTGCCTTTTAATACTTCAACCGGCTTGAAGGATGACAGGAAAAATGCAGGATAACTGCCTGCCATCAGGCCAACAATAAAAGGCAATGCAATAAGAAGCGGCAATATATATGGCGAAAATAAACCTGAAATGCTCATTTGTTTATCGGCCACACTGTTAAACAAAGGCAGCACTGCATATACAACCCCAACAGCAATTATCAGCGAAATAAAAACCATGCTTGTTGATTCAAAAAGGAATTGCCATATAAGGCCCTTTCTTTCTGTTCCCAACATTTTTCTTATACCCACTTCCTTTGCGCGGTTGGCAGAACGGGCTGTGGTGAGGTTCATAAAATTGATGCAGGCAATGAGTAAAATAAACAGTGCAACAGCAGAAAAGATATATACATATTGAATATTACCACCCGGCGTTAGTTCGAAGCTGCGATCTGAATACAGGTGAATTTTTGTAACCGGCATCAAAGAATATTCGAGGTTGTTGCCTGCCCTTCTAAACTCATCTATGGTGTTGATGTTCATAAATCTTTTTGCATCAGGCACCACATATTTTTCTATATAGGTATCAAAATTCTTTTCAAAGGCTTTGGGGTCAGCGCCTGGCCTTAAACGTATATAGGTAAGAAAATTATGGCTGGAAGCCTGTCCCCATTTATAATCTACATTCTTCATGGAAAAGAAGAAATCGAAATTAAAATGCGTGTTATGCGGAACATCGTTTATAACAGCCGTTATTTTATAGAAAGGATTTTTACTGCTTCTTATTTCGATGGTTTTACCAACAATATCGGTGGTTCCAAAATATTTTTTTGCAGCCGATGCGGTTACGATAACAGTATTCGGCTCATCCAGTCCATGTTGCACATCTCCTGCAATAGCGGGCAACCGGAACATGTCGAAAAAAGTGGAATCAACATTGGCCACACGTGCTTCATCAATAAAATCATTTCCTTTTCTTATGAGCTTATGGCCATCATTTACATAAATGCGCGTATAACTTTCTACCTGCGGGTAATCTTTTTTAAGCAGTTGCCCCATCATATCGCTGGTTTGCGAAGTATGCTGGATGGAGCTGCCAAAATGTATATCTGTATTAATGCGATAAATGTTTTTGGCATTAGGATAATACGTATCATAACTCAGCTCATCCATTACATACAATGTAATCAGCAAAAAACACGAGAGGCCAATGGCAAGACCGGTAATGTTGATAATAGAATAAACCTTATTTCTTGCAAGGTTTCTCCAGGCTATTTTTAAAAAATTTCTTATCATAATGCAACATCAAATTGGCGGGTAATAATTGTGCAATGCTATTTACAACCACAATGCCATTGTATAACTTATTTAAAATTAATATCCTGTAAAAACGGGTGCGGCAAAAGATTGTACGGTATCGTACAGTGTGTAATCAGAAAGCGGACAAAAGGGCCGCAATGCATCCTGGCTAAAAATAATAAACCGGTTTATACTTCAAACGCACTTTGCATTACTTCACTCACCAGTTTATAGGAATGCATTTTTGCATCAAAATCATAAATGTGCGCATTGAACATGAGTTCATCAACGCCGGTTTGCGCAACAAAACCTTGAATGTCTTTTCGAATGGTTAAAGCGCTTCCGATAAATGAGCCTGAAAGCATTTGCATTACATGCGCTTTTTCAACCTCAGTCCATAAATCGTTCATATTTTTTACTGGTGGCTGAAGCAGTTGCCGCTTATCGCGCAGGATGCCAAGAAAAGCCTGGTAAGCCGATGTGGCAAGATAATTGGCTTCATCATCTGTATCAGCGGCAATGGCATTTACGCAAGCCATTATATAAGGCTCTTTTAATTGTTCCGAAGGCTTGAATTCATTTCTATAAATATTAAAAGCCGTTAGCATTTGCGCCGGTGCAAAATGTCCGGCAAAAGCATAAGGCATCCCGAAGTAAGCAGCAAGATGCGCACTGTCGGTACTGGAGCCTAATATCCACATGGGTATATCAACGCCTTCACCCGGAATGGCCCTTACTTTGGCAGTACTGTTTTCTTTGGAGAAATATGTTTTTAATTCCATTACCTGCTGCGGAAAATCTTCAGCCCGCAGGTTGTTGCTTTTGCGTATAACCATTGCAGTTAACTGGTCTGTGCCCGGCGCACGGCCAAGGCCAAGATCAATCCTGCCGGGATACAAACTTCCCAGCGTGCCAAATTGTTCGGCAATAATTAAAGAAGAATGATTAGGCAGCATGATACCGCCTGAACCAACGCGGATGGTTTTTGTGCCGCCTGCTATATAACCTATTAATACCGATGTTGCCGAACTGGCTATGCTTGCCATGTTATGATGTTCGGCCAGCCAGTAACGTGTATATCCTAAAGATTCTGTGTATTGCGCCAGCTTAAGGCTTTTCTTAAAACTGTGCTCCGGCGTTGAACCTTCCGTTACCGCAGCAAGATCAAGTACGGAACGGGCTATTTTCTTTTTACTCATCGGTTGCAAAAATACTATTGGTTTTAAATGTAGAGATTCAACAAAAAGATAAGATTAGGATGATAGCAAAAGCCGCCGGGCCTGCTTATGAAGTAAGTACTTCTATTGGTGTAAAGCTTTTTAATGAAGGGAACTGCATGTTTACAATTTGCTGAACAATTTGTTCAACATTAATATCATTGCGGTTGGCGAAAATTACAATAAGATAGTTTAAGGAAGGTATGCTGAAACTGTATGTTCTGAAGCCGCCGTTATCGCCACTGTGATATACTTTGCATTGCGTTTCCTGCGTATCTGTAAACCAGCCAAAACCATAGCCGGTTTTTTTGTTTGTGGCAATCAAAAATTGAATGTTACGTGCTTCATCAACAATCGTTTTACTGAATACTTTACCGGATTGCAAAGCAGCGAACCATTTAATATAATCATCAACAGAAGTATAAATACCACCATCGCCTTCAGTTGAAAAAAATACGTGTTCATCAGGTCCCGATTGCATTAAATTATCAAGGCTGTCTCGTTCATAGCCGGTTACTTCGTTTTGTATTGTTGCCTGTTCATTCCAGATAACCGTTTGTTGCATTTCCTGCGGGTTTAAACACATATTCGGCCATATAATCATTATAAGTTTGGCCGCTTAATTTTTCTATTATCAGCGCAAGCAAACAATAAGCGGTATTGCTGTAACGAAATTGTGTGCCCGGCATAAAATAAGTGCTGTCGGCATGTTTAACAGCGTTATATACATCAATATTATGTGCATGCTGCATGCCTGCTGTATTAATGTAAGCATAATGGTCGGGGATGCCCGAAGTATGCGTAAGTAATTGCTTAACCGTAATTGCATCTGCCAGCTTCTTATTCATATCAGGAAAAAACCTGCTGATTTTATTGTTTAAGGAAAGTAAATGTTTTTGCTGCAGTTGCAGTATGGCTATTGCTGTAAATTGTTTTGTTAAGGAACAGATGTTGAAATTAGAAGAAGCTGTGAGTTTGTTGCCGGTGCTTATATTACTGATGCCATAACTTTTTTTATAAACTGTTTTCCCATTTTCAACAATACCAATAGAAATGCCTGGTAAATGTGCAGGATAGGTTTTGCTTAAAAGCGAATCTATTTTCTGTTCATTAAGATTAAATGCAGGTTGCTGTGCCATTAATGCAAAGACGGAAAAGCAGCTAAGAATAATTGTTGCGAAAATCTTCATACGTGTTATATAATGCAGGGGCAGGTTAATCCAAAACTTTTTCAATAGCCTCAAGTTCTTCTTCGGCAAACTGGAGGTTATTGAGAGCGGAGAGGTTATCGTTCAACTGTTCTTTTGAGGTTACATTAATTAGTGCGCTTGTTATTTTTTTGTCTTTCAGCAGCCAGGCCAGCGACATTTGTGCCAGCGACTGGTTGCGTTTCCTTGCAATTTCGTTTAGCTTTTTAATATAGAAGTTGGTGGGCTTTGCATTGCCTGCAACTGCAGGAATACCCTTTAAATTTTTGTGTACAAGCAATCCTTTGGATGAAGAGGCGATGCGCCCCACACCATTTGTTTCCAGCACTTCCGGCAGGTGCGTTTCGTTCCAGCGCATGAACATTGAATATTCAGACTGGTGAATTAAACACGGTGTGCCCAGGCTTTTTAATACGTCAATCGCCTGCTTTGCCTGTTCAGCATCATAATTGCAAATGCCTGCATATAAAGCTTTCCCGCTTCTCACAATGTGATCTAATGCCATCATTGTTTCCTCAACCGGTGTTTCAGGATCGGGGCGGTGCGAGAAAAATATATCAACATATTCAAGCCCCATTCTTTTTAAACTATGATGGCAGCTTGTCATTAAATGTTTACGGGACCCCCAGTTGCCATAAGGCCCTTCCCACATAGCATACCCGGCTTTGGTGGATATAAGTAATTCATCGCGGAGGTTGCCTGTAAAATCCTGTTTCAGTATTCTTCCAAAATTTTCTTCGGCGCTGCCGGCAGCAGGGCCATAGTTATTGGCAAGGTCAAAATGTGTAATGCCATTATCAAAAGCATGATGAATGATCTTCCTGCCGTCTTCAAAAATATCAATCGTGCCAAAGTGGTGCGAAAGGCTTAATGAAATAGCTGGCAGCAATATCCCGCTTTTGCCACACCTGTTATATTGCATATTTTCATACCGCCCCGGAGAAGGAATATAAAGCATAAAGCCAGTTTAATTACAATTGCCAAAAATATACAGAAGCTGCCATCTGCATATAAATATTAACATCGCCGTCATTTTCCGCAAACATTTGATAGCGATGCTTAAAAAACATGCCACAATTCCCATTTATAAAAAAACCTGTTCTTTTGTAAGCATCTTTGTTCCTGGTGTTGTAAAACAGGACACAGCTAAGCTGTTTTAATTATTCGTATGAAATTTATTTTTATAGCATTTATATGCGTGGTATCACTTTCTGCTGAAAGCTGCCATACAAAGCCGCCGCAGGAAACAGGCAATTTCAGGCCAGCGGATTTGGTTGAACTTATTAAGTTAGACCCAACCATCCATCTCGATATACGTTATGCCACCAGCAATAATTTTGTTGGGAGACCTATGTATAAAGAAGCAAGGGCTTTCTTGCAAAGACCGGCTGCCGAGGCATTGGTGCGGGTAAATGCAGCATTAAAACCATTGGGTTACGGCCTGGTGGTATTCGATGGCTACCGGCCCTGGAGCATTACTAAACTTTTTTGGGATGTAACACCCGAAGACAAAAAGAAATTTGTCGCCAACCCTAAAAACGGTTCAAGGCATAACCGCGGCTGTGCTGTTGACCTGAGTTTATACGACCTTAAAACCGGTAAAGAAATTGAAATGACGGGGAATTATGATGAGATGACGGAACGCTCTTACGCTGATTATACCGGCGGCACCGCAACGCAGAGAAAAATGCGGGATTTGCTGCGCTCAAAAATGGAAGCAGAAGGGTTTAAAGTATATGAGTATGAATGGTGGCATTTTGATTATAAAGACTGGAAAGAATATGCCATTGCCGATGTGCCGTTTTCAAAAATTCATTAGGCAATTCTCACCCTGCCATCTCCAGAAACTTTTTATGCAGCTCCAATACCTGCGGCAACACAGCAGTTTGCTCATCGTTGATGATAACAAAATCGCAAAGTTTCATTTTAATGGTTTCATCAAGCTGGTTATTCATGCGGGCAAGCACTGCTTCCCGCAAAACATTGTCGCGGTCCATCACTCTTTGCAAACGCAGATGTTGCGGTGCATATACGCCGATAATATAATCAAGATTGGCTGCAGCAGGCGATTCAAACATCAAAGCCGCTTCTTTAATTATATAAGCAGATGATTGAGCGTTTGCCCATTCATCTGCCGCGGCAATAGTCACGGGATGCACAAGCGCATTCAGTTGCTCCAGCTTGAACTTATCATTAAAAACAATGCCGGAGATGTATTTCCTGTTCAGTATATTATTTGTGTATGCTTCTTTACCAAACAAATTAATAATGCCTTCTTTTAAAGCGGCATTTTCATTCATAATAGTTTTGGCTGCTTCATCAGCATAGAAAACAGGAATGCCCAGTACGCTGAATATTTTTGATACGGTGGTTTTGCCACTGCCCATTCCGCCGGTTAATCCTATTTTAAGCATGCACGTTTTTTATGAACATAAAAAATCCGGAATTTTTACAAACCCCGGATTTAAAAAAAGCAAATATCTTAATTTATTTCTTATCTGCGTCTGTGGTTGATTTATTTACCTGCGCTGTCCATTCCATGCTGATGGCGGACCTTTCAATCTTCATATAACTGCCGGGGCTGGTTTCAAGCTGCAGCGTATTGTCTTCATTTATTTTGTTTATAGTGCCATGAATACCTGCTATGGTTACAATTTTATCTCCTTTCTGAAGGTTTTCTATAAATTTCTTCTGATCTTTTGCTTTCTTAGCCTGCGGACGGATCATAAACAACCAGAACACTAAAATAATAGCGCCCATCATTATTAAAGAAAAACTTGAATTTGGCTGGCCACCATCTGGCGAAGCCATTAAAAAAACAGTAAGCATCTGTGTCATTGTTCGGAATTATTAATTAAAAAATTGAGATTATTTATTTGCTGAAGAATCGGCCAGTATGGTGCCTGTAAATGCCAGGAACTGCGGTGCACGGTTACTGTTGTTTGCCGTTATGAATATTGTTTTGCGCACATCGCCCGGATGGCTTTTTTTTGTGTCGAATTGTGCATCAATCTTACCTTCCTGGCCCGGCGCTATCGGTTCTTTTGTATAATCGGCCACTGTGCAGCCGCAGCTTGGGCGCACCGTAATTAAATATAAAGGTTTATCGCCAATGTTTTTGCAGGTGAAAGTAATATTTACCACCTCGCCCATTTTTTTTGCACCAAAATCAATAGCCGTATCCTGCCATTGAATGCTGGTAAACTTTGAAGAATCTTTCAGCAAAGCTTCCATATTTTTTGAGCTGCTTTCTGCAGCGCTGTTACACGATGCAATGGCAACGCTTGTTATAATAAGAAAAAATAAATATTTCATACTAAAGGGCAAATGTACTGCTTTCTCAATTTGCCTTTTTTGATTTAAAATCTGTTTTGAAAATCTTGTTTTGCGCCACCAGGTCTTTATGAATACCATCTAAAATACCGTTTACAAAATGACCGCTCTGCTCGGTGCTGTAATCTTTTGCCAGGTCTATATATTCGTTAATGGTAACTTTTGGCGGAATGGTGGGAAAGTATAAAAACTCGCAAACACCCATCTGCATCAATATCATATCCAGTACAGCAATGCGTTCCGGATCCCAGTTTTTCAACCTGGCTTTAATTAAACCGGAGATATACTCGTTTTTATTGATGGTTGTTTGAAGCAATTCTTTTGCAAATGTTTTCTTTTCTGCATCCGGCATTTGCTGCAGGCTTAAAGCAGCAGGTTTTTGCAGCAGGTTTAACATCAGCGTGTTAAGCATTTCTGCATCATCATCCCAATTGCTGAAGTTTTCTTCTATATGCGCCACAAAACTTTCTTCGGGCAGCATCAGGTCAGAAAAAATATAGGTAAGGATATCTCTTTCGCTTTTAATATCCCTGCTTTGCAAATGAATATATTGTTTATATATTTCTGTTGAAATAAGCGTTTCATACGTGCTGCGCACAAATTCTTCCGTTGAGTCGAAGCTGAATTTGTATTTGGCCATCGCCTGTATGTAAGAATGATTTTCCAGGATAGCCCACAAAACCGTATTGCCCGAAAGTTTTATGTTTACATTTTTGTCTTCTGCAGTAGCAAGATGTTTGGATGCCCTTATCGCCGCATTTTTTTCTGCGTAGCGGGCAACTTCAGTAAGAAAATAAATGAGATAAGTGAAGAGGCGGGGCGTTTGATCGAGCCGTGTATCAAGAATTTTCACAGCTTCATTGTCGGAAATATTATCTGTACTGTCAAGCTGGTATAAAACCTGCATTACTTTAACCCTGATATTTCTTCTCGTAATCATCCTTTCCAAGAACTTTATTGGGCGCGAAGATAATTGGCCCTTTGTAATTAGAATAAAGAATTATGATTTGAAATTGTTAAGAAGCCTTCTTTTTGAACAGGGTGAAGCACGAACAGAGACATAATACACTGTGCGATAAAAAATTTGAAGGGTATTTGTGATACTACACCGCAGGTTTCGCTTTGGCGGTATGTTTGGCTGCCCTGGCCGCTTTTGCCCGGCGCCTTAATTCGGTGCGGGTTAAAATTACTTCGCGGCTGGTTTGGCCATTAATGCTGCTGTTTTCCTGCGCCCGGCGCATAAGGTAAGGAATTACATCGCGTATGGGGCCAAAAGGCAGGTATTTACTCACAGAATAACCGGCTTTGGCCAGGTTGAAGGTTATATTATCACTCATGCCGTAGAGCTGTGAAAAATGTATATGTTTATGATTATGAGGAATACCCTTTTCATCCATTAACTCCGCGGCACGCAGGTTGCTGTACTCGTTATGCGTGGCTATAATAGTGGCTATATCATTAATGTTATCAATACAATATTCAACGGCTGTGTTATAATCACCGTCGGTGAAAGATTTATCCTGCTGAATAGGCGACGGATAAGCCATTAGCTGCGCCCTTGTTCTTTCCTTTTCCATATAAGCGCCGCGAACAATTTTTAAACCGAGTATAAACCCTCTTTGCCTGGCAATGTTGTGATACATTCTCAGGAAGTTGAGCCTGTCGTGCCGGTAAAGCTGAATAGTATTATATACAATACATTTTTCACGGTTGAAGATCTCCATCATTTCCACAGAAAGCCGGTCAATGGGGTCCTGTATCCAGCTTTCCTCCGCATCAATTAAAACGCCTATATTCTTTTCGGCAGCCACTTCGCAAATATCATACATGCGTTCCCGCACCCTTTCCCATTCCGCTCCTTCTTCTTCATGATCGTGAATGCCGCTGCGCAAACGCGGGGCAGAGTTCATTATTTTTAATAATTCAAAGCGGGCAATTCCGGTAATTTTTACGCTGATGTACGGAATATTCGGCTGCGTGGCGGCATAGTTGATCACGCGGATAAATTCATCCCTTGCATGATCAAAATTTTCTTCGCCTTCTTTTGCTTCAACGCCATAATCCAAAATTACCTGTACGCCATATTCGCCTAATCTTTTTGCAACATCTGCTGTTTGTTCCAGCGTTTCGCCGCCTACAAACTGCTTAAATATGGTTTTTCGGATAATACCATGCACGGGCAAACCTGTTTTCATTAAAAAGGGTGTAACCCTCACACCAAGTGCAGAAAACCAGGGATAATTCATAGTGCCAAAAATAAAGCGGCTGGCCTGCAATTCTTTATTGGATTTATAAGCAAATGCTGTTTCTGTATTGTTGAAAGAAAGACGCATAACGAAGAGCTGATTCTAACGCGAATATCGGCAACTATGTATGAAGTAAAAAATATTAGGCCGGTATAGCTTAATCATAAGCGTTAAAAATTTTTAAACTGTATGTTCCCGCAGAAAACATTTAGTTATTTGATGAAACAAAAAAAACTTTTGAAGTATTAAGGTTTAAATCAGGCCAGTTATAATTTAGAGTTTTCAAACTTTATATATCATGAGAAAATTACTCCTGTTTGCCTGCCTGCTCTTGCTTGCGTTTGCCGCCACTGCGCAGGAACATAATTTCAATACAAAATATGTAAAGCCAACGGATACGTTGGTTGAACAAAAGATAGAAGCATGGCAGGATTTAAAATTCGGTTTGTTTATGCACTGGGGCACGTACAGCCAGTGGGGCGTGGTGGAAAGCTGGAGCATTTGTCCTGAAGATGAAGGCTGGACGCAGCGCCACGGGCCCTATTCAAAAAACTATTTTGAATATAAGAAAGCTTATGAAAACCTGCAAACCACCTTCAACCCGGTAAATTTTAATCCTGATAAATGGGCCGCCGCGGCAAAAGAGGCGGGCATGAAGTATGTTATATTTACCACCAAGCATCATGATGGTTTTTGCATGTTTGATACCAGGCAAACCGATTATAAGATTACATCACCCAAAACTCCTTTTTCATCAAACGCCAGGGCTAATGTAACCAAGGAAATTTTTGACGCATTTCGCAAAGATGGTTTCTTAACGGGCGCTTATTTTTCCAAACCCGACTGGCATTCGCCGGATTACTGGTGGCCTTATTTTCCGCCAAAAGACAGGAATGTAAATTATGATCCGGCAAAATATCCCGACAGGTGGAAGGCTTTTAAAGACTATACCTATAATCAAATACAGGAACTGATGACCGGCTATGGCAAAGTGGATGTGCTCTGGCTTGATGGCGGCTGGGTAAGGCCGTTGTCAACCGTGGATAAGAGTATTGAATGGCAGCGTGGCATTGTGTACGACCAGGATATTGATATGGCCCGCATTGCTAAAATGGCGCGCAGTTATCAGCCTGGCCTGATGGTGGTTGACAGAACTGTAAGCGGTGAGTTTGAAAATTATCTTACGCCTGAACAAACGGTTCCGAAAGAGCCGTTACCTTATCCCTGGGAAAGCTGTATTACCATGGGCAATTCATGGAGTTATGTGCCAAATGACCATTATAAACCCACCAATACTATTATTCATTTATTACTGCGTATTATATCAAGAGGCGGCAATTTATTGCTGAACATAGGCCCTTCACCGCTGGGCGATTACAGCGATACGGCCTACAGCCGTTTAAAAGAAATTGGCGCCTGGATGAAAGTGCATGGAGAAGCGGTATATGCCACAAAACCCTTAGCGCCTTATGAAGATGGTAATGTTTTATACCTGCAATCGAAAGATAAGAAAACGATTTTCGTATATCTGCTGAGTGATGATAAAGCGGATGATGTTGTATTACCATCTGCCATTAATTTAAAAGGCATCGCATTGAATAAAAAAAGCAAAATTGTTTTGCTGGATGCACCGAAAGAAAAAATCAGGTATAAAACAGAAGACGATTCTACAACACTGAGCATTCCGGCATCACTTCAAAATAAAACAACCGGCAAATATGCAGTGGCGTTTAAGATAATACTATAGAACTAAACTATTACGGCTGTAAACAGGCTTATCACTTAAAGGTAAGCCTGTTTTGAATGAAGGATGCAGTTAATCCTGGTGGAAAACCTCTTCCATAAAACTCCATATCTGCCCTTTGGCGGCGGCATCAGGCAGGGGTATTTGAGTGGGATCCGTTTCTTTCCACCAGCGTTGGGTTTCGGGATCTTCTGCCATTCGTTTCATATCTGCATTAAAATCGTCACCTGTATATTCAAAATAACTAAAGAGGAAATGTTTGCCATCAATTTCCTGCAGGTAAATAGAATAGTTCTGGATGTTGCTTTGTTTTATCTGTTTTAAAACGCCTGGCCAAACGGCAACATGCAATTCTTTGTAATAGGCCATATCTTCTTTTTTAAGTCCGGTAATGGATGCATAACGCTGAACCTTTTTTTGCATAGCGGCTTAATTTTTTGAAAGCGAAAGGTAAGCTATTGCATAAAATGAGTGTTTGTAATGCTGTGGCCGGGCAGCCTGGTAAATAATGAATAAATTTCTGCCGTTATATTTGAGTGCGTGTAATAAACTTTTTCATTCTTAAAAATATATTCAATATGAAAGCAGTTGGTTTTACAACATCATTACCCATAGAAGCAGCAGATAGCTTTATTGATTTTGAAATACCTGTTCCGGAACCAACAGGGCATGACCTGCTGGTAAAAATTAAAGCGGTTAGCGTGAACCCGGTTGATTTTAAAATAAGACAGAACAGCGCCAAAGACAAAGTGCTTGATGCGCCAAAGATAATTGGGTGGGATGCTTCGGGTATTGTAGAAGCTGTTGGGAATAATGTTACGTTATTTAAGAAGGGTGATGAAGTGTACTATGCCGGTGATATTAATAAGCCTGGCAGTAACGCAGCATATCAGTTAATAGATGAAAGGATTGTTGGCCATAAGCCAGCCCGTTTAAGTGATGCAGAAGCCGCCGCCATGCCGCTTACAACGCTCACGGCATGGGAAGCACTATATGACCGGATGCGGATTAATGAGAGCGATAAAGGCAAAAGCGTTTTAA
This sequence comes from Parafilimonas sp., assembly GCF_051953455.1. NCBI lineage: Bacteria > Pseudomonadati > Bacteroidota > Chitinophagia > Chitinophagales > Chitinophagaceae > Parafilimonas > Parafilimonas sp. Next base: position 60,079 of record NZ_JBQCIT010000025.1, on the reverse strand, counting down.
TTATCGGTGGTGCCGGCGGTGTGGGCTCTATTGCTATACAGATTGCCAAAAAAATAGCCGGCCTTCAGGTTATTGCAACGGCTTCACGCCCTGAAACGGTTGAGTGGTGTAAACAACAGGGAGCAGATATTGTAGTGAACCATAAAGATCTCGTGAGCGAAGTACGTAACGCCGGTTTTAAATATGTAGATTTTATCCTCGACTTTGTTAATACCAATACTTACTGGGATGCGATGGTGGAACTGATAAAACCACAGGGGCATATTGCATCCATCACGGGTTCTGCAGAGCCGGTTGCTTTAACTAAATTAAAAAGTAAAAGCGTAACCTTTAGCTGGGAGTTTATGTACACCCGTTCTACTTTTGAAACAAACGATATAATAGAACAGCATCACATCTTAAATAAAGCTGCAGCATTATTTGATAATAGCACTTTAAAAACAACATTAAATAAAACCTTTAATGGATTGAGTGCTGATAACCTTAAAGCTGCACATCGCTTACAGGAAAGCGGGAAAGCTATTGGTAAAACGGTGATTGTATTTTAATTATAAGCTGTACGCTTCAGGCTGCAAGCGGCCCATTCTAAAGGAAGGGGCTTTCAAAAGCGCGATTAATTGAATGTTGTTTATATAATTAGCGGCTTGCCAGGCCTTCTCTTCGGGAAGGTTTGGATGGGCTGTTATTCCGTTCTCAAACTTTTAATGGGATTAGCCATCGCCGCCCTTACAGATTGAATACTTATCGTTAATAAAGCAATCACAACTGCAATAGTGCCTGCTATTATAAAAACCCATCCGCTGATGTGTATGCGGTAAGCAAAATCAAGCAGCCATTTATTCATCAGCCACCAGGCCACCGGTGATGCAATAAGCACGGCAATCAAAACCAGCTTTACAAAATCAATGGAAGACAATCGCACAATTGTTGGAACGGAAGCACCCAAAACTTTGCGTATGCCTATTTCTTTTTTGCGCTGGGCAGTAGCTTGTATTATCAATCCCAAAACACCCAATGCTGCAAGGAACATGCTTAACCCGCTGAAGAAAGAAAAGAGTTGCTGCAGCCTGCTTTCGGCCTTGTATTGTGCAGCCAGCATATCATCCACCCATTTTATCTCCAATAGTTTATCAGGATAAAACCGCCGCCAAAGTTTTGAAACAGCTATCGCTACCTGTTTTTCCTGCCCGGGCCTAACTTTTATAAGCATGCCGCCATATTCGGGCGATGGCCCTGCAATAATAATAGTTGGTTTCATAGGTTCTTTCAGCGATTCATTATTAAAATCTTTTATGATGCCAACTGGTGTTGTATGGGCCTGCCTTATCGGCACACCTAAATCTTTTACCTGCAACACCTTTGCTGTATAAGCAGTAATTAATGAAGACTGCTGATTAGCTGCATTTGCATACAGTGCAGAATCTCTTATTTTCATCAGCGAATCAGGGTTTAAAATATCAGCACTATAGGTTTTGTTGAGCAGGCGGCCTTTTATTAAACGAAGCCCCATCACTTTATCTAAATCAATATCGCCATTAATATACCATACGTTAATATTACTGCCGGGATGGCTTGGATTTTCTACTTCTGAGCTCATGAAACCAGCGCCTACAGTAGGCAACCATGAAGTAATGCTGGCAGCTTCCACAGCAGGATTTTGCAGCAATTCATTCTTAAATGATTCCCCTTTCCCCGCCCATGAAACCTGGCCAATGCTTAAGAGGTTTTTTGCATCATAGCCCACATCTTTATTCTTTAAAAATGAAACCTGCTGCTGCACCACGATCAAAGCAATTAATACTATAACAGACATGGAAAACTGCAATACCACAAGGCTTTTTCTCACCATGTTCTGGCTGCCGCGGCTATTACTCAGCAACTCGCCTTTTATAGTGGCTGCTGGTTTAAAGGCAGATAAAACCAATGCAGGATAAATGCCTGTTATAATACTTACAAGCAACACACCGCCATAACAATAGAGGAATAAATGATAAGATGCAGTGAATGTTTGTGCAAGATGGTGGTCAATGAAATGTTCAAGCGAAGGCAATGATAACCGGTAAATAATAGTTGCCAGCGCTGTGGCAATTAAAAAGTACAGGAAAGCTTCCGTGAGAAACTGGAAAACGAGTTGCTTACGCTGTGCGCCTAATATTTTTCTTACACCGGTTTCCTTTAAACGCTGCAATGCCCTTGCGGTGCTTAGGTTCACAAAATTCACGCAGGCAATTACCAATAATAAAACAGCTACGCCTGAAAGAATGTAGATGTTTTTATAATCACCTTTTATGGCCTGGTAGCCTGAAAAATCTGAATGCAGGTAAATATTTTGTATGGACTGAAACTCGAACTGGTAGGGTTTTTTAACGGTTACAAAACCTGCATACCACTTGTTTACTTTAGCGGTGAATTGCTTAATGTTTGTGCCTGGCTTTAATAAAATATAGTTTTCAGAAAAAGTGCCGTATTGCTCTTTCAATAATTCATCGTTACGGGGTTTAACTACAACAATTGCATTAGCACGCATAACAGAATTGGCAGGCAAATCTTTAATTACGCCGGTAATAATATAAGGGCTTGGCTTGTCGGAATATACAGGTACGCTGTAAACGATTTTGCCAACAGGGTCTTCATGTGGAAAGAATTTTTTGCGGAAGCTTTCGGTGATGATCAGGTTCCTGTTATCGCCGGCAATATATTGTCGTGGGTTGCCGGAAAGTACATGTAAATCCAGCATTTGCCATACAGTAGTGTCGGCTGATAATGCGGTTACTTCAATGCCGTTTGCGTCACTGTTATCAAGCTTTAATCTTGTATCTGTATTCCTGATACCTGCGGCGGCTTCCACTTCAGGAAAGTTATTTTTTAATGCCGTTACCAGCCCTGTTAAAGAGGATGAAGAGCGGTCATACAATCCATCGCCCATTTTATTTATTGAAATAATGCGGTAGAGATCGTTGCTCCGGCTCCATTGTTTATCATACGACAAATCATCCAGCACAACAGTAGCCACCAGCATGCAAGCGCATAAACCTATCGTTAAGCCAAGTATGTTTATGGCTGAATAAATTTTGTTGTGCGAAATGGTTCGCCAGGCGGTGTTTAAATAGTTCTTAAGCATAGAAGATGGTTTGTTTAGCTGTAAGTTGCTATCCCTAAAGGAAGGGAATTTAAGAGCATGCTAATTGAATGTTGTTTATATAATTTGCAGCTTACAAAGCCTTCCCTTCGGAAGGTTTGTATGCGCTGTCATTCCGTTCGCAACGATTTCACCGGGTTGGCCAGCGCTGCTTTTATTGCCTGGAAGCTAATCGTTAACAACGCTATTCCTACTGCAATACAACTCGCCAACACAAACAGCCAAAAACTTATATCTGTTTTATACGCAAAATTCTCCAGCCACTTATTCATACTGTAAGTGGCAACCGGGATGGCTATAACAATGGCTATAACAACCAGCACAATAAAATCTTTGCCCAACAGGCTTACAATATTTGTAACACTTGCACCCAGCACTTTTCTTACGCCAATTTCTTTGGTGCGCAACTGTGCTGAATACGTTGCCAGCGCCAGTAAACCGAGGCAGGAAATAAAAATGGCAATGCCTGCAAAAATGTTGAACAGCAATTTGGTGCGGTTATCTGTTTTATACAGCTCATCAAACTTTGAATCAACAAAACTGTAAGTGAAAGGGTTTACACCGGGATATTTATTGTATATCTTTTCTACCGATTTTATTGCCTGTTGTGCGCCGGCAGCCGTTGTTTTTACATAAAGCATATTTTTCCAGCGGTGCGTCCAGAAAACAAACGGGCTGATTTTATCTTTTAAAGATTTAAAATGAAAATCTTTTACTACGCCGATTATTGTTCCGGGCACATCATGCAGGCTCATTTGCTGGCCAACATAAGGCGGCTTAATGCCCATTTGTTTTACCATTGTTTCATTAATGATATAGGCAGAAGTGTCAGATGGCATACCCGTGAAATTGCCGCCTTCAATAAATGTAAAATTCATTAAAGGAAGAAAATCCTTGTCAATATTAGCGCTGCTTACGATCATGCTATTATCTTTCAATTTTCCCGGCCAGTCAATGTCGCCTGTTGAGTTGCCATAATCGGCTATGTTATAAACATTGGATAAAGAAGTAGCTGATATGCCCGGTGTTTTATTTAGCTCTGCCTTTACGGCATCAATATGATTAATGGCTTCATCGCTAAGTGGCACCGTAAAAACATATTCTTTATTATAACCCAGGTTTACCTTGCTTATGTATTGCATTTGCCGGCCGATAACCAGTGTGCAAATAATAAGTATTACTGAAATAGAGAACTGAAAAACCACCAGCACTTTACGCAGCACAATGCTGCTGAGGCTTTGACTTATTTTTCCCTTTAACGAATTGATGGGGTCGAAAGACGAAAGATATATGGCAGGATATACGCCCGCTAAAATTAATGTGCCTGAAACGGCAACGCCCACCAGCATCCACACAGAAGGATTGGCAAGTGAAAATTCCAGCGATTTACCGGATATGTTATTATAAGCAGGTATAAGCAGCCCTGCAAACACAAGCGCCAATGCTGCGGCAATAACGAATATGATAACCGTTTCTGCAACAAACTGTATAAATAACTGCCATTTATTCGCGCCGATTATTTTACGCACACTTACTTCTTTTGCCCTTGCCATGGCACGTGCAGTTGACAGGTTTACATAGTTAACCGCAGCAATAGCCAGTAATAAAATAGTGATGATTGTAAATACCTGCACAATACGCAAACCCGATTTATTGCCATCAGCCGATATGAGATGTTTTTCGGACAAAGGTTGCAGCATAAATTTTGTTTTGCTGTCGCCATTGCGGGCATCTTTGTACGCTTTGGTTAAAGCGCTTTCTAAAGTTGCAAAATTTGTGTTGGGCTGCAGTTTTACATAGGTGTCGTAAGCATAATTGCCGAGGTCTTCATCAATGGTTTTCCAGTCGCCATTGCCACCCCAGGCTGTAAACATTTTGGCATATAAACTCATGGGGAATAAAGCATCAAAACGCAGGGAAGAATTTTGAGGAAAATTGTGCAATACGCCTGTAACAATAAAGCTTGCCGTATCCCAGCTTACTACTTTGCCAACAACATCGTCTGTTCCGAAAATCTTTTTTGCCGTTTCTTCTGTAAGCAGAATATTATTGGTAGCAGTAAATAAATTATTGGCTGCGCCTTTAATGGTATTGAAATTAAAGATTGAAAAAAAACTGCTGTCAATGTATGCTACATGCAGTCCCGAAATAAGCTTCTTATCGTTTGGCTGACGAAAAGTGATGCCCCAGTCATCATTCACTCTTGTTACCGCTTCTACCTGCGACAATGAACGTGCATATTTGTATAAAGGCCCCGGCACACCGCCCCAAACCTGTTCTTTTCCGTTGGCATCAAAATGAGCGCTCAGGTTATAAATTCTGTTATAATCTTTATTAAATTTATCAAAGCTGCTTTCATCCTGTATCCATAACAGTAATAAGATGGCGGTGGTTAGCCCGATTGATAAACCAAGAATATTAATGGCTGTATAAAACTTATTTTTCCATAAGCTGCGCCATGCTGTTTTGATATAATTTTTAAACATAACAAGATGGTTTGTTTAGTGAGTTTAGATCTTCAACTTTACGTTAGTTAATTTACTATCTCATTATTCATTACAGATGCTCATGTATACCACAATAATTTTTAAATTATAATCTTTTAACGACTATTCTGTTCTTAAACTTTTTACCGGGTTTACTGTTGCTGCCTTTATTGCTTTTATGCTTACCGTGATAAAGGCAATGCCAAAGGTGATTGCCGCTGCCACCAGGAAAACCCACCAGTTCACTGAAGTTTTATAAGCAAAATTTTGCAGCCATTTATTCATGGCCCAATAACCCACCGGCAATGCAATGCAGGTGGCGATCAGTACGGGTTTTAATAAATCTTTTGAAAGTAATACAACAATGTTCTGCACCGATGAGCCCAGCACTTTTCTTACACCAATTTCTTTAAAACGTTTGGTAGCTGTGAATGAGGCAAGTCCGAATAAGCCAAGGCATGCAACAAATATGGCGAGGCCGGCAAATACGGTTAATATGGTTTGCTGTCGCAGGTCTTTTTTGTACATATCATTAAACTGCTCATCTAAAAATTTATATTCAAGCGGATAAGCGGGTGCTACCCTGCTGTATTCCTGTTTTATGAGATTGATGCCGGATTGAACATTCCCCGGTTTTAACTTTACCAGGATAGCTCTTCTGTCATCTGCAGGAGAAATAACCAGCGGCTCTATATTTTCTTTTAATGTTTGAAAATTAAAATCATCCACCACACCTATTATTCTTCGCTTTGCATTATCGCGAATAGTATTCTGTATCCATTTACCAACGGCTTGCTGCGGTGTCCATCCAAGCTTTGCTGCAGCCGTTTTATTTATTAATACCGCATCGGTTGTATCTGTTGGAAACTGCGCCGAAAAGTCCCTGCCTGCAATCATTTTCAATCCAAGCGTTTCTACAAATTCAAAATCGGCAAATTCTGTTCTTGCATTCCATCGTTCACTGTGCCCTTCCACATCAAACACATGGCCATCAAAAAAGCCGCCCGGCTCACCAGACATTAACGATACCGACTGCACAGCGCTTTTGTTTTGCAGTTCTGTTTTAAACACATTCATGTTGTTATAAATGTCATTGTTGTCAATCGGAACAATCACGGTTTGTTCTTTGTTATAACCCAGCTGCTTGTTTTTTACATAGCTCATTTGTTTCATAATGATTATGGTGCCAATAATAAGGAATACAGAAATACTGAACTGCACTATTACCAGTGCTTGCCTGAAGGAAGCACCGCCCTTACCCAGTTTTAATTTACCTTTTAATGCATTTACAGGGGAGAACGCCGACAACACAAATGCCGGGTAACTGCCTGCCAGGATTCCAACGACGATAATAATGCCGGTGAGGAATGCATAGACGGGCAAAGCATTCCATGAAACAGTTAATGAATAACCAAGTAACTGGTTATACCAGGGCATTACCAGTAATAATAGCACAACAGAAAGTATGCATGCAACAGTGGTGAGCAAAACGCTTTCACCAATAAACTGCCATATAAGGCTGTTACGCAATGCACCTAATACTTTCCTTAACCCAACTTCTTTTGAACGCTCTGCTGCACGAATGGTAGATAGGTTCATAAAGTTGATGCAGGCTATCAATAATATTAAAACGGCGATGGAAAGAAAAATGTAAACAACAGTTTTATCGCCATGCTTAACAACACCGCCAAATTCAGAAGGCGTTTCGAAATAAATATCTTTTAAAGGTGTAAGCGAGAGCGTGAAATGCAGGCCGTATTTACGCATATCACTGCCCATATATTTTTCTATAAACTGCGGCAACTGCTTTTCTATCTGCGCCTGCGTTGTATGCGGACTTAGCCGGACGTAAGTAAATATGCCGTTATTGATCCAGGTGGTCATCCAGCTTCTGTCTTTATAATTTTCAAGCGGGAGCACCAGGTCAAATGAGAGATGGGAATTGGAGGGAACATCTTTTGCTATGCCGGTAACTTTAAGCGGTGTGTCTTTATCAAGCAAGATTGTTTTTCCCAAAGCTTTATCAATACTTCCGAAATATTTTTTTGCTGTAGTTTCGGTTAGCACAACGCTATGCGGATTTTGTAATGCGGTTTGCGGATTACCTTTTAATAAAGGGAAAGAAAAGAAGCTGAAAAAATTACTGTCGGCATCAATTATTTTCTTTTCATGAAAGGAACGGTTGCCGATAGTAATAAGATTATCATTCTGGTTTATGCGGACTACATTTTCAACCTGTCCGTTAAAATCGTTCAATAAAGCAGGCGCATACATACCGGATAAATAGGCTACACCGTGTGACTGCCCGTCTTTTTCAAAGCCACGCATCACCCGGTAAATGCGGTTACTATCCTTTTGAAAATTATCAACACTAAATTCATTCATGATGAACAGGAAGATCATCATACAAACAGTTATGCCAATGGTTAAGCCGAGAATATTAATGAAAGAAAAAACCTTGTTCTTCATCAGATTCCGGCAGGCGGTTTTGAAATAGTTTTTAAACATATAGTTGTTTATTTAGCTGCGAGTTTCAAGCTGCAGGCTCTTAACTTGCGTTATTTAATTCACTACTTTATTTATCATTTATCTCTCATTATAACCTTTTGGAAAATTCATAATCTTCCAGAGTTTCACTCCGTTCGTAAACTCTTCACCGGGTTTGTCAATGCAGCTTTAACTGCCTGGAAGCTTACCGTGAGTAACGTTATTATAATAGTTATGGCTGCGGCAAAAGCAAACACCTGCCATGATATGGTTGTTCTGTATACATAACCATTCAGCCATGCATTCATACTCCACCATACAGCGGGAACAGCCAGTAAAAAAGCAAGGCAGTTCAGCAGCATAAATTCGCCGGTAAGTAACCTCCATAAACCTGTAACCGAAGCGCCCAGTATTTTGCGGATGCCTATTTCTTTTATGCGCTGTTCGGCCATGAATGAAGCCAGTGCATATAAACCAAGGCCGGATATAATTATTGCCAGCACCGCAAATGCACCTGCAAGCGTTCCGGTTGTTTCTACAGTACTGAATTGTTTCGCATATTCATCATCAACAAAGCTGTAAACGAATGGCGCCGCAGGGCTGTATTGTTTAAAAGTTTTCTCCACTTTTTGCAATGCCTGTTGTGCACTTATTGAAGGAGAAAGCTTTACCGTCATGTAATTCATCGGCTGTTGTGCAAGAAAGAAAGCCGTAGGAACAACAGAGGAAAACGGTGAGCCCATTATGGCATCATCAATTAAGCCGATAATGGTAAAAGTGTTGCCACGGAAATCGAGTTGTTTTCCAACAGCATCCCGGATATTCATATAATCCAGCGCTTTTTTATTGAGTATAACACCCGATGAATCTGTAATAAAGCTGCGTGAAAAATTCCTTCCTTTTATAAAACGCCATTGTACCGTATTGGCAAAATCTTCTGTAACTGATACGGTGCCAAAAACCGGCTGCACGTCGGGATCTAATCCATCCCATGAATATCCACCTGCTGATAATTTTAACTGGTTTACAGGCGCTGAAGATGTTGCAATATTAACAGCAGCACCGGACTGCAACAGGTCATTTCTGAAAGCATTATAATGTGTTTGCAATTCAGGCGTTTTAATTGCAATATTTATTAACCCATTTGCTGAATAACCTAACGGCCTGTTCCTGGCATAATTCAACTGTTTTAAAACAATAAGTGTTGAAGTTATTAAAAAGACGGAGGTAAAGAATTGCACTATTACCAATACTTTTCGTGAAGTAGCTGCGGCTTTTCCGGCCTGGAAACCACCTTTCAATACTTTAGCAGGCTTGTAAGATGAAAGATAAAATGCAGGATAGAGGCCCGCTGCAATGCCCGTGGTTAATACAAATGAAATGCAGGCAATGCAGAAATAAATATTATTGAATGGTATTGCAATATCAGCGCTGATAAGTGTATTGAACCAGGGCAAACTAATTTGTACTAAAACAAGGCTGATAATAAATGCAATAATTGTTATAATAATTGATTCGCCAAGGAAGCGGAGTACCAATTGTTTTTTTGCCGAACCAATTGTTTTCAAAATACCTACTTCCTTTGCACGCTTGCTGCTGCGTGCTGTAGAAAGGTTCATAAAATTGATGCATGCCAGCAGCAACACAAAAAATCCTATCAAACCAAACATCCATATATACTGAATCTGGCCGCCTGTATTTACACCATTTGTAAAAGTTGAATACAAATGCCATTTTTCCATCGGGTGAAGCAATAACACAGGTTTGATATCTGTAAGATGCTCGCTCATCAAACCGGCTATTTTTTGGGATACATCATCGTTATGAATACCCTTATTCAATTGCACATATAAATTATACCAGCAAACATTCCAGGCATCATTTTTTTCATCGCCTTTTGGCATAAAATAATTCCAGGACCCGATATATTTCAGATTGGCAAAAGAAGAGTTTGAAGGAAGATCATTATAAATGCCTGTTATTTCCAGGTTGCTCTTATTGTCAATTTTAATGATTTTTCCAACGGCATCTTTATCGCCAAACAGGGCCTTTGCAAGCGAGGCGCTAATGATAATTGATGAAGGGTCATCCAGTGTTTTTACAGAACCTTTCAAGGCAGAGAAACCCAGCATATCGAGAAATCCGGGCTGCGCAAAAATGCCATTGGCACTGAGTTTCGCATCGTTGATTGCAATGATATGATCCTCTGCTTTCGATGTAAGCGCCACCTGATTAAAATCTGAACCAAACCTGTTTTTTAGTTCGGCAGCCAATGGTATTGAACAACCCACATCTGTGCTTACTTCACCACTGAAAGTGCCTGTAAGCATAACCTGCGAAATGCTTTTATAATTAGAAAAGTTTTTATTGAACGATAATTCCCGCCATATCCATAAGCTTATAATGATGGTTACGGCCATTCCCAATGCGAGCCCCGCAATGTTGATGAAAGTAACCGCTTTATTGCGGGCCATGTTACGACGGATGATCCTGAAATAATTTCTAAGCATGCTTTTAATTTCTATTAATATATTTTATTGGCAGCAAGCTTTGAGCTGCAGGCTTTTAACTTCACGTTATTTAATTTAGCATTCTCTTTATTTAGCACTTACCTTCATCATTATAACTTTTGAAAAGTCTTAAGCTTCCAAAAGTTTTTACTCTGTTCTTAAACTCTTCACCGGGTTTGCCAATGCAGCTTTTATTGCTGTGTAGCCAACAGTAAGCCATGCTATAATTAATGAGCAAAAAATAGTGGCAATAAAAAACCAATAATTAATATCAATACGATAAGCATATTGTTGCAACCATTGATGCATGTAATACCATGCTATTGGCGATGCAATCAGGAATGCAATAACAATTAAAAACGTAAATTCTTTTGAAAGCATCACCACGATATCACGTACTGGCGCACCAAGTACTTTGCGAATACCAATTTCCTTCCTGCGCTGAACTGCCATAAAAGAAATTAAACCATACAAGCCAAGACAGGAAATAACAATGGCAATACCTGAAAATATTTTATACAAAACAGCTAACTCATTTTCCTGTTGGTAATAGTATTCTAAAGTTTTATCAAGAAAGCCATATTCAAAAACATAATCAGGATAATATTTGCCCCATAATTTTTTAAGATCACCAATCACCGATTTTGCTTTTTGCATATCAATCTTAATGTTGGCAACACCGTATTGCGGCTTCATTGCAGTTAAAACGGTTGGGCTGATGGCATCGCGCAATGAGAAGGTATGAAAATCTTTCACCACGCCAACAATGGGTGCAAGCTTTCCTGCAACAGATATCATTTTACCAATAGCTTTATCGGGAGAAGTCAATCCAAGGTTTCTTACTACTGTTTCGTTTACTACAAATTCACGAATTGTATCCGATGCAAAATATTTTCTGCCCGCAACCAGTTTTAAATCATACAAATTAAAGAAGGCTGTATCTGCCGGTTTCATTTGCACAATCATATTTGGTTTTTGCATGTCGGTGTTTTCAACCGTTCGCAAATCAGTGGCCCAGCCGCCACCGCCTGAAGGCATAAATACACTAAAACTTACCTGCTGCACACCGTTTATTTTCCCTATTTCATTTTTAATAAAATCCATTTTTGTTTTACTGATACTGTCCTTTGGAAAGCTGGCATTAATAACCGCATGCTTATCAAAACCTAAATCTGCATTGCGGAAATAATTCATTTGCGATGCAACGATCAGGGTGCCGATAATAAGTGATTGTGCTATTACAAATTGAAATACAACCAGCCCCCGTCTTAATGAAATTCCCTTATTGCCGCTCACGGTTACCGCGCTTTTTAAAACATTAACCGACTTAAATCCTGATAAAACCAATGCAGGATAGAACCCCGATAAAAATGTAACAACAACAAATGCAGCCAGTATGCCCGTAATAAATTTTGAGGTAAATAAACTGGCAGAAGTAATATGAACGCCGAGCAGAGAATTTACTAACGATAAACAAGCCAGTGCAACAATAACGGACCCAAGTAAAGCAATGAATGTTGTAATGCCTGTTTCGCCCAAAAACTGCATTACAAGTTGCTTGCGGCTGCTGCCTAATACTTTTCTTACGCCCACTTCCTTCGCCCGGTTTATTGCCTGGGCCGTAGTTACATTAATGAAGTTTACACAGGCAATTACCAGCAAAAAAATACCAATAATGCTTAGCGCAAGAATAAGGTCTTCGCTAAATGTTCTGCCTGTAAAATTGCCATACCGGTTATCGAAATGAATTTCTTTTAATGGTTGTAATGAAAGAAAATAACCGGGATTAACAGGCTTGATATATTTATCAGTAAACTGGCTTAATAATTTATCGAACTGCTCTCTGGAGGCGTTTTTATTAAGCTGCACAAAACAATAATTCTCATCTGAAATACTGCCCCAGTCATTGGGATCTGAAAATTTCATCAGCGTTGCATAAGATACAACAACGCTTAATGGAAAGTCTGTATTGACAGGCAGGTTATCCAAAACGCCCGTTACCTTCATTATTTCGCCGTACACTTTCACCGTTTTCCCCATTGCAGCATGCCAGTCTCCAAAATATTTTTTTGCAACGTCCTTTGTAAGCAGTATTGTATTTACATCGTTCAGCGCTGTTTTACTGTTGCCGGCAATAAACGGAAAATTGAACATCTGGAAAAACGACGGCTCTGCAATCATTACATGCTGTTCCTTGAAATTTTTCAGCACTGATCCATCTGTGCCCGTTATACTTACCTGTACATCATTATCGCCGGAGATAGCTGCTACATTTTTAAGTTGCGGGAAATTGGAGCGGATAGCCTGCGTTACCGGGAGAGGAACGCCGGTTCTGTATTCACGGTTTTCTTTGGCACGGCCAATACGCACCACGCGGTATATTTCATTTTTGTTTTCGTGAAAATCTTCAAAGCTTTGCTCATATTGAATTACCAGGAAAATAAGCAGGAAAGCAGCAAAGCCAACCGTAAGGCCTGCAATGTTTATAAAAGAATTGCTTTTATGCTGCTGCAGGTTTCTCCACGCTGTTTTTAAATATGTTTTAAACATTTTATTTTTTAATTATTAGTTAGCGGCTGCTTTTAGCTTTTGGAAAATTTACAGGGTTTCCGAAAGTTTTTATTCAGTTCGCAACGACTTCACCGGGTTTACCCATGCCGCCTTTACTGCCTGTGCACAAACCGTAATTAATGCTATGCCTACGGCCATTAATCCCGGTATTAAAAACATCCACCATTTAATATCTATCCTGTAAGCAAAATCCTGCAGCCATTTATGCATGGCAAACCAGGCAACCGGCATTGCAATTACAGTTGCTACCAACACCAGTTGCATAAAGCTTTTACCAAGCATGAGGGTTACAGAACTAACCGATGCGCCCAGTACTTTTCTTATACCGATTTCTTTTACACGCTGCGACACTGTAAACATTACAAGTCCTGTTAAACCCAAACAGGCTATTATAAAAGCAAGCAGGGTAAATACAAATGAAAGCTGTTCCTGTTTTTGTTCTGCCGCATATTGTTTGGCAAAAGCTTCATCAAGGAAATTAAAATCAGCCGTATTCTGGCGATCAAATTTTGCGTATGTTTTTTTAAGATAATCAAGCCCCGCTGCAATTTTACCTTTCGCAATTCTTACATAAAGGTTATCCTGTTCATTGGCTGCCGGCGGCAGCATTAATACCATCGGCTCTATCTTATGTTGCAGCGATGAAAAATGAAAATCTTTTACAACACCAATAATATTGCGATGGCTCATTTCTGTAAACCGGTTTACCCGGTATTCAGATTTTTTCCCAACGGCATTTGTATAGCCCAGTTGCTTCATTAATGTTTCATTAATAAGCATAGTGCCATATTGATCCGTTTGCATATCTTTTGAAAAACTCCTGCCCTGCAATAATTGAATATTCATGGTCTTTAGAAAATCATCATCCACATATAATTGTTTTGCCATGGTGGATGATGATTGCATCACGCCATTCTTTTCAAATGCAAAATCGTGGCCGCCGAGATAGTTATCGCCAATAGCATTTCCCGCAACGGCAACATCTTCAATAAGCGGGCTTTGAAGCAATGCATTTTTAAGGGCGGGAATTTCACTACGCACTTTCATATCATCAATATGAAAGGTTAATACCTGCGCTTTATTAAAGCCAAGGTCTTTATTATTTACATACTGCATTTGTTTGTAAATAATAAAGGAGCCGCTTATAAGAAATACTGCTATTACAAACTGGAATACTACAAGGGATTTGCGCAGCAATGCACTTGTTTGCATATTGCCCAACTGGCCTTTTAATGATGGTATCATTTTAAAACGTGACAGGAACAATGCAGGATAACTGCCGCTTATAAGACCGGCGAGCAAAGCAAATACAATTACAAACCCGATAGTAGGGTATATTCCGAAGCGCCATATATCTAACTCTTTGCCCGCTATGTTATTAAAGAAGGGCATGCTTGCTTCAACAAGGAATATTGCAATAAAAGCTGCAATGAATGTAACCAGCAAAGCTTCTGCAATAAACAAACCGGCAAGGTTACCGCGGGATGAACCGATGACTTTTCTTATGCCAATTTCTTTTACCCGCACTGCAGAACGTGCTGTGGAAAGGTTCATGTAATTAATAAGTGCAATCAATAAAATTAAAATACCGATAGCAATGAAAATGTAAACGCGGCTCATGCTGCTGTTAGTGCTTAACTCATATTGAAGGTTGGAGTGAAGGTGAATAGAAGTTAATGGCTGCAGTTCCATACGATAATCCTTAATGCCCATTTCTTTGGCAATTGTCTGCATGCCGAATGCATTCAGTTTTTTCCCAAACGCATTTACATCAACACCCTTCTTTAAAAGTATGTAATCATACATGTAAAGGTTTTGCCAGGTGTTCTGATCGTTTGAAACAACATACATGGAACGGATGCCGCTGAACTGCAGGTGTGAATTCTGCGGAACATCTTTTATAACGCCGGTAATTTTTACAGGCTCGCTGTCGCCAAAATATATAGTTTGATTAAGGGCTTGTGCTACACCGCCAAATATTTTCTTTGCAAGGCTTTCTGTTATAACCGTTGAATTTGGCTGGGATAAGGCCGAAGCCGCATCGCCATATAAAAAGGTATAGCTGAATATTTTAAAGAAGTTGTTATCGGCAAAGAGAATATCGTTTTGTTTAAAGGCTTCTTTATTAAATTTTATTACACCGCCGCCTTCTGCATCTATGCGGACAACCTGTTCCACTTCCGGAAATTTTTCTGTTATTGCAGGGCCGAGTGGCGGCGGGTTTAATGCGAGGTTCATACTCCCGCCTTCCCAGTTGGCATGCTGAGCTATGCGGTAAATACGATCAGCATTGGTAAACGAGCGGTCGTAGCTCAATTCATCACCCACATATAAAGCAATTAACCAAAAAGCGGCAAGGCCTATAGTAATGCCGGCGATATTAATAAATGAATACACCTTATTGCGGGTGAGGTTTCGCCAGGCGGTTCTGAAATAATTCTGTAGCATGATGTTGGAATTTGCTTATCGCTGTCCGTATACAAATTCTGTATTCTTTCAAACAGGCCTAATTCAGCTTTCAACAGCTATGCCAAGGGATAAAAAATTAATTCTCAATAAGTTGAAATACAATCCGGTATAGAAACTGTGCGATAACGTACGGTTTCAATCTTAGGAGCGGACAGTAACCCCCTGAAGGCTTTTCCCGGAAACCTCAGGAGCCTGTTTATAACTGACCGTAAATTTTATTGCTATTCCGTCCGCAAGCTCTTCACCGGGTTCGCCACTGCCGCCCTTACCGCCTGGAAACTTACGGTTATCAATGCAATTAATATCACAAGGAATGCAGCGCCAGTAAATAACCACCAGCTTTGTGTAATGCGGTATGGATAATTCTGCAGCCATTTATCGCTTGCCATATAGGCCGCCGGTATTGCAATAACGAGTGCAATGGCCACCAGTTTTAAAAAGTCTTTTGAAAGAATGATAACAACGACGTTTACAGATGCGCCCAATACTTTTCTTATACCAATTTCTTTTGTACGTTTTTCAGCCGACAGTACAGACAAGCCAAATAATCCAATACAGGAAATGAATATGGTGAGCACAGCGCCAAACAAAATAATCTGTTTCCATTTAGCTTCTGATTCATATTCGTTTCTGCGTTGCTCATCTTTAAAAACATAATCGTATGGGCTTAAAGGATAGACCTGTTTAAATGTTTTCCGTATAAAATTTAATGTTTGCGTTTCAGTGCCGGGTTTGTATTTTATGTCATACAAGCCATAAGAGTTATCCTTCTTCATGGTGAATAACTGCGGCCCTATTTTTTGATACAGCGATTTATTATGGTAATCTTTTACCACGCCAACCACATGATAAATTTCATTGTTGTTATAAAAGAAATTTACGATTTCGCCAACCGGCTCTTTCCAGCCGGCTTTCTGCACAAAAGATTCATTTACGAGTACTGAATTGGCAGCATCGCCAGGATAATCTTTTGAAAAATTCCTTCCTTTAATTATTGGGATATTCATCATGGGTATGTACGATTCATCCACCGTTTCATAATCAAACTGAATACTGGAATCGGTACCTGTCCTGGCGCCTGTCATCCATTGGCCGCCGTTCTTTAAGGCAACACCAATAATATTTGGATTCTTCAGCAACTCATTTTTAAAAACAACCGCTTCGTCGCGCTTTATATTGTCTTTATGCACTTCAATAATATTACTGTCATCATAACCAGGATTTGTATGTGTAAGAAAATTAAACTGGCGGTAAATAGTGAGCGTTGCAATAATTAAAAAAGATGCAAGTGCAAACTGCAAAACCACTAATGATTTCTGCAAATAACTTTTCCCTTTAATATTAAAACGGCTGTATAATGTTTCAACAGGATTATAACCTGATAATACAAGAGCGGGATAAAAACCGGCCAGCAAACTCGTTAAAAAGAATAGAACAATATAACCGGCTATCAGTTTGGTATCAAACAAATAAACAACGGATAAGGCTTTATTGGCGAGATCATTAAATACAGGTAATATTAATTGCACCAGCAATAAGGCAAATGCAAAAGCAATAAAACAAAGCAAAAATGATTCACCGAGAAACTGGAATATCAATTGCTTCCTGCCGCCGCCAACCACCTTGCGGATACCTATTTCTTTGGCGCGTTTTACAGAACGGGCCACCGTAAGGTTTACGAAATTGATACAGGCTATGAGCAATACGAACAAGGCAATGCCTGAAAGAATATAAGAGTAGGTAGGGTTGCTTGCATGCACCATGCCGTTTTGTGCAGACAGCTCCTTGTTCATGTGAATATCCGTATAGGGCTGCAGGTAATAAGTGCCCATTGATGCATCCGGGCCGCCGCCATATTTTTCAATCATGGCTTTAAAAGTTTTAGAAGCATCTGCCACATAAAACTTTTGCATGTTGCTGTCAATAGCTGCAACATTGCTGTTGGGATTGACCACAACAAATGTGTTTAAAAAGAAACTGTACCAGTTATCGTTGTTCTGTGCATCAGCATCAGATACTTTAAATGGTAATAAAATATCAAAACGTATGGATGAGTTTTGCGGGCTGCGTTTGGCAACAGCTGTTACCTTATGCGGTGTAAATGCTGAATCATTTTTCAACATTAATATCTTACCAACAGCATCTTTGGTACCAAAATGTTTTATTGCTTCATCTTCTGAAATAACAATGGAAGAAGGGTCTTTTAAACAGGTTTTGGCATCGCCATGCAGCAGCGGAAAAGTAAATACATTGAAGAAAACTGAATCAACATATAACACATCCTGGCTCTTAACATCATTGCCCAATTGTATGTCTTCCCTGCCGCTTTGCACGCGCACAAAACTTTCTATGCCCGGCACATTTTGAGCAAACCGCGGTCCCTGCAAATAACCCGTGTTACTGCTTTTATATTCCTGGCCGTTATGCTTGTTTTTGGAAACAATGCGGTAAATGTTGTTTACGTTATGATGAAATTTATCAAAGCTTACTTCATCCTTAACATATAAAATAATGAGCATGGCACAAGCCAGGCCTATGCTTAAACCCGCAATGTTGATAAATGAATAGATTTTGTTGCGCTTCAGGTTGCGCCACGCAATGGTGAGATAATTTTTAAACATAAAAACATTTTAAATTGTAAATCAAAACTCAAAAGTCAAGGCGGGACAACTATTTGAATTTTAATTTTACATCTGGAACCAATGCGGTTTTAATTTTTTGTTATCAGCTATGTTCTTCTTGGCATCGCCGGTTGTGTCACTCCCTTCTGCTGTATATTTTCATGGCATCTGCCGGGTTCTTTTTTATGTACTTTATAACCCTAAGAATCTTTTTTAATCTGCCAAAATCCCGTTCATACAAACTACTCTGTGCGCAATGATTTTGACGGATTTGAAACCGCCGCTTTTATAGCCTGGTAACTCACTGTGAGCAATGCAATAACAACAGATAACAAACCTGCAGCCACAAATACCCACCATTCAATGCCAATCTTATAAGTGTAATTGCTAAGCCATTCATACATAGCCCACCACGCTATTGGTGTTGCAATCACTATTGAAATAATAACCAGCTTTAAAAAGTCTTTGGATAATAAAGTGGTGATACTTGCTACCGATGCGCCCAATACTTTGCGTACGCCAATTTCTTTTATGCGGTTTTCGGCCATATACGTTGCAAGGCCAAATAAACCCAGGCATGAAATAAAAATGGTTAAGCCTGCAAACAAAGCTGCCAATGTGCCAATGCGTTTTTCTTCCTGGAATTTTAAAGCATACCCTTCATCTGCAAAATTGAATGTGGAAGGATATTGAGGGTTATATTTTTTAAATACGTCTTCTGCCAGCTTTAAATTTTTCTCTGTGGAATTGGCAGGATTTAATTTAAAGTGAATGATATTGAACCATGATTTTGGTCCCATCACAATTAACTGGCTCACCTTTTCATAAGGTGATTCATAAATGAAGTCTTTCATTACACCCACCACATGCCAGTCTACACCCTGGCCTTTAATTACAGCGCCCACAGGATGTTTTAACCGCATGATTTTAACTGCAGATTCATTAAGCAAAGCAGCCGTGGAATCTGTGGCGTATTTATACACATCTATATCCCTGCCTTCCACTAATTTAATGCCCATTGTTTTTGCAAAATCTGCGTCGGCAGCCATCATCACAAAATCTGTTTTATCATCTGCGCCCGTAGAGCCATCCCATTTCCAGCCCCAGCTATCACTCCATCGTTGCGTGATCGGGCTCATGGATTTTGTAACAGCCACAGCGGCGCCACTGCTCAGCAAATCATTTCTTATCAAATCATAATGCCTTTCAACATCACCCTGTATGAAAGTATAAACCAGTTTATCACGTACATAACCCGCGTCGCGGGCCTGCGCATAGTTTATCTGCCGGCCAACTATAATGGTGCATATAATTAAGGCTATGGCAAAAGTGAACTGTAAAACCACCAATACTTTTCGCGGTGTTACCAACGCATGGCTGGCTTTAAATGTGCCTTTCAAGACACTTACAGGTTTGAATGAAGAAAGATAAAATGCAGGATAACTGCCTGCCAGTACGCCGGTGAATATAATAAAGCCAACCGCAAACAACCAGAAGTAAGCATTACTGAAATCGATATATAATTTTTTATCAACAAGATGGTTGAAACCGGGTAAACTTATTTCAACAATAATAACCGCCAATATAAATGCCAGGAAAGCGAGGAAAATGCTTTCGCCGATGAACTGGCCTACCAGCGATGATTTATAAGCGCCGGCCACCTTGCGTATGCCTACTTCTTTCGCCCGCTTTTCACTGCGTGCCGTGCTTAAATTCATAAAGTTGATGCAGGCAATTAAAAGAATGAATGCGGCAATGATAAAGAACAATTTCACTGTTTCAATCCTGCCGCCTACATACTGGCCATTTACTGATTTGGAGTATAGCCAACGGTCTTTAAACAACTGTGTAAACACCTGCGTGGTAGACGGGTCTTCACCGTTTTTTGTGTGATCGATGGTTACATTTTTAATCTTCCTGTCAAAATCGGCCTGCTTTACATTCGGCTTTAACAATACATAACTTCTTACCGAATTATTGCCCCAGTATTCATCGCTCCAGCCAATTTTTTTCATGTAAGCCCAGGGCAATAAGTATTCAAAATCGAAGCTTGTATTATTAGGGAGGTTTTTCATTACACCGGTTACTGTAAAATAATCGGAGCTGTCAATTTTAATAACCTTGCCAAATGCATCATCGTTACCGAATAATTTTTTGGAAAGATCTTCTGTAATAACAATGCTGTTGATTTTGTCCAATGCATGGTTGGCATTGCCTTTTATAAAAGGAAAATCAAACACCCGGAAAAAGCCGGAATCGCTGAATGCACCGCGGATGTTTAGGTGTTTTTCGCCAACGGTAAACAGAAAAGTTGCCTGGTTATAACGAACGGCCTCTTCAACATCGGGGAATTCGAGCTTTATGGTAGGTGCCAGAATTTTAGGCGTTGTATTCCAGGCCCATAATTCACCATTGAATTTATCGCGGTTGTTTAAGGTGTAAATCCTGTCTGCTTTTGCATAGAATTTATCGTGGCTCATTTCATTTTGTATCCATAATAAAATGAGTATGGCGCTTGCCATGCCCACAGCAAGGCCCGCGATATTGATAAACGAAAAACCCTTGTTTTTCCAAAGGTTTCTCAATGCAATTTTGAAAAAGTTATTAAGCACTTTGTATGGTTTTACATTTTTATAAAAAGGCAATTGCTTTTGGCTATCAGCCATAGCCGTTTATTATTCCGTTCGCAAACTCTTGACAGGATTGGCCATCGCCGCCCTTATTGTATTTAAGCTCACCACAATTAAGGTTAATGCCAGCATGGCAATTCCAACTATAGCAAAAAGCCACAGGTGTATAGTAATGCGATAATTATAATTATGCAGCCAGTTGCTCATCAGCCAATAGGTAAGAGGTGCAGCAATTACAAAAGCAATTACAACAAGCTTTAAAAATTCTTTTGAAATAAGCACCAGCAATTGCTGAAGGCTTGCGCCCAGCACTTTGCGCACGCCTATTTCGCGAAAACGTTTTTCTATGGTAAATGACGCCAGCCCTGCAAGCCCAAGACAGCAAATAAAAATGGCCAGCACGGAAAAAATATTAGAGAGCTTCCCAATTAATTCTTCCGTTATAAATTTCTTTTGAAACTCCTGGTCCACAAACTGGTATTCAAACGGCACCGAAGGATTATTTTTTTTAAACACTGTTTCCAATAAGGCTATCGCTTTTTGTGCAGGCACGCCGCTTTTTATACGCATTGTAACCATGCCGGAACTGCTTCCATCATAAACCGTCAGCATCGGGAACGCCGGTTCAAACGGCGATGTCATAATTACGTTATCTGTTACACCAATTACCGTATAGGTTTTACCATAACGCATTTGCATGCCAACCGGGTTCTTCAGCTTCATTGCTTCTACTGCCGCTTTGTTCAATATCATCGAGGTTGAGTCGGCCGGCGTTCCTGTAAAATCGTGCCCCTGCAACAGCTTTACGTTCATTGTTTTGGCAAAATCCACATCGGTTGCCAGGCCGCCCATAATAATATTGGCATTCGCAGGTTTTCCATCATAATCCGGCGCTCCTGTATTCCACCAAACTTCAGTGATCGGCGATGATGTTCTTGTAACGCCCGTTATAATACCGGATGCAAGTAACTGCTGTTTTATAACAGCAAAGTTTTTGTCAACATCAGGTGTGGAAGAAATCATTACAAGTCCGTTGGGATTATAACCCATATCACGGTCTTTTGTATGTTGTATCTGCTGGTAAACAATAATAGTAGCAGATATAAGTAATATAGAGATTACAAACTGCGAAACAACAAGTATATGCCTTGGCAAAATTGTTTTTTTGCCGGAAATGACGGTGCCTTTTAAAACCTTTACCGGATTGAAGGAAGAAAGATATAATGCGGGATAACTGCCGGCAATAAAAGCAGTAAACAAAATAATGCTGAAGGCCATTATCCAGAATGCAGGCTGTATGATATTTAAAGAAAGATGTTTATCAATCATCACGTTGAATGATGGTAGTAATAAGACAACTGCAATAAGTGCAAGAACAAAAGCAATCAGGGTTATAATAAATGACTCACAGTAAAACTGGAAGATTAATTGTTTTTTGTTTGAACCCAGCGTTTTTCTTATGCCAACTTCTTTTGCCCGCTTTTCGCTTCTTGCGGTAGAAAGGTTCATAAAATTAATGCAGGCAATCAGCAGGATAATAACCGCAATAATAGAAAACAGCCGCACGTATTCAATCATGCCGCCGGTGTTTTTGCCGTTTTCAAAATCGCTGTACAAATGCCAGCGGCTCATGGGAAAAACAAAATAGCTGCTGATTTTATCATTGCCATGCGACCTTTTAATCCTGGTAATGTCTTTGTTTAAACGGGCGGTATCGGCATTCGGCATTGCCTGTATAAACACATTCCATGAAGAATTTATCCATTCATTCATAGAAGCTTTTGTACCCGGATCGTTATAGTTGAAAGGCATTATCCAGTCGAACGCGAAAGTAGAATTGGCGGGCGCCTGTTTAACTATTGCAGCCACCTTAACCGATTGTTTATTGTCAATTGTCAGTACTTTGTTAATAGGGTCCGCATCACCAAAAAATGCTTTGGCAGCATCTTCGGTAAGTATAATGGAGTTAGGGTCTTTTAAGGCTGTTGCAGCATTGCCTTTTACAAACTGCCAGGAAAAAATATCAAAGAAATGATCGCTTACGTAGTAGCCCTCTTTTTTTATTTTATTATTATTATAAGCAAGCAGGTTTTGTTGGGGGTATGTTGTAACTACTGCATGTTTTATCTGCGGCAGGTCTTTTTCAAGTGCATCGGCAAGCGGCAACGCCATACTCCTGTCTGTAAAAACCTGGTTGTTAAAATCGCGGTTGGCAATAACCTGGTAAATATTATCATAGTTTTTTTGAAACTTATCATACGTAAGTTCATCCTGCACCCACAATAAAATTAGTATAGTACAGGTAATACCAATGGTAAGCCCAAGGATGTTAATAACCGTAAAGCCTTTACTGCGCCGTAAATTGCGCCAGGCTATTTTAAGATAATTGTTAAACATGACAGCCAGCCTTTCCTAAATCCGCTCCAAAAGAGCGGACTTTTTAGAACGTGAATAATTTAACCTTGTTAGATACTCTGTGGCTTGCAAAGCCTTCCCAAAGGGAAGGTTTGGATGGGCTTTTATATCAATATATTCTCTGTAACCGTTTGTCCATCCAGCATGCGGATGATGCGGTGACTGTAACGTGCATCGTGTTCGCTGTGTGTAACCATTACGATGGTTGTGCCCTGTTCATTTAATTCTGTAAGCAGCTGCATTACTTCATTACCATTATTTGAATCGAGGTTACCGGTGGGCTCATCCGCAAGAATTAATTTAGGATGATTTACAACGGCTCTTGCTACGGCCACACGCTGTTGCTGACCGCCTGATAACTGCTGCGGGTAGTGATTGCGGCGATGCATGATCTGCACTTTATCCAATACTTCTTCTACCCGTTTTTTTCTTTCAGCGGTTTTAACGCCTGTGTAAATCAATGGCAGCTCCACATTTTCAAATACCGTTAATTCATCAATCAAATTAAAGCTCTGAAATACGAAACCTATGTTATGCTTGCGCAGGTCGGCACGTTTGCGTTCGTTGAAATGCGCTACTTCAATATTATTAAAAAGAAAGCTCCCGGCATCAGGGTCATCGAGCAGGCCAAGAATATTAAGCAGTGTAGATTTGCCGCAGCCGGAAGGGCCCATTACGGCAACAAATTCTCCATCCTTTACTTCGAAGGATAATTTATTCAGCGCAACGGTTTCTACTTCTTCGGTGCGGTAAACTTTTTCGAGTTCTGAAATCTTTATCATGTTTGGTTGTTTTAGAAGTTGTCAGCTTTCAGCTATCAGAAATCAGCCTAAGAAGACTTTAATAATATTTATTTTTAATTAATTTTTTTAACCTTTTAAACTATCTGTTTATGCGAAATTTTGAATCGCTTAATTTCTGGCAAAAAAGTCATGCATTTACAATTAAAATTTATAAGTTAACCCAGTCTTTTCCAAAAGATGAATTATTTGGATTAGTACCCCAAATGAAGCGTTCCGCATCGTCCGTTCCTACAAATATTGCTGAAGGTTGCGGCAGGGAATCTGTAGCCGAATTAAAAAGGTTTTAACTATAGCAGCAGGTTCCTCTTCAGAGGTCCACTATCAATTAATCTTAAGTAAAGATTTAAGTTTTATTGATGAACGTTTGTTCAAAGAACTTGTTACAGAAATCATTGAAATAAGAAAGATGATTTATTCTTATCACGACAAGCTGTAACGGGTTACCGGCTATCAGATGTCAGCCATCAGCTATCAGAAAAAAAAATCAATTAAGGAGTTGCTCCTCTGATAGCCGATTTCTGATGGCTGATAGTTACTTGCCTTTCAGCACCAGCTCCTGCATATCCGTGCCATAGTTCTCATAGCTTGATGTAACCACTTTATCGCCGGGCTGCAAACCGCTTAGTACTTCATAATAATCTGTGTTTTTATTGCCAAGCTGAATGTCTACGCGGTAAGCCCTGCTGCCATCTGCACTCACTTTAAATATCCAGTTACCGCCGGTTTGCTGGTAGAAACCACCCTGTGGTAACAGTATGGCTGTACGTTCATCGCTCAATGCCAGTAATATCTGCAGCGTTTGCCCGCGGCGGATGCCTTTTGGCACTTTGCCCACGAATTCCATATCTACCTGGAAGCGGCCATTCGTTACCTGTGTATAAACTTTTTTTATTTCGAGCACATAATTGCTGTCGGCAAAAGTGAAGGTGCCGCGCAGGCCGGTATAAATCCTCGAGATATAATGTTCGTCTACATCCACACGTACTTTGTAACCACCCATTACATCAATTTGGCCTAAACGTTCACCTTTGTTTTTATTCTGGCCCACTTCTGCATCTAAAGATGTTAGCTGGCCATCAACCGGGGCACGCACAATTAAATCGCCCACCTTTTTTTGCATTATTTCCAGGGCTTCCTGAGAACCTTTGTAAGATTGCCTGTCTTGTTTTGCCTGCTGCTCCCTGGAAGCAGAATCCTGCTGCAGAATTTGTTCAGTAAGCTTCTTTTTTTGCAAATAATAATTATAGTCGTTTTCTGCCTTTTTAAAATCCTGTGAACCAATTGCCTTTTTAGCGTAGAGGTCTTTGTTCAGGTTATAAATGCGTTCGGCTTCCTTAAACTGGCTTTCCACATCTGCCATAGCCGTTTGCTTGCTTACCGTATTCTGCAAGGCTGCATTATTGTTAATCTGCATTTGGGTTAACGTATTATACACCTGGTTTTGCTGGGTCATCATGTTCATCATCAAATCGGTGTTGGATAAACGCAGAATAGGCTCGCCTTTTTTCATCATGGCGCCATCATCCACATATTTTTCTTCCACGCGGCCGCCTTCAACCGCATCGAGATAAATAGTTGTTTGCGGCAGCACCACGCCATTAACCGGAATATTTTCCTGGAACTTGCCTTTGGTTACCTCGCTTATGGTAATGCGTTCCGTATCAACATTTAATTTATTACCACCGCTGGTAAAATAAATGCTGCCTGCAATTAATAGCACAATAGCTGCAATTCCCGCAATAGTGAGAATTCTCTTAGTTGTCCATCTTTTCTTTTGTATAACTCTGTCCACTTTAAAATTTGTTTTATTACATTAATCTTACGGTTATTGCATTAAGCACTTCAGCCTTTATTTTTTTTGAATTGCAACAAGGCTCATCGTTTTTCACGGTATTATTTTTAGCCGGGTGCGCCAGCACAATGGCAGTTATTAAAACCACATTCAGCAACAACAGCCACCTGAACATAAACCAATAATTTTCTTTTTTCGGTTGCATAAAAAATCTTTGTGCCAATAGCAAAGAAAGCGAAGTGCCAATTTTAAAATCCCGTTGAAAAACAATACCTTATACCAAACTGTCTTAACGCTGTTGTTCGCTTGTGACACAAAAACTGTCCGGTTTTGATACAGGTAAAAAGCGCTAAAAACCAGTCAGTAGTTAAAAACCAATATTTTAGCGTTGTGGTATGCCAAATGTTTTAAATGCCGCAGTAAATAAATTGTACAGTCCTACTTTAATTAATTTAAAAATTGCACCAGGAAAATGAGCTTGAAAAATACATCTATACTTGTAATTGACGATGATCCGGACGTTTTAATTGCGGTGAGGCTATTATTAAAAACAGAAGTGAAAAAGGTGGTAACAGAAAAGAATCCTGAAAACCTTCCGGCCCTTTTAAGAGAAAACACTTTCGACCTCGTATTGCTCGACATGAATTTTAAGTCATCCATCAACACCGGCAACGAAGGCATTTATTGGCTCAAAAGGATTAAAGAACTGAACAAGGACGTTTCCGTTATAATGATAACAGCTTACGGCGATATAGACCTTGCGGTTCGTTCGTTAAAGGAAGGCGCCTCAGATTTTATTTTGAAACCCTGGCATAATGAAAAGCTGATATCAAACATTTCAGACATCATTAAAAAAACCAAACGCGCCGCGGGTGAAGCCGCTCATAAAGAAGGCGCAGAAAGTTTAATTGGCACAGAACTGCTCGCTGAAAGCGAGGCCATGAAGAATATTTTTTTCAAGATTGAAAAAATAGCACCCACCGATGCCAATATTTTAATTCTGGGAGAGAACGGTACCGGTAAAGATTTAACGGCAAAAGCCATTCATCAAAAATCGTTAAGAGCCAAACAGCCATTTATAAAAGTGGATGTGGGCGCCTTAACCGAAACCTTGTTTGAAAGTGAATTATTCGGCCATAAAAAAGGCGCTTTTACAGATGCGCGGGAAGACCGTGTTGGCCGTATTGAAGCAGCCAACGGCGGCACATTATTCCTGGATGAAATAGGCAATATAACTTTACAGCAGCAGGCAAAGCTGCTCACCGTTATACAAAACAGGCAGGTTACCCGCCTGGGAACGAACCAGCCAATTCCAGTTGACATACGGTTGGTGTGTGCCACCAACGTTCCGCTGCAGGAACTGGCAAATGAAAACCGTTTCAGGAAAGATTTGATCTATCGCATTAATACGGTTGAAATAACGCTGCCGCCTTTGCGGCAGCGTAAAGAAGATATTATTTTACTGGCCAAACATTTTGCCAAACAATATGCAGCCAAATACAGGAAAGCCGCAATTGAATTAGATAAGTCGGCGCTTGAAAAACTAATGAAATATCCTTTTCCGGGCAATGTGCGGGAACTTCAATATACCATGGAACGTGCTATAATTATGAGTGATGGCGAAGTGCTAACCGAAAAGGATTTACTTTTCTCACCCATTGAAAGCGCCATAACGCAAACACCGGAACATGACGATAATAAATTAAGCACGATCGAAAAAAATACTATTCTGCACGTTATTGAAAAACATAATGGCAATATTACCAAAGCAGCCAAAGAATTGGGTTTAACAAGAACAGCATTATACAGGAGGCTAAGTAAATATGATATATAACAGACCGGGATTAAGGTTAATCATCCGCATTTCGCTGCTTTCAGCATTCATATTTGCAGCCTGTTACCTGCTGTTGCAGTCACAATTTTTGTTTGGCTTTATTGTGCTGCTGGGTGCAGCTTACGTATCTTATGGGTTGTATGAATTCTTGAAAAAATCGCAGATTGAAGTACAGCAGTTTGTGGAGGGCGTTCAGTACAGGGATTTTTCAAGGCATTTTGATGTAAAGCATGCACCTGCTGAAGTGCAGAACCTGCGACAGGGTTTTAATGATATTAATTCCGCATTCAAGCTCATCAGCCATGAGCGGGAAACGCAATACCAATATCTACAAAAGATACTGGAACTTGTGGATACAGGCATTCTCTCTTATGAAATAGAAACAGGTAACGTGATGTGGATGAATGAATCGCTGAAAAAGTTGTTGAAAATTCCTTATCTCAAAACCATACAATCTTTAGATAAACGCGATGCAGTTTTGTGTGCCCAGGTGGTGGACCTTAAACCCGGCGATAGTGCTATTACAGATATTCACATTGACAGGAATGTACTTAAGATACTTGTTTCGGCAACAGCATTTCAAACCAATAATAAAAGGTATAAGCTGATAGCTTTTCAAAATGTGAATGAGGCATTGGATGAAACCGAAAGCAAGGCATGGCAAAAATTATTGCGTGTAATGACGCATGAAATAATGAACTCTGTGGCGCCAATATCATCTTTGGCCGATACATTAAAAAACAGGCTGCAGCATTCAAGTGAATTAGTAGATGATGAAACCGGAACGCTGGAAGATCTTTCGCTTGGCATGGAAACCATTAAGCGCAGGAGCGAGGGCTTATTAAAGTTTGCGCAAACCTATCGCAACCTTAACATGATAACAGCGCCCAATTTACAGAAGTTTTATGTGAAGGATTTATTTAAAACACAGCATCGTTTAATGCAGCCAACCCTGCAGCAAAAAAATATAGAACTTGAAGTGATTTTAAAAGACCCGGAGCTGCAGGTGGAAGCAGATATTAATTTAATTGAACAGGTGCTTATTAATCTTTTGCTGAATGCCATGGAAGCCGTAAAGGAAACGCCCGAACCTAAAATTATTCTCACGGCAACCCGCGGCGATCATAACCGCGTTGCCATAAAAGTTATTGATAACGGCAGCGGCATTGAAGACGAAGTGCTGGACAAGATTTTCATTCCTTTCTTCAGCACCAAAAAAAGCGGCAGCGGCATTGGTTTAAGTTTATGCAAACAAATAATGATGCTGCACAAAGGCAATATTCATGTAAACAGTGTAAAGGATGAAGGCACTGCGTTTATACTGCAGTTTTAAATAATTTTCAGGCCCCGGGACCTCGCAGGTTATTATAATTTTGAAATACTTTTGCCTGCTTTAAAGCCGTTGCGGCTTTATTGAATTTCGCATGAGCTTAATAACAACCGACGAACAACAAACATCTCCCGGTGCTTTTATAGCTGTACGCATTCCCGAATTTAGAAACCTTGTAATGGGAAGGTTTGCCTTTGTAATGGCCTTAAGAATGCTCACCACATTACTTGGCTGGTGGATTTATAATTTAACCAACGCACCTTTCGCTATTGGTTTAATAGGGCTATCAGAAGTAGTGCCCGCTGTTTCGCTGGCCTTGTATGCGGGCCACGTTATCGACCTGAGTGAAAAGCGAAAATTGCTGTTGCGCGGCATAGCATTATACTTTTTGGCAGTAGTAATTTTATTATTGCTTTCAACAAGGCATGCAGGCGGTTTTTTTACAAACCATACAATTGCTGTTTTAATTTATACAATTGTTTTTGGTACCGGCATTGTACGTTCATTTGCCGGGCCGGTGTTTAATGTTATCCTGGCGCAGGTGGTTCCTAAAAACGTTTTGCAAAATGCCACCACCTGGAACCAGGGCGCTTATCTCTCAGCTTCTGTTACCGGCCATGCCGTGGGCGGTT
Organism: Parafilimonas sp.; assembly: GCF_051953455.1. Classification (NCBI taxonomy): domain Bacteria; kingdom Pseudomonadati; phylum Bacteroidota; class Chitinophagia; order Chitinophagales; family Chitinophagaceae; genus Parafilimonas; species Parafilimonas sp. Next base: position 30,360 of record NZ_JBQCIT010000025.1, on the reverse strand, counting down.
TTTTAATTGCTATGCTGGGCAACACCGGCACATTCGGCGTAATTGCAGCATTTATAATCATTGCATTTACCATTCTTTTCTTCATAAAACCCAAGCCTCCTATAAATAAAAAAACTGAAAAGAAAACATGGGACAGCGTAAAGGAAGGCTTGAACTTTGTTTTTAAAACCAAAGTAATTTTAGGAGCGTTATCACTTGATTTATTTGCTGTGCTTTTTGGCGGCGCTGTTGCTATGGTACCGGTTTTTGCCCGTGACATTTTGAAGGTTGGTTCAGAAGGCTTTGGCATATTGAACGGCGCTTCGGATATGGGTTCCATTTGCAGCGTAATACTGCTCACGGCTTTTCCCATGCGTAGAAAACAAGGTTATAAGTTACTCTTCGCCGTTTTTGGTTTTGGCGTATGCATCGTATGCTTTGCTTTATCAAAATTATTTCTACTTTCTTTTATTGCGCTGCTCATAAGTGGCATGCTTGATGGAATAAGTGTTGTTGTACGCGGCACCATTATGCAGTTAAAGACACCGGATAATATGCGTGGCCGCGTAATGAGCGTAAACTCCATGTTCATTAATTCCAGTAATGAATTTGGCCAGTTTGAAAGCGGTTTAATGGCTAAATTATTAGGCGTTGTGCCTTCTGTAATATTTGGCGGCTGTATGACGATTGCCGTAGTTATTGTGACCTGGTTTAAAGCACCCACACTAAGAAAAATGGAATATTAATTTTGATATACCGGAGGTTTAATACAAAGTAAATTTTTGTAATTTGCCTGAATTACCTGCTTGCCATTGCAACAAAAAAATTCAATGGCTATGATTTATCAGTACATCATTTATGCAGTTACTGCAATAGGGCTTATTTTAATCGTTCTCAAAACAGTGCTGTTTTCTTCAAGCACGACTAATAAAAGTTTGTACAAATGGCTCTACTTCGGCCAGCACAATATTTATAATTCAAGAAGTGAAAAAAGCAGGCAGGCCAAGCTATTGCAAAACAGGCTTAGCATTATAATCGTTACTGTTTTAATAGTAGATTTAATATTGATTGCGTTGTTCAGAAACCCCTGAAATTAAAACAGGTTATAAACAAGAAGGCTCATTAAATAGGCAAGCCCCGTCATATACACAAACTGAACAACCGGCCATTTCCAGGTACGGGTTTCTCTTTTTACAATCGCCAGTGTACTCATGCACTGCATGGCAAAAACATAAAACACCATTAACGATAAAGCTGCGGGCAGCGTATAAACTTTACGGCCATCTTCATGAACAGCGCTCTCCATTTTCTCCTGCAACGTGCGGGTGTTGTTATCTTTATCTTCAACACTGTATAAGGTTGCCATGGTGCCAACAAAAACTTCCCGCGCAGCAAAGGATGTTATTAATGCAATGCCGATTTTCCAGTCGTAACCCAGGGGTTCTATAACGGGTTCTATTGTTTTGCCCAGGATGCCTGCAAAAGAATTCTGCAGTTTTGCTGATGCATATTGCTTTTCAATTTCAGCAACAGAATCTTCGCTTATATTTTGCTGTTGCAACTGAACTGTATATTTTTCATTCACCGCATCCATGCGCGAAGGCGGGCCATAACTGCTCAGAAACCATAATATCAGGCTGATAAAAAGAATCACCCTTCCGGCCTGGCTTACAAATATTTTTGCCTTTTCCACCATGGTAATACCTACATTTTTCCAGCGGGGCGCACGGTAAACAGGCAGTTCTAAAATAAAATAGCTTTTCTCTTTCATTTTAATGATGAACTTGAATACATAGCTCACCACTAAAGCCATTACTGTTCCCAAAAGGTAAAGCCCCATCATTACCAAACCCTGGAGGCTTAAAAAGCCCAGGTAATAAGTGTTTGGAATTACCAGCGCAATAAGAATAGTATAAACAGGCAGCCTGGCGCTGCAGCTTATTAAAGGTGTAACCAGTATGGTGAGCAACCGCTCTTTCTTGTTTTCAATATTCCTTGTGCTCATGATGGCCGGCACAGCACAGGCAAAACCACTGATCATGGGCATTACGCTTTTGCCGTTAAGGCCCACTTTGCGCATGAGTTTATCGCTCAGAAAACTTATGCGGGCCATGTAACCCGTATCTTCCAGTATGGTTATCAATCCGAACAATATCATGATCTGCGGCACAAAAACAAGTATGCCGTTAAGCCCTGCCACCAGCCCGTTTATAAGCAGGTCGCTCCACCACGCAGCAGGCAATGTGTTACTAAGCCAGCCGCTCACTTGCGCAAAACCGCCATCGATCCAGTCCATCGGGTATTGTGCCAGCGAGAATATACTTTGAAATAAAACAAATAAAACCACCAGCAGGATTACATAACCCCACACCCGGTTTAAAAGAATATTATCAAGATGCTCGGTAAATAATTTGCGTTGCAGGGGATCGGGCTCTACCACGTTTTGCTGCATTACCTGTTTAATACGAGTATAACGCTGCAGGATTTCTTCTGCCTGGGTTTTGGATGGATTAAAGTTATTATCAATTTCTGCCTGCTCAATCACTTCGTTCACGGTATCGGGCAAGCCGAAATTTTCATGGTTAATGAGGTAATGAATGCCTTCATAATTGCTGATGCCCGGCAAAGTCTGCTTCACTTTTTCAATAGCGGCAGGCGCCAGGGCCAGGTTATCTATAAAATCCCTTTTATTTGGCTGCTGGCGAAGCTTTGCTGTTTGCGCCAGCACTTTTTTCAACTCGCCAATGCCTTTATTTTTTCTTGGGTTTACAGCAATAACCGGCACACCTAGTTCTGTTGAAAGGCCCGCCACATCAATTTCAATCCCTTTTTTGCGGGCCAGGTCCATCATGGTAAGCGCAATGACGACGGGGTATTTTAAATCGATCACCTGGCTGCAGAAAAGCAGGTTGCGTTTAAGGTTACTGGCATCGGCAACGAGTAAAACGATTTCCGGATGTATTTTTTCATCAGCATGCAGCAGTACCTTGTAAGCTACCCATTCATCGTCGCGGCGCGGGTAGAGGCTGTAAGTGCCGGGCAGGTCAATAATAGTAGCGGAAGCATTTTCATCTAAATTAGATATGCCTGTTTTTTTATCGACAGTAACACCGGGAAAATTGCCTACTTTCTGATTAAGGCCGGTTAATGCATTAAATAAGGAGGACTTACCACTGTTAGGGTTACCAACCAAAGCTATATTAACATTATTACGCGCCAGTACTATTCAATTTTGGGCGCAAAAATAACGGCTTCGGCCAACAATTAATTACGAGATAGGGAGTTTTGGCAATCTGTTTTCAGTTATTCAATCTGCGTTGTTTATCTTAATTTGAACCAGGGTCATTTTCCCAAATGTTTCTTCATCTTCTTTCGTAAAATCAAAGCGATGGCCCTGGGGCCGGGTGGAAGGATCCCAATTAATACCATGTTGATCTACTCTCATACGTATTTCAACAGGACTTTTCCCATTTTTTTCCGACGATTTGCGGAAAGAGCTGTCTGGCAAAAAAGAAAGATATAAAGTACCAAGCCCACCCTGAGGACCCGGTACAAACCTTACTCTTTTTATTTCAGGTTTTATTTCTTTAAATAAACTACTTAATGGCTTACCTATAAATCTATCTTTATTTACCTCGAGTTTTTTAACATCATCTACTGTTTGCACTAATTGAGCTTTACATGAGAAAGCAGTTAGGGATACAAAAAGAAATAAGAAGGTTTTGAATAAAATTTTCATGTACTAAAAATAAAAGTGCCTGTTCTAAGATGCAGAACAGGCACTTTTTACCAAAGTATTTTAATTTTCACCATAAATATCAATTCCTACAACTGTTAAATCGCCATACTTTTTTATATCTGCATCAGTCCAATGGTACTTTAAATCGCTTGAACTGGTTTCATTTTTTAAGGAAAAAGGCTCTTTTAAAAAAACTTTTACTGTCAGTGGGGTTTTATTTTCATTTTTGTATGTCAGGTAAGACTTATAGTTTACAAATAAGAATCTAAAATAATTTGGAGATGTTCCTCCTCCCGGCATACCTATCGCCATTTTTATTTCTGGCTTGACCTCTTTTAGAAGAACCTTTAGCGGTTTTCCAATAAAAACAGTTTTGTTTTCAATTAATTTTTTTACATCATTAGTCGTTTGTACTAATTGTGCTTTGCAGGATATTCCTGTAATAATCAGAAAAAAGATTAAAGAAATCTTGGATAGGATTTTCATGTGCTTAAAATAAAACCGCCTGGTCTGTTTAAGATGCAGAAAGCGTCATTATTCCTAAGTGAATGTGTTAACCAGGAATCTTTTTTTAATTTGATCCTGTTACCCGTATGTTTACTACTGTAAGATTGCCATATTTTTTTTCATCTTCTTTTGTCCAATCATATTGATGTCCCTTTGCCTTTGTAACTGGATTCCATTCAAAATTGCCTTCCGCAACCTGAACGTCTATTCTGGTGGGTGTCTTCCCGGTTTGGTCAATATATTGGTGATAGCTGCTGTCAGTTAAAAAGTAGAGAAAAATATGACTTGCACTCGTTGTTCCGCCGGGTATTGCCGCTATTCTTTTGACAGGCGGCTTTATTTGTGCTAACAATTCTTTTAAAGGTTTACCTATAAATTTATCTTTCTCGATCTCAAGTTTCTTTGCATCAGCAACTGTTTGTACTAACTGTGCTTTACAGGATGTAGCTGTAATTAATACGAAAAATGTTAAAAGGGTTTTGAATGGAACTTTCATAACTGAAAATAAAACAAGCTAAAGAATTATCTCATACTCAATCTGTACTGTTTACCTTAATCTAAACCAAGGATAAAACCGCTATTCGATTAAAATGCAGGGCAGGCAGCTTGCAACATGCTATTTCAAAAAGAAACAATCACTGTTTAATCTGCATACCTCACTTTAACATCTGCTACTGTCAGTTTTCCAAATTCCTTTTCATCTTCTTTAGTCCAATCATATCGTTGGTCCTGGGGCCGGGTTGAGGGATCCCACTTAAAATCGTATTCTTTTAGCCTGATCCAAATCTCTACAGGGTTTTTGCCAGTTTCCTCCTTGAATTTATGAATATCGCTATGTGGTAAAAAATAAAAACAGATAGTACTGAGCCGTTCTGAAGAGCCTGGAATTACCAACACACTTTTTATCTGAGGCTTAATTTGTTTTAATAAACTACTTAAGGGTTTTCCTATAAATTTATCTTTATTTATTTCAAGTTTTTTTGCATCCATGACTGTTTGCACTAATTGCGCTCTGCAGGATGTAGCTGTAATAAGTATAAAAACTAGCAAAAGGATTTTGAACAGAATTTTCATATTATTTAATTTAATTAATAACCTTCCACCGGCGGGCAGTTAATTTTACCGTAAGTTGCATCGGCATCAGAACCGTTTATTTGAATAGTTCCCAATTTGTTAAAACTACCATCCTCATACTTTAGCAATGCAACACCTGCATTGTATTTATCCAAAATAAAGGCAAGCGCTGATACATTGGCATCTTCCTGGCTTTGACTAAGTGTTTGATTAAAATATGAATAACAGTAATTATACTCATAAAATAAATCACCTGGAAAATCCGGCGGATTATTACCAGTCTGCTCAGCAGGATATTTTACCTTAAATCTCGAAGCCCAAAGAGGGTTCGTAATTACCAAAGCATACATATTTCCATTAGGTAACGTTACATATTTTGTGGTAAACGATTTGTGTTGTCCATTCCCGCTAATCAACCCATAAACATCCCCCGCAGAAGGAGGCAAACCATTAGGATGATTGTGTATGGTGGCTACCGTGGCCGCAGTTATTGGCTGGTCATTACTCCCTTCACCGCCATTAGAAACTGAAGTGGAAGAAATATCACCATTGCTGCTTTTGTTTAAACTTACCCCATGCTCCTTAGGTGTATTTCCATCTTGGGTAACTGCGTTCTTTACCTTGTTTAGCCCGCTTTTATAACCGTCCGTTTTTGATATATCGGTAGCATTTTGAGAGGCCGGTTTTGCTGCTGCGCAAGGGTCTTGTGCCGGGGGCGTTGGTGTGCTTCCTCCGTCCCCGCCGGACGGCGGGTAACTGCCCCCTCCTCCTCCACCAGTAGAACCACCACCCGTACCACCACTTCCTCCTGAATCGTAACAATAGGTGAAATAGCTGGTTGTAATTATAGTAGTACAGGCGGTTTCGTTATTAGGCCCACCCGTGGCCCAGCATTCTTGTTCATACGTTGTTACCGGTATATCTTCACAGTCAACAGGCTCCGCCATTAAATTAGTTGCATCTTTCTTACTTTTATCCATGCGCTTATAAACCTTTTCAGCATCGCCGTAACCCTGTTCATAAAACCAACTGTTTATCCAGCTCCCATCTATGCTGTAATAATTTTCCAGTGTTCCATTTACGGCTAAAGAAATGTCATACAGCTTTGTATTTAATGCCACATCATACGTGCCGGCATCGTTCTGCCGCAGTACGAGGCGAAAGGCCGCCTCCGGGGCTTTAGCAGCGCTGTCATAAGGGAGATTATTGCATAATTTGCCCCCAACCTGAAAGTTGAAAGGTACATATACGTAATTTTTCCCTTCAAACACTAATTGATCCACTTTGTCCCAGTTAAGGCTGCCGGTAATAATACTGCCGTCATTTGTTTTAATGCTGATCGTTTCATTGCTGTACGTGCCTGCATGGGCATGAACCCATTCTTTATAGGCCGCATATTTATCTGCTTCGCCCGGCAGCCCATCTTTTTTGTTACAGGCATAAACAATAAAAAGCGTGATAATAATAAATGAGCAAAAGAGTTTAAGTCTGGGTTTCATCATTAAGGTGTTACAAGCTTGAAAATATATTTAAAGGTATGAGAGAGTATTAAAAGTTGAAAAAAAACTTGTAAATTTTTTTTGCTTTGATAAGCTCCCCCGTTTAAGCAGTTAATTTATTGAGGAGAAAACGGATTAGATAAACAGGCCAAACGGGCTGCAGTTATGTCGCCGGTAATGTATGGTTGAATAAATTACAACCTGTTCCCTTCCTTCGGAAATACCAGCCAGGGTTTAAATTTTTTGGCTGCTTCAAATTCCATCCTGGCATAGGAAATCACAATCACCACATCACCTACAGCACCCTGCCTGGCCGCCGGGCCGTTTAAACAAACGGTGCCGCTGCCGCGTTTACCTTTAATAATATAGGTTTCCAGCCTGGAACCATTATTCACATTCACCACCTGCACCTTTTCATTCTCAATGATGTTGGCGGCATCCATCAGGTCTTCATCCAGTGTTAAGCTGCCCACATATTGCAGGTTGGCTTCTGTAATCACAGCCCGGTGGATTTTCGATTTTAATATTTCTATTTCCATGAAGGGCGCAAATGTACGCAACTTCAATTTATCTAACCAAACGCTTGTTAGTGCTATCTTTAATACCCCGCGTTTTGGGTACTTTATTAAGTTTGCAAACTGCATGGATTACCAGCTTACTTTCAAAAAAATATTTTCAAGCCAATATTTATTTACGGGCCTCCGCATAACGGCCGCGGCTATAATTCCTGCCCTTATTTTATATCAATATGATATGCTGGGCCTGCTGTCTGCTATTCCGCTGGGCGCACTGGTAGTGGGTTCAACCGACAGCCCTGGGCCGTTTGCCCACCGGCGCAATACCATACTGGCGAGCATCTGCCTTAATTTCCTGGTGGTGGTAGTTGCCATTTCACTGCATCACAACCCTGTGCTTATCACCATTTTTATAATATTGTTTGGATTGTTTTTTTCGCTTATAGGTGTTTATGGCAACCGTGCCAACTCAGTAGGACTTATTGCCCTCCTGGTTTTTATTTTTAATATCGACAGCCGGTCGAGTTTTGGCAGCCCCTGGCTTAACGGGTTGATGTTTACGGCCGGTGGTATGTGTTATTTTTTGATGAGCTTATTACTGCATCGCCTGCGGCCCTATCGTTATATACAAATACAGTTGGGCGAAAGCCTGCGTTCCATAGCTGAATATGTAGAAACACTTGCAGGCTTATTTAAAGTAACGCGTAACGATGAATACCTGTATAATAAACTCAGCCTGAAACAAATTACCATACAACAGGAGCAGGACAGCCTGCGGGAAATGCTGCTGAACACAAGGGAAATGGTGATTGATTCCACGGCCAAAGGAAGGATATTAATGATGATGTTTCTCGACAGCGCCGACCTGTTTGAACATCTTATTTCGCTGCACCAGGATTATAGCGACATACATACAGCTTTTGATAATACAGAAATTTTACAGGAAATAGAAACTTCGCTGCACGCCTTTGGACAGGAGTTAAACAGCATTGGCTATGGCATCCAGTTTAATGAGCAGTCAAAATCTTATACAGATATTAATGCCCAGCTAAAAAAGCTTTCCGATGTTTTTGCTTTGCAAAGAAAAAAAGGGCTTAATAAAAATACGCTGCCTTTATTTATCAAACTGCGGCAAATACGTTTTACCGTGCAGGATGTGGGCGAAAGAATAAAAAGGCTTCATTATTTTTCAGGTTATGAAACCATTGCCACAAGGCTTTATAAAGATTACCCGGGCGCAGAGCTTAAAGTGAAACATACGGAAATATCACCCTCGCTGCTTATTGGAAATATATCGCTTAAGTCAAGCCAGTTCAGGCATGCGCTGCGTGTAACCATCGCAATGCTTATAGGTTATTTTGTTTCATTATTCTTTCCGCTTGGTCATGGGTACTGGATTTTATTAACCATTGCCACCATATTAAAACCCGCCTACAGCATTTCACGCACACGCAATAAGCAACGTTTGCTGGGTACCATAACGGGCGTAATTATATCATTTGCTTTCATTTATTTTGTCAATAACAATACGCTGGCCTTTCTGCTGCTGCTGTGTACCATGGTAATAGCTTACAGCCTGCTGAAACTTAACTATTATATAAGCTGCACCTGTATTACCATTTATGTTATCATCAGCTTTCATTTCTTAAACCAGTCTGATTTCAACGTAGTTGTTACCGACAGGCTTATTGATACTGCTATTGGTTGTGTAATAGCGTTCATTGCATCTTTTATGATCTTTCCTTTATGGGAACATGAGCAAACAAAAGACCTCATAAAACATTTTGTTGATGCCAATAAAAAATATTTTAATGTAGCAGCCGGTTTATTAAAAACGCCTGAAATGCTTAAAACAGATTATACGCCTGTACGCAAAGAGGCTTTTGTGGCGCTGGCCAACCTCAGCGATAATTTTCAGCGTATGCTTTCTGAAAAAAGAAGAGATGTAAAGCTTTCATTTTACCACCAGTTTATTGCCAGCGGTTATATTTTAACGGCGCATATAGCGGCCTTGTCTTCATTAATAACCCGGTTTGGAAAAGATATGAAAGCTGATGATTTTGACACTTTGATAAGTAATATAAACGAAAAATTTAAACGCACCAGTTGCATCTTAAACGGAGAGCCGGTAAAAACCACGGTCTCAAACCGCAATGCACCTATAACCAATAAAGTGCAGAAACTATTGCAACAGCGCCAACAGGAAATTGACGAAGGTTTATATGATGTTCAAAGTGATGTTCGTATTTCGCTGCGCAATCTAAAAAGTGTAACGGATGAGTTTGAAATGATCGACAGCATTGTTGCAGATGAAGTGAAAATTGCAACGCGTATTATGCAATAAAATTTAAATTATTTCGGCTCATTTAATAAAACAGGATATACATTAAAACGGTAATGATTAATTAGGGTGCATTGAGCTAAATATATAAAATGACAACAAGGAATTGCTTTAAATTTTATATATTGTGTGGCTTTATTTCCTGCCGGCTAACCAGAGTATTATTCGTTAAAAAAATGCTTATGACTGCATGCCTGGCTATTTCAATTCATACCCTTAATAATTGGTAATTTAAATCGTGCCGAGAATGAAGAAGAGCAGAGATTCGATTGCTTCTGATTTGCTTTCAGTGAGCTTTGTACCCTATATATTACGAAAGCAGTTTGCTGAAAACCCGCTGCGTGAATTTGGAGCGCCTTCCGCTGAAAATTATGCAACACTGTTATGGATAGATATCTGCGATTTTTCAAGCCTTTGCAACAAGCTTATGAAAGACCAGTTGCATGGTGTGGAGATTATTACAGAGATACTGCAAAGCCATTATTCATCCTTACTGAAAATTATAACCGGGTTTGGCGGGCAGCCGTTATTTTTTGCAGGAGACGGGCTGATGTCTGCCTGGCCTGGTGATAAAGAGGAGGCAGAGAAATTTGTTGCCGTTGCGGCTGCCTGCGCACAGGAGATACTGGATAAAAAAAGCACCCGTAACGATCGTAATGAACTGCTGTCGCTTCATGCCATTATATCTGCAGGCTACTGGCAAATGACGGAACTGGAAGGTGTTGACGGCAACTGGCTCTTTAATTTTTCAGGCCAGGTATTCGATGATCTCACGTTATCATCCCGCAATAAAGCGCCTGATGAAATACTTATTTCTGAAAAAGCGCTTTCATGCCTGGATAAAAATTTAAAAACCATCCCGCTTGAATACAATACTTATATACTTAAAGAAATTCCAAAGCAATTTTCTATACCGCAGGTAAAGGAATTGCAGTTAACAGCAGAAGCCGTTAATAAGCTCAAAGCGTTTGTTCCAAAAACCCTCACTTTTCCAATTACCAGTGATCACCTTAAATGGATTGCAGAAATAAGACCGGTTACAATTGTTTTTGTAAAGCTTCCCAATGAAAGCATGCATTCTTCAGAAAACCGCAGCAAACTGTTAGCCACCGTTGCCATGGTAAAAAACCTTGTGCATGAATATGATGCTTTATTAAACCAGGTTTGGATGGATGAGAAAGAATCAAACATGCTTATTTGCTTTGGCCCGCCGCCGTCCGCACATAATGATAATCCTGAAAGGGGTGTGAACCTTGCATTGAAGATAAACCAGTTGTTTTTAAACGAAGGCATAGAAAACAATATTGGCGTTAGCACCGGCATGGCTTACTGCGGCATAATTGGTGATGATCTTTTAAGACAATATACCGTTATTGGCGATGTGGTAAACCTCAGTGAACGTTATGCAGAAAAAGCGAAAAACAAAATTTTATGTGATAAGTTAACTTATAGCTCAACCAACAAATCTCTCAACTTTAAGCCGCCTGTTTTATACAGCTTAAAAGGTCACCGTGAAGAGGTAGTATTATATGAACCCGATAATAATGTGAAAAAACCTTCCGGTAAAAATGTTTATATCTCTTTTAACCGCGGCAAAGAACTTGAGGCATTGTCAGGCGCTTTTAAAAACGCTTTAAATGGCGGCTCCTACAATACTTTGATTGTGGAAGGCGATAGCGGCATGGGCAAGTCAAAATTGCTGGACGATTTTAAAGCCAGAATGGAAGCGCCGGACATCAATATTGTTTCCGCCGCTGGTAATTTTCTTTCGCGTAACACACCATACGGCGCTTTAAGCGAAATCTTTTTTAAGATACTTGATCTACATGCATACCAGGAAGATGCAGCAGATCATCTTATAAAAAAATATGGTTACCGTGCCTGCCTGCTGAATGCAATATTGCCTTTAAATATACCGGACAGTATTGAAGTGCAGGTTATGACAGGCGGCCAAAGGGTTTTAGCAACCCATAATTTTTTGCTTGAGCTGCTAAACGAAAAATCGAAAGAGCATCCTCTAATCATTATTATTGATGATGCGCAGTGGCTTGAAGAAAATTCATGGCAGCTAATTGAATCTATTAATAATTATCTCCGCCGGTGCTTTATTGTACTCGCTTTTCAAAAAACAGCAGGTATAGCACAAGCAGAATTATTAAAAAATAAAGGATGCAAAACAATTGTGTTAAATGCTTTGTCGGAAGAAGAAGAAGAAAAACTTATTTGTGAAAGGTTAGGTGTTGCAGGTGTATCTGAAGAAGTTTTTAACAGCGTGCATGCTATCGCAAAAGGCAATCCTTTCTTTTGTATTGAGCTCGCTGATTCGTTGCGGGCGCAGGAATTAATAACGATTGAAAATGATAATTGCAGCATTAATAAAAATATAACGGCGCAAAAAATATCATTGCCGGAAACGGTAAGAGGAGCATTGCGCAGAAAGATAGACCGCCTTAACCCGGGCTCGCAATTATCCATGAAAGCAGGCAGTGTTGCAGGCTTCCGTTTCACTGAAAAAATCATTAACAGCATATATCCCATTGCTTCGGAAAAGAAATTAGTCCCTTCTTTTTTAAATGAAGTGATGGAGTCCGGGTTCACGCATAAAGAAGTAGTTGACAGTCTTGAGGGTTATAGCTTTAACAATGCAGTTGCTGCAGAGGTGGCATACGAAATGACGCTGAGTGAACAGCGCCGGCATCTTCATCGCAAATGCGCAGAATGGTATGAAAAAAATTTTTCAGCCAATCTTAATCTTTTTTATGTTCAGGTTGCGCACCACTGGATGAATGCAGATGAAAATGAAAAGGCGGCAATTTATCTTGAAAAGGAAGCTATTCGTTTGTTCAGGCTTGGGTTTGTTAAACAGGCGCTTGATATAGGCCTGGAAGGTGTGGCCTTACTTGGCCAGGAAATTGAGCGGGATAAGGATGCTGTTTCTCAAAAAACAGGCAGGCAGCTAAATGTTATAAGCGCCCTAATGACCAATCGTAAGATTGAAGATTTAACCAACCTGCGAAAGCTGCGGAACACAAGAATTGAAACAATTATCAGGATGCTTTTAGAGCTGGCGCCTTTTGCGCATCAATGCCAGCAACCCGAATTGTTCGCGCTTATATCTGTAACCTGTTTATTGCTTACGCTTGAAAATGGAAACGGCGATGCTGCAGCGGAAGTTTATTCCATGTATTCCATAATCCATAAAGTAATTACAGGCGATACTGAAACTGCTTTTGCATGGAGCAACCTGGCAATAGCTGTTGATAAAAAAAGTGGTTTTGCATTGCAGGCGAGGGTCACATTTATTCATTGCTGGTTTATTGCTTTGTGGATGCAGCCATTAAGAAAACTTATTTCCCAATCGCAGCAGGGCGCCGATGCAGGATTTAAATCAGGCGATATTACTTATGCCTGCTTTAATTTATCACTAACGGTTGTGCTTAAAAGCACAGCAGGCGTTGTGCTTGATGATGTTATTAAAACGGCTGTGGATAATGCCGGAAGAAATAATCAAATGGTGGTAAATGCAGCATTTCATCTTAAACATGAAGAACAGGTGGCCAAAGCTTTGAAAGGACTCACCAGTTCGCTCACATCGCTTACTGATGAAAAGTATGATGAAGAAAAAGATATTGCAAGTATTTGCGAAACCGATTTGTTTAACCAGGTGGCTTATTATTATGTTTCAAAACTAAAGTTGCATGTGCATGCCGGCAACTGGACAGAAGCCATTGAATGGGGAAATAAAGCGCTGCCGTTATTACCTGCATTTTTCAGCCAGCCGGGTTATATGGAACTGGAGCAGTATTACGCAATAGCCGCTTTATATATGGCAATGAATAATAAAGAAGACGCTGATACCATGATGGATGCTGCTGATAAAAGCATTGAAAAATTTAATGCATGGATGAAACATTGCCCTGGTAATTTTTTACACAAAGCATTATTATTACAGGCTATAAAAGCTGCAGCAGATAATAAGCTTAATGTAGCTGAAAAAATGTTTGCCGATGCTGCAGCCAATGCAGACAAAGCAGGATTTATACAAGACAGTGCATTGGCCTGGGAGCATTTAATGCGTATGCAAAAGAAACATAACCTTGATTATAAAAGGAGCCTGCAGCGTGCCCTTAAAGCTTATGGAAACTGGGGCGCTGCCGCAAAAATAGAATACTTAAAACAGCAGGTTGCTGTATAAAACATTTAAGCGTTTCTTTTTAACAGCATCGCATTGGCATGCATGTCGGGGCCTAATGCGAGCATCACGAGGTTATCTTTTTGTATTGATTTATTTTCTTCGAACCAGGCAAGGTTTAAAGCATGTGTTGCAACCGTAACGTTAGCAAATTTTTTCATGGTGCTCAAACATTGTGCAGGCTGCGGCACTATCTGCTTTAACCAGTAATCAACCAAAACCTGTGATGTTTGATGAGGCATAAAACTTATATCAGCGCCTGAGAGATTATTTTTCTTTAAAAGTTCAAGCACGGCTGTAATGGCTTGCTGCATACCGAATGTGCCAAAATCTTTTAAACCTTCTTTTGTTATCTGGAAAAAGTGATTTGAATATATTTTAGGATAACCAATCAAATCAGAAACAGCATATTCCGCCGCCTTTGTAAACATGGTTCCATAATTAGCGCTGTTGGTTACCGTACAATAATCTGCCACAAACCATTTGGAAGCATCATCGCTTAAGCTTACAACGGCTGCACCGGCGCCATCTGCGGCGCTTATTGACTGGGGCGTGTGATAATCCACATTTCTCGTCCAGTTGCCGCCAATGCAGATAAGAACATTCGCTGCTTTTCCGGCCCTTACCAATGCATCGGCCAATAAAAGGCAGGAAGCATAATTGGAATAATCATCTCCTATAGGTATTACCCAGGCATTGGAGGATAAGCCTAATTCTTTATGCACCTGCGTAAGCATATTCGGCTGAACGTATTCGCTGATGGAGCCAAGGCCCAGCAATATATCAATATCGCCGGGTTTTTTACCGGCATTCTCAAGCGCCATAATTGCTGCAGGAACCATAATATCAATCAATCCTTCGTTAGGCTGAAGCACATGGCGTTCATCATATCCTTCAAACATATCCTGGTCAGGCAAATTTTTGCGCAGCCAGTCAAAAATGGGATCTTCATTTTTTCGTATGGCAGATGGCACAGACCATCCTGTACCGGTTATGCGGGGAATTAAAGTACTCATGATTTTGTAATCCAGTCAGGTTCGGAAATATCAAATTTTCTTAAAACAAGTTCGGCAGTCTGAAGCGCCCCTTCCACCCAGGTTTGATTGGTGGAATAGGCTTCGCCGCAGATATAACAGGGGCAACCTTCTACCGGCTGTATCATTTCCTTTAATATTTTTGAAGACTGATAGCCGGGATTCCAGAAATGTACGGCGCCTCCAAACGGGTCATCTCCCCAATCTACAAATGCTGCTTCAAGTGGCTCCGGTGCATCGGTTACATTATGCAATATCATTAGCTGCCTGTGCATCTCCTTCACCATTGCTTTGGGCGCAACACATTTTTTCCAGTTAGCATTAAGCCTGTTATCCCATTCGCTTTGTTTTGCTGCCGCTGTATGAAGCAAATTGGTTTTCGGTTTAAAAGCCATTGGAGAATCTTCAAGTTTTGCATCGCCGGGGCCAAGCGGTATATGCCTTAACCCGCCCCAGAAATCAGAGCTCAACGCATCATTATATACCATAAGAATGGCATTTGTATTATTAGGATCTGCGCCTTCTTGTTTGCCTTCAGTTCCCCAATAATAACATTGCCTGATTGGAATATCCGTTAAGGAACGGCCGATGGCAACGCCTTCTTTTTCCCACCAGGGTTCGTTATAGGCTATAAACATTTTGTATAAATGAATAGGTGCAACCGAATTAAGCAGGAACTGGAAATGCGGGGCAAGCTGTGGATCTAAAACAGGCCCTTTCTGTTCCAGCAGTTCAAGGCTTCGGCGGGGCATGGCCAGCACAACCGCCCTCGCGGATATGGGTTGTGTTTGTTTTTCGAAATGAAGACATACGCCATCAGAACCATCTTCTAATTTGTTGCTGTCAAAACTTGTGAGGGATTTTTCCATTATTACTTCGCCGCCGTGCTGTACAAATTGCTTTTGAAGTATCCAGAAAACCGATTCATATCCTTCATTCAGCAAGTAATATTTTACGCCCGGCGTAAAATCGAAGTATTCACAAATAGCGTCAACTGCGTTGGTATTAAAACCGAGGCAATCATAACCCACAGTAGTTACAGCTATCCTGTAAGCTTCGTGACTTAAATAAGGCGCTATAACATTCCAGAAACCATGCTTGTATAATGGAATGCCATCAATTGTTTGTGCATCGAGGTAATCGCGCAAACCAGGCCCGATATGTTTTAAAATATCAGGCAATAATTTTTCGATGGCATAACCTAAAAAGTTACTCGCAGCATTATTATTACCGCTTTTTAGCCATTGCGTTTCTTCATCGGTGAACTGGTAGGGCAACACATCCGGATCTGAAAGCTGGTTTTCGCGCAGGTATTTACCCCGAAGCAGGATTAGGTTATGCGGATCGTCAACTGTTTGTTCATGCACCGGCAGTTTAAGTTTGTTTTGAACAAGCCCCTGCACAAGTTGTTGCGAAGAAACAAAACGCATGCCTCCTATCTCGCATACAACATCCGGTAAGCCGGGTGCTTTTGCCGATAGGATTCTTCCGCCAATGCGTTTGCTTTTTTCAAAAATGCCAATCTTTAACCGGCCACGTTTTTCTTTCCATTCCTTAAGTTTTGGCGAACTGTCTGCTTCAAGCAGCATGCGCCATGCAGTGTAAATTCCTGATGTTCCGCCACCAACTATGGCAATATCATAATCAGGTAAAGTCGTAGTCATATTTTTAAAATGAGAAGTGATTAATTATTTTGAGAAGATGCAGTTACGATGTATTCAGCATTATAATAAGGTGGAATAGCAGTACGGTCGATATTGGCAACAATCACCTGCGGTATGCCATCGTTATTTGCCCTGCTTAATATAGTTGGCAGCACGTTTTCAAGGTCTTGCGGTGAATTAACAATATAAGCTTCAGCACCGAGACTCCTGGCAAAGCCTGCAATATCAGGGTTGCCCAATTCGTATAATTCCGTCCATACGCCAGGATTTGTTTTATCAGGATAAAAATGCTCCATACCCTGGCTAACCATGTTGAGGTTATTATCGTTAAGCACAACCCAGATGGCACCTGCTTTATAATGCGCCGCGGTTGATACTTCTGCGCCAAACATCAGCATGGCGCCATCTCCAACAATACCTACACAGATAACATCCGGACAGCCTATTTTGGCGCCCACAACAGCACCTACGGCAAATCCCATCGGCCCCATGGAAAGTGCCGTGAATATGGAAGCCGGTGGTTCGATGGCAAGAAAATGAACCGACCAACCCACACAATTACCTGCGTCTATAAAAATTTTACTGTCGGGCGGCAGGCCTGATTGAAGCACCCGCATTAATGCGGCAGGTTTTATGGGGCTTGCGTTTGAATTATAATCAAAACCGGGATCTACAAAAGGCGAATAGGTATTTTTTATTTTAGCAATTGCCTGTTTTCTTAATGTTACCGCTTCTTCATCTGGCGGAAATTGAGGAATCAAGCTGGCCAGGTCAATAATAAATGCGCCTGCTTCACCCACAACACCTTGTGTTACCTCAAAAGAACGGGCAATTATTTTCTGGTTAATATCCACCTGTATTAAAGGCGCATTTTCAACCTGCGGTACAAGGATTTGTGACCAGGAATTGGTAGATAGTTCTCCAAGGGAAGAGCCAATTACCATCAGGCCATCATACGGTGTTTCTTTATCGGTAAAATAATAATAAGGCCACATGCAATCGGCAATGCCATATACACGAAAGGAAAGATCATGCAATTCAGAAAAAATGCCTTTGCCATCAGCCGTGGTTATAACGGGAATGCTGTATGTTTCTACAAATTGTAGAAGGCTTTTGTAAGTGGTAGCATCGGAAAGTGCCTGCCTGCAGCCATTACCCAGTAATAACAGCGGTCTTTTTGCCGCAAGAAAGGCAGCCATAGCTGTTTTTACATCTTCCAGCGGTGCGCCTTTAGGGTTGGTTCTGTAAGCATTGGTATTATGAGGAAGTAATGTATTTGTAACCGGCTCAAGTGAGACATTTACAGGGAGGCTTAAATGAACGGCCTGTCTCGGAATGCCCAGCGCATCTCGTAAGGCCTGCTTAAAAATAGTAGCGGCATCTGAACCACTTGTGATAACAGAGCTGTAACCTGTAGCAGCAGTATAAATGGCTTTGATATCCAGCGTGGCATCAATGCCTTCCTGCAAATAGCCTTTACCATAAAACTGCTGGTCTATTTCGCCGGTAATTAATAACACTGCCGAGCCATCTGCCTGTGCATTCATTATGCCGGTAAGTGCATTGGTGGCGCCGGGTCCCGTTGTTACCATTACCACGCCCAGGTTACCTGTGGCGCGGTAATAGCCATCAGCCATGTAAGAAGCGCCTGTTTCATGCCGGCCAATGATGTATGTAAAGTCGTCTATACTGTTTTTTAGAGTGTTTAATATATTCACTAACCCACCGCCAGGTACGCCGAAAATGTACTTTACACCTTCGAGTTTCAGGAAGTATATAATTAAATTATCTACAATAAGATCATTGGTATTAGTTTCCATAAGGCGGTACTTGAAATTGTATAGATTGAGAAGAAGACACTAAATATATTATTATTTTAAATAATGATAAGCTTTAAGGTGAAAAATATTTTTGAAGCTTGATAAGCAGGTGAATTATAATGTATCGGGAGCTTTAGGTTTCAGCACATTTTTTCCAGCGCTTTGATTAAGCCCGTACAGCATTATTAATTAGAAAGATTTTGGTTGTAAAAATTGGTTGAAGGCACCATTTGTTTTTCAGAGTTAGCGTATTTCCCCTAAGAAGTGCCTGTATCATTATTCCTTCTTTCTGTGAACAATAAGATACCAGTCGTTATCAAGCGGCAGGTAGCCATAATCGTAACAGAAGAAATAAATGTTCCCTTTTTTGTTTATGTATGTATGTGTAATGTATTTAAAGGAGAAGCCTTGCTGCAGCAGATGCTGTTTGGGGGCTTTGCCCATTTCTCCTGCATCATTAAGGAATGATTCTAATATCCGCCGGTTTTTGCCAAGTGTGTTATTAATGTTGCGTACATAATTATTAGGCAAGGCTTTTAGCTGGTTATTATAATTGTTGCGGCAGTAATCGTCACAGAATTTTTTATCAGAGCGGCCTCTTATGGTTTTACCGCAATGCAGGCAGGTTTTAGGTTCTTCCATATACAATCATTCATTATAAAGATAATCACTTCACACATACAAACGTTTACAAACGGTTACATCCGTGAGTAAACGAATAAAATAGGATTAAGGCTTTTAACCCACATCATCTTTGTATCGTCAACCGGCAAGGCGCCACCGCTGATTGAAATAAACAAATTAAAAACCGTAAAAATTATTTTATGTACGCACTTAAAAACAAAGTTCAGCTTATTGGAAACCTGGGTAATAAACCTGAAATCCGCACTACAGAAAGCGGCAAAAAAATGGCCCGTTTTAGTCTTGCTACCGATGAAACCTACCGCAGCGCTAAAGGTGAAAAGATAACAGAAACGCAATGGCATAATGTTATCGCCTGGGGAAAAGTGGCAGAAATAGCCGAGCAGTTTTTATCTAAAGGCAGTGAAATTGCTTTGGAAGGAAAGCTTGTAAACCGGAATTATACCGATAAAGAGGGCAACAAGCGATATGTTACCGAAGTCCAGGTAAACGAAATATTAATGCTTGGCGAAAAGAAACAGCCAAAAGCTTAATACTGTGAACACTAAGCCCGTAAGCCGCGTCTGTTTTATTACGACGTGGCTTTTTCTTTAATAAACATGAAAATTTTATCAAAACAATATTTTAAACTAAAATAATTAGTATTTTGCATGCTAAATGCATTAGCTATGAGTTATGCCGGAAAAAACCTGAAGTATTTGCGTAAGCTGCGCGGATGGACGCAGGAAGAGTTTGCGCATAAATTGAAAATTAAGCGTTCGCTTGTGGGCGCGTATGAAGAAGAACGCGCCGAACCAAGGCTTGACGTACTGGAAAATTTATGCAGTATTTTCAAATTAAGCCTTGATGAATTGCTGCTTAAAGACCTTACAGCGCTTAAGGGTGGCGGCTCTTATATTGATAAACGCCGCCAGTTAAAGCTGCAAGGTGATATTAATGAAATACAGTTTGTGCCGGTTAAAGCCGCCGCGGGTTATCTTGCCGGTTATGCCGACCCGGAATTTATAGATGAACTCAACACTTTCACGCTGCCTATGCTGGCGCCCGGCGAATACCGCGCTTTTGAAATAATCGGCGACAGTATGCTGCCCACGCCAAGCGGCAGCGTAATTGTGGGTGAAAGGGTTGCCGCAATGGATGACATAAGGGCCAACAATACTTATATAGTTGTTTCTAAAAACGAAGGCATCGTATATAAACGTATTATGAAAAACAACCGCTATAAAAACAAGCTCACACTTGTGAGCGATAACCCGCAATACGAGCCTTACCATGTTAATCCCGATGATATTCTTGAGGTTTGGAAAGCGCAGATGGTAATTACAAAAGCTAATACACAGCAACGCTGGGATGTAAACCAGCTTGCAGGCCTCGTAAACAATTTGCAGGAACAGGTTAGCAGCCTGAAAAAGAAAATGAATTAGCGCATCAAAATTCTGTTGAATAGAAATTTCCTGAACAAATAAAGAAGAAAGCATCCCGCCGGATGCCTTCTTCTTTATACAATCTTGTTTTTTCAATAAATAAGGGTAACGTTTATGGCCTGTTCTTATTTTTTATTTACTCACTTAAGCTTATTTCCCGCTTTTGTTTTAAACGCTTCCTGTAAGCCACTTTTGTAATCAGCACATATAATACAGGTATTATAAAAATACCGAGTAGGGTGGCAAAAAACATACCGCCCAATACTGTAAATCCAATTGTAGAACGGGCCTGTGCGCCGGCACCGGTAGCCAATGCCAGCGGCAATACGCCCAGGATAAATGCAAAAGACGTCATTAATATCGGCCGCAACCGCAACCGCACCGCTTCAATGGTTGCTTTAACTAATTCCATTCCATTGTCCACACGTTCTTTGGCAAATTCAACAATAAGGATGGCATTCTTGGCTGCAAGGCCAATGAGCGTTATCAACCCGATCTGCGCATACACATTATTGGAAAGGCTTGGTGTAAATTTCAGTGTAAGTATAGCGCCAAAGGCACCGAGCGGCACTGCCAGCAATACGGAAAATGGTACGCTCCAGCTTTCATATAAAGCCGCAAGGAAAAGAAAGACAAATACAATTGACAGGGCAAATATCAAAGTTGACTGGCTGCCTGCATTCACTTCTTCTCTTGATAAACCGCCAAACTCATATCCATAGCCGGCCGGCAAAACTTTATCGGCTGTTTCCCGCAAAGCAGTAATGGCATCGCCGCTGCTGTATCCCGGCGCTGCATTACCGTTTATTTCAGCCGTTCTAAACATATTAAAATGCGAGATCAGCGGCGGGTTTTCAACCGTGGTATAAGAGATTAGTGTGCTTAAAGGCACCATGGTACCCTGTTGGTTACGCACATAATAGGTATTAAGGTTCTGGATGTTTTCCCGGTACGTACTGTCGGCCTGCGCCATTACACGGAAATTTCTGCCATAGATGGTAAAGTCGTTTATATAACTGCTGCCTAAAAAAGTGGAAAGTGTATTGTAAACATCTGAAATGTTTATCCCCATTTTTTCACATTTTTCCCGGTCAACCTTAACCTGGTAACCAGGTGTTTTAGCCGTGAAAAAGCTAAATGCACGGCTTATTTCAGGCCGCTGGTTCAAGGCACCTACAAAAGATTGCACCACCTGTTCAAATTGCTTGATGCTGTCTGTGCTTTCCTGTTGCTGCAATTCAAAGGTAAATCCGCCTGTTTGGCCCAGGCCAGGTATGGCCGGCGGTGGTATTACAACAACATTCGCTTCCTTAATTCCGGCAAATTGTTTTTGCAGCGATGCAATGATACCGCTTAACTGTTCCGCCTTATCTTTTCTTGTATCCCAAGGTTTTAGCTGGGTGAAGATGGTGCCGCTGTTGCTCTTGCTGGAAAAGGTTACTACGTTCAAGCCGCCCAAAGCTGCAAAGTGGGCAACACCGGGCGTAGAGCCAACAATATCCATCATCTTCTGCAATGTTTCCAGGCTGCGGGCCGTAGAAGAAGCTTCCGGTAATTCGTAAGTAATGTATAGGCGGCCTTCATCTTCCTGTGGTAAAAACCCTGTGGGTTTTGATTTGAAAAGCAACACAGTGCCAACTGCAATACAAACCAATATTATAACTACATAACGTGAATACTTGATTGATTTTAGTACGCCGTTTGAATATTTATAAGTTGTTCGCTGAAACCAGTTATTGAAACTATAAAAAAACCTGTTTAACCAGTTGCGGGAGGAGCCTTTCCGATGCTCGGGTTTTAGCATTATTGAACACAAGGCAGGTGTAAGTGATAAAGCCACAAATGCCGATATCAATACAGAAATAGCAATGGTGATCGCGAACTGCTGGTACAACCGGCCTACAATTCCCGGTATAAAGCCTACCGGCACAAACACGGCAGCCAATATTAATGCTATTGCCACAACAGGCCCCGATATATCCCGCATCGCTTTGGCCGTGGCATCTTTGGCGGATATTTTTTCCGAATCAATATAATGCTGCACTGCTTCCACCACCACAATAGCATCATCCACCACAATACCAATAGCCAGCACAAAGCCAAACATGGTGAGTGTATTAACTGTAAATCCGAGCGGAATAAAGAATATGAATGTACCGATAATAGAAACCGGTATGGCAAGCACGGGAATTAAAGTTGCCCTCCAGTTCTGCAGAAATAAAAACACAACCAGGGTTACCAGCGCCAACGCTTCTAACAAGGTCTTCGCCACTTCGTCAATGGAAACCTTCACCACAGATACGGATTCAAACGGAACCACATAATCTATGTCATGTGGAAAAGACTTTTTCAATACTTCCATCTGTTTGGTAATACCTTCGGCCACATCAAGGGCATTGCTGCCCGGCGCCTGGTAAATCAGCAGATAAGAAGCCTTTTTTCCATCAACAAAAGAATTACTGGTATAGCTGAATTTACCCAGTTGCACCCTTGCCACATCTTTTAAATAAGTAATAGCACCGGTTGAAGGGTTTGTTCTTATAATAACATTTCTAAATTCTTCCTCTGTGCTTAAGCGGCTGTTGGTAAGTACCGTGTATTCAAAAGCCTGGCTGCCCTGCTGCGGTGGCGCACCTACCGAGCCGGCGGCAATCTGAACGTTTTGTGACCTTAAGGCATTGGTAATATCAGATGCCGTTAAACCAAGCTGCCCCATTTTATCAGGCTGTAGCCATATACGCATGCTGAAATCATCAGCGCGGGTAAAAATATCACCCACACCCGGCACACGCAATAAGGCATCCCTGATGTAAATATTAGTATAGTTGTCAACAAAGGGCACGCTGTGAGTACTCTGGGGAGAATACATAGCCACCAGCATGAGGATGCTTGGATTGCGTTTACGAACGGTTATGCCCAACTGTTTTACTTCATCCGGCAGGCGTGGAGAGGCAATGCTCACCCGGTTCTGCACATCGAGCGTGGCGATGTTCGGATCGGTTTTCAGGTCAAAATACGCATTAATGGTTGTGCGGCCATCGCTGGTACTGTTGCTTTGCATGTACGTCATGCCCGGCGAACCATTCACCTGCGATTCTATGGGTGTGGTTACCGTTTGCTCCACGGTTTGCGCATCAGCCCCGGTAAAACTTCCTGTTATCTGCACCTGTGGCGGCGTAATTTCAGGGTACTGGCTTACCGGCAAATTCAGTATTGCCAGCAAACCCACCAACACAATCACAATTGAAATAACTATTGCCGTTACAGGCCTCTTTATAAAAGTATCTGCAATCATTTCTAATCTTCTTAATAATTATTTGGTTACCGGCTGCAGTACGCCGGTTAAGCACGGTTGCGTCGCATCACTTGTACTGCATAATCCTGTTAAGCTTAATGAGCCTGTGCCGAATCAGGTGCCGGTTTTACAACAGAACCGCTTCTCACTTTCTGCACGCCATCCGTTATAATCTTTTCACCTGCTTTTAATCCATCTTTTACAACGGTCTTTTCCATTATTTGCATGCCGGGAACAATCTTTGTCTGAAGCGCTTTATTACTGTCACCCACCACGTAAACAAAATATTCTCCCATTTGCTCTGTAATGGCTTTTGTGGGTATAAGAATGGCACTTTTGTTAAAGCTTTTAATGCGCACATTGCACGTCATACCCGGTTTTAACACACCCTCCGGATTGGTAAATTCAAGCCTGGCCCGGATGGTGCCTGTTTGCGGGTCAACGGCGCGGTCGAGCAATACAATCTTGCCCGGCTTATCGTAAATGCTGCCATCGGGCAGTGCAATGGTAAAAATGGAATCCGCAACAGCGCCGCCCTCTTGCTGCAGTTTTACAAAGCGGGGAATTGCTTTTTCATCCACAGCAAAATCCACAGCCAGTGAATTTTCTGCTGAAATAGTATTTAATACAGTGGTGCCCGGCGAAACAGCAGAACCCAGTTTAACCTGGGAAATGCCAATTACGCCGCTGAACGGCGCATAAATATTTGAATAGCGAAGATTGGTTTCAACGGCAGCGGCGCTTGCCTTTGCAGCTTCTACAGACATTTTTGCTGCTTCTAAATCGGCCAAGGCATTATCAACAGTTTGTTTTGCAATGGCGTCGTTTTTATCAAGCTCAAGATAACGGTCGGCGTTTTTCTGTGCTTTAACCAGGTTTGCCTTTGATACATTCAAATTAGCAATAGCCTGGTTATAATCGCCGGCATATTTCTGCTGGTCTATGGAATAAAGCCGCTGGCCTTTGGTTACGTGCTGCCCGTCTTTAAAATAAATGCCGGTTATATAACCGCTCACCTGTGCATGAATATCAACCTGGTTCAAAGCATTTATGGTGGCGGGATATTGATCGTAATAAAGTGCCGGCGCCTGCTGCACGGTATCAATATTTACAGATACAGGCGGCGCAGCCTGTGGCGGCTGATTATTTTGCTTTGAGCCGCAGGCAACTGCAACTGCCATCATCGTCGAAAAAACTAAAAATTGTGCTGCTTGTTTCATACTTAATAAGTTAAAATGCCCAGTGCTTTTTGTACATCAAGTTTGCTGCTCAACACTTCATACAATGCATTCAGGTAATTAACCTGCGCCGCCCGCAGATCGCTTTCCGCCACAATTACTTCGAGATAGGTTTTTACCCCTGCCTTGTATTGCAGGTTGATCGTATTATAAACATCGTTTGCAAGGTCAAGGTTTTCGCGCTGCACATTGTAATCGTTTAAAACAGACTTATAGGCTGCCAGCGTTTGAGTATATTCTGATTGAATAGAATCCCGAAGCGACTGAAAATTATATTGCAGCCTGTCGAGCGTTAGTTGAGCGCTACGTATTTGCGATGTACGTTTAAAGCCCTGGAAAATAGGAAAGCCTAAGGAAATGCCTACAAAAGAAGATGGAAAATCGTTCTTATATAATTTGGAAAAATCATTGTTGGCATAATAGAAATTATAATTGCCGTATGCAGAAATGTTAGGTATAAAACCCCATTTATAATATTTGAGGTTTGACTGCAGAAGGCTTTGTTCCGTTTTTAATATTTGATACTCGATGCGGGTTTCATAATTTACCTGCTGAAGCGTATCGATAAAAATTTCATTCTTTAACTGAACACTGTCATACACCAGCGAAAAACCATTGTTTTGCGGGTAGCCCATCAGCAGTTTTAAAACTGAAAATTTCGCCTTAACAGCTTCAGCATATTGCTTTTTTTCCGCCTGCGCATTGTTGAGTAAAATTTGCGCCCGCTTATAATCTGTTTTATCAACTACGCCTGCTTTATATTGATTATAAGCATCTCTTACACTCCTGCTTAAACGCGCTATATCCTGGTCAACCAAATCAATCTGCTGCTGCGAAAGCAATACATCATAAAAGGCTTTGCTTACATTCAGCGTCAAATAAATTTTATTGTTTGTGGTAAGTTGCGAAGCTTCTGTGCGTACATGCTTTGCAGTTTGGCTGGCCAGCAAAACATCCCTGTTAAAAATATTCTGTGTTGCAGAAAAATAAGCCGTTGAAAAATTTTTGGGTGCAGTAGAAACCGGCGTGCCATTTATTACAGAAACCGGGGTTTTAAAATAATGCTGCAGCGAATAATCAAGGTTAAGCTGCGGATACCACTCCGACAGTTTTGTTTTTATATTGGCATCAACTATCTGCTCATCAATTAACGACTGCTGTATGCGTGGCTGATGCGCTAAAGCATATTGCACGCATTCATTTAATGTTGCTGCCGTTAAAGTTGAGTCCTGTGTTTGTTGTGCCTGCGTGGGGTTAACAAAGAAATATAAAGCCAATAAAATTATTACCGGTTGCTTGATCATAACTCCATCCCTTTGTAAAACTTGGTTTTATACCGAAAAGCATAAAACGAAAATTAAAATAAGGCGCAAAAATAGGAAATGGATTTAAACAACTGTTTAAATTTTTTTGAATGGCGAAAATGTTATAATTATTTAACAGCGAGCAGGTTACCGCATTTCAAACCGGCATTTTCATCCATCCATAATTAAAATGCCTTGCCCTGTTTCCAACGGCCAAAAGTTGTATTTTTATTTTTCAACGATTGAGAATGGAAATAAAACGCTTGTTCGATTGCATCGGCCACCAGTTACAACATTTTCCCAAACAGGATATGCTTGCTGCCAAAGAGAATGGACAATGGAAAACTTACAGCACGCAGGAAGTAAAAAATATTGTTGATGAATTCAGTGCCGGCCTCATTGAACTGGGCATTGGCGGCAATGATTACAGTGATGAAGGCACTGATAAAATAGGTATAATAAGCAATAACCGCCCCGAATGGATATTTACAGATCTGGCCGTACAACAAACCGGTGCAGTACTGGTGCCTTTGTACCCAACAACCGGCATAAACGAAATACAATTTATACTGAATGATGCATTGGTTAAATATATGTTTGTAAGCAGTAAAGAATTGTATGATAAAATCAACAGCATTAAACCCAATGTTCCATCCTTGCAAAAAATTTACAGCTTTGATGATATTGAAGGCGTTGAAAAATGGACCGCCATTTCAGCGTTGGCTACAGATGCGTCCCGCGCCAGATTGGAAGAACTTAAGCAAACCATTTCGCCCGAAAACCTAACAACAATAATTTATACATCAGGCACTACCGGTACGCCAAAAGGCGTAATGCTCACGCATAAAAATATTTATACCAATGCAATTTTCAGCAAGCAAAGCTTCCCGTTTATTGATGCGCCACAATACAAGGTGCTGAGCTTTTTACCCCTGAATCATATTTTTGAAAAATGTGTTAGCTACATTTATTTGTTCAGCGGCAATGGCATTTATTATGCCGAAAGCCTTGATACCATCGGCGCCAATTTAAAAGAAATTAAACCCGATGGTTTTACAACGGTGCCGCGGTTGCTGGAAAAAGTTTTCGAACGGATTATGACAACCGGCCGCCAGCTAACCGGCATTAAAAAGCAATTGTTTTTCTGGAGTGTAAACCTTGCCGAACAATATGCAACACCCGCAGCTGATTCTCCATTCTATAAATTTAAGCTGGCCATTGCCAATAAACTTGTGTTAAGCAAATGGCGTGAAGCATTGGGAGGCAATATCAAATTCATTATTACCGGCGGTGCTGCCTGTCAGGTAAAACTGCTGCGCATTTTTAATGCCGCAAAAATACCCGTGTATGAAGGATACGGCCCCACGGAAAACAGCCCTGTTATTGCTGTAAACCGGTGGAGTTCGCCGGCAGATTCGCTTATAGGAACTGTTGGGCCTGCAATTGAAGGCATTGAAGTAAAACTTGCTGAAGATGGTGAAATTTGCGTAAAGGGGCCTACTGTAATGAAGGGATATTACAAACGCCCCGACCTTACAGCCGATACTGTGATCGACGGATGGCTGCATACCGGCGATATCGGGACCTGGGTAGATAATAAATTCCTGAAAATAACTGACCGCAAAAAAGAAATCTTTAAAACAAGCGGCGGCAAATATGTGGCACCGCAGGCGCTTGAAAATGTATTTAAAGGCAGCCCTTTTATTGAACAGATAATGGTGATAGGTGAAGGCAAAAAATTTGTAAGCGCTTTGATTGTTCCTGCCTTTGCTTATTTAAAAACGTGGATGGAATTGCATAATATTCCTTTCACCTCTAATGCCGATACGGTAAAAAATGCTGAAGTATTAAAGAAATATGAAACGGTTGTGGAAGAACTGAACCAGCAATTCAACCATGTGGAGCAAATTAAAAAGTTTGAATTGCTGCCCGCCGAGTGGAGCCTCGAAACCGGCGAAATGACGCCCAAAATGAGCCTGAAAAGAAAAGTGGTGCTGGAAAAATTTAAGAAGGTGATTGATGGGATTTATGGCTGATACACCGTATTGTCAAATTTTAAAATAAGATGAAAACACTTAATAAACCCTCATATTTAGTGCATCTTTTTTTCATGAAAGTTTGTTTAATATTTTTACTAGCAACGATAGTTTTCAGCCAAAAATGCTACTCACAAAAAACGTTCTACTTAAAAATTATTCTGGATTCTACAATCGTTCCACAGGAAGTATCTTTTGTTTATTTCAATGGCGTAAAAGAAATTTTTGCTACCGATACTTTTTTCAATAGTCAGTTAGCGTTTAAAGAAAATTTTTTTTCAGAATATCCTTCTTTTCAAATAAGGTATAATCATGATGGGCATACCCTATATTCAAATACTTACCTTATTAATGAAAGCCCTGCAAGCATCTCGTTTTATTATGATACAGGTGAATTAAAATACAAAAACATGGAAAATGTTAGACCTGTTTTTGACACTAGTTCCAATAAGTTATTTGGGAAATTATTGGTGTACAGGAGAAAAGAAGCACGGGCTGTGGATGATTTTTTTAGCAAGAATGGTTATGGCCGTTATGACAATGATTCGCTTCAAAATGTATTTGCTCAAACCTACAAGGCTTTTACTGAACGGACAGTTTCTTTTTTAAAAAATTATTCGGAAGATTATTTTTCCTTCTGGTATTTTACCAACCACGTAATTCCTCCTTCCATTGCCTTGCTTGGAAACGATTCTGCTTTTTTAAAATATTTGTTGGAAACAGCTGAATCTGTTTTCCCGGATAAATATATTAATAGCCCCGGAGGTAAGTATATTGTTAGTTATTTAGACGGGCTAATTCATCCTTATCTAAAAAACAAATTCGCCCCACTTTTTACCGGTAAAGACATATTTGGTTCTATTATAGATATGAACAATTATAAAGGAAAGTATGTGCTGCTTGATTTTTCGGGCCACATGGTGCGGGCCTTGTATGGAAGCTTTACCTTTTATTAAAAAATTACGGAATGATTACTCCGAAAACAAGCTTGAAATCATTGGCATAAACCGTGATTTAAGTTTTAAAGGATTGCAAAACACGGTTACAAATAAAAACATTAAGTGGAGAAATATTTGGGATGAAAATGACGCAATAACGAATTTATTTGGGGTAACTGCGATTCCAACAACTATCCTGATAAATAAAGAAGGGATTATCATTTATAGGGGCACGGGTATAACACCCCAAAATGAAAAAGAAATATTAGAAATGCTAAACAAAAATTTATAAAGTATAATCTAGCTTCATATTTGACAAGCCTACTTATAGAGCAAATTGATATTTGCCGGATTAGTTTTTTGGAGATGAGATAATCTGTTATAATAAATATTCATACATAAAAAAAATCCCCTAATACTTAAGCTGTATCTGGGGGATTTTTAATTCTAAAAATATTTTTAATGATGATGGTGGTGGTCATGCACCTTTTTCTCAAATTCTTCCAGCGAAATCGGTTCTTCAGTTTTACTGGCTTTTTCTTCCAGGAGCTTAAACAGTTTTTCTGTTTGAAGGCGCATATACGTTTCCTCTACAAATTTCTGATCGTTCAGCATGCGGTTGGCATATTCATCCAGCCAGGGCATATCACCCAGGCTCTGCCCCTGCATATAACTGCTTATCTGCCTTATGGCATAATCTTTAACCTCATCGCGTTCAACCGTTATGGCATTCTCATTAATTAGCTTGCTGCTGATCAATGTCCATTTAAGCTGGTTTAAAAATGAAGGCAATTCTTTTTCGGCTTCATCAGGCGTTTTTGCTTTCTCAGAACCTACTTCCAGCCAGCGCTTCAGGAAATTCTCAGGAAATTCAACCTGCACATGATCAATCAAATGGTGATATAGCTGGTCCTGTAACTGGTTACTGCTTTGGGCATCGTAATATTTCTGGATGTCTGCTTTTACAGCATTGCGGAATTCTTCTTCGTTGGTTACATTTCCCTCCGGGTAAATGCCTTTGAAGAACTCTTCATTCAATTCAGCCTTTTCTACAAAACCAATTTTAGTAATCGTAAGGTTGAAGAATTTTTCCGCAGCCGCAGCATCAGCTTTATCAAG
>NZ_JBQCIT010000024.1:0-35675 GCF_051953455.1 Parafilimonas sp. | reverse complement strand
TACCTCGCTACAACCAATGTTGGGCATCCCACATTGCAGCACTGGAAATATCCATTGCCCGGCGATACCAATATCATCATGATTGAAAGGGTGGTGATTGATGTTGAAAACCCTAAAGTGATCCGCCTTCAGGTTCCGCCTGACCCGCACCGTGCCACTTTGAGTGATGATATTTCAAGCAGCGGCACATTTGATGATATAAGCTGGAGCGATGATGGTTCTCAGTTTGCTTTTGTTTCCACTTCAAGGGATCATAAAATTGAAAAAGTGCGTATTGCAGATACCAACACCGGCGCTGTACGCGAAGTGTTTGAAGAAAAAGCACCCACGCAATATGAATCGGGCTGGGGTTCTATTAACTGGAAATATTTACCAGGCACAAAGGAGATCATCTGGTTTTCAGAACGCGATAACTGGGGCCATTTATACCTGTACGATGCAACAACAGGCAAGCTCAAAAATCAAATTACAAAAGGCGATTGGGTGGTTACGCAAATGTTGCATGTGGATGAAAAAAGCCGGACGATTTATTTTCTTGCCAACGGGCTTGATACCGCCAATCCCTATTTCACGCACTTTTATAAAATTGGTTTTGACGGAAAGAAAATGGTATCGCTTACGCCGGAAACAGGTTTTCACAAGATTACTTTATCGCCATTAAAAAATTATTTTATTGATGATTATTCGCAGCCAGATGTTCCCAATACAGTTGTATTGCGCAATACAAACGGAAAGGTTATTACAACACTGGAAAAAACAGACATCAGCCCGCTGAAAGCAATTGGCTGGCAGCCGCCAAAACCTGTAACCTTAAAAGCGCATGATGATACCACAAATATTTACGGGCTGATATTTACGCCGTCCAATATTGACCCCACAAAAAAATACCCGGTTGTGGTTTACATTTATCCTGGCCCACAGGGCGGAAGTATTGGCGGCAACTGGGGTTTCTCTGCCGCCAGGGGCGATAATCAATCACTGGCAGAATTGGGCTTTGTGGTGGTTGCCATTGAAGGCACTTCCAACCCGCTCCGTTCCAAATCATTCCACGACATGAGTTATGGTTTTATGGCAGAAAATACTTTGCCCGACCAGATTACCGGCATAAGGCAACTGGCTGCACGCTATGCCTATATTGATACAAACCGTGTAGGTATCTGGGGCCACTCCGGCGGCGGTTTTGCCACAGCCTGCGCCATGTTTAAATTTCCTGACTTTTTTAAAGTGGGCATTTCAGAATCAGGCAACCACGATAACCGTAATTATGAAGATGATTGGGGCGAAAGATATATTGGCCTGCTTACAAAAGATGCTTCAGGAAAAGACAATTATGAAGCACAGGCCAACCAGGTGTATGCCGGTAACCTCAAGGGCAAATTATTACTGGCGCATGGCATGCTGGATGATAATGTGCCGCCCTATAATACACTGCTGGTGGTTGAAGCGCTGGAAAAAGCGAACAAAGATTATGATCTTATTATTTTTCCCAACAGCCATCATGGTTACGGGCCCTATTCTTATTATATGATGCGCCGCCGCTGGGATTATTTTGTAACGAATTTATTGGGTGCTGCCCATCCGAAAGAATATAAAATAGGTGATCAGATGAGTGGCAGAAGATAAGCTTTTCATGCAAAAAAATTTTCTTACAACCTATAAATACAATTCTGGTATACCAATTAAAATGCTCATATAAAAAATATATCGGTGCCAATGCGCCGATTTATGAACCCGCCTATATTATTTCACCTCTGGTTACATTATGCTCATCTAATAAACAGGCTGTTTTTATGGAAGCATACATAAGGAAACAGGCAGATCAACTGACAATTTTAAATGATAATCGCAAATGATAAGGGACGTAAAAGTTTTAGAGACTAAAGTGCTTTCTGACAACTGGTACACACTCAGAAAAATAACTTATGAATACACAAAAAAAGATGGAACAAAACTTACGCAAAGCAGGGAAGCATACGACAGGGGAAATGGAGCGACTATTTTGCTGTACAACAAGGAACAAAAAACCGTTATTCTTACAAGGCAGTTTCGCATTCCAACATTTATAAACGGTAATGACACAGGAATGTTAATTGAAGCCTGCGCAGGTTTGCTGGATAACGACAACCCGGAAGATTGCATTAAACGAGAGACTGAAGAAGAAACAGGGTATAAAATATCCGAGGTGCGTAAAATATTTGAAGCCTATATGTCGCCGGGCTCTGTAACGGAAATCTTGCATTTCTTCATTGCAGCATACACTAAAGAAATGAAAGTGACTGATGGTGGAGGGGTTGAGAACGAAGAAGAAAATATTGAAGTGCTGGAGTTTGAAATTACTGAAGCAATGAATATGATTGAAACCGGGAAAATAAGGGATGGAAAAACAATAATGCTACTTCAATACATTAAACTCAACAATATCTTATGACGCAATCCAAAAGGCCTTTGATAACCTGTACATATTATATTGTTAGCTGGCTTCGTTTTTAGCCGTCTTTTATATGTTCAAAGCCTAAGGCGCAGGAACAATGTTCATACTGATATTGACTGTTCTATAACTTAAACCTTAACAGTCATTAATAAAAATTGCTTCAGCTATTTGGTTAATTGATATGCTTTCACAAAATAAAACGCTGCATTATGCAAACAATGCCTGCTGTGTAATGCAGCGTTATTGCGATGTCGTATGATTACACCTTTACTTTTACAAGCAGGAATGTAGCTGAAATAGATGTTTTGCCGGAGTTTATATTTTTATTCTCCCTGGCAAACAAGGCTTCCAGTTCTTGCTGTAATTGTGCGCTTTTCCCATTTTTTTTGGCGGCGTCAAATGCATTCATTGTAGGCCCGTAGTAATTTTTAAAGTCATCAACAAAGCCAGATGGTGTACAATCGGCATTAAATGTATAGGTTGATTTACCGAAGGATATATTGGCCGGGTCAATACCTGCTGCCCGAAAACGCTCAATTACATTTGTTTCCACACCCCATAACATGGGGCTCACAAACCCCTCTGGAGGTGGCGGTGTGTAGGCCGTACTTATTTTTAGTATTTGTGCAACCAATGTGGGATCGCCTGGTATCCAGTTACCCATTACGATTACGCCGCCGGGCTTTGTCACACGAACCATTTCTTTGGCAACATCAAATGGCCTGGGTGCGAACATGGCGCCAAAAATACTTACAGTCATATCGAAGCTGTCATCGTTCAGGTCATATAATCCGGTAGCATCGCCCTCCTTAAAAATACAGTTACTTATGCCTTCCTCCTGTACGCGTTTGTTACCTGCAGCAACGAGGTTACGTGCAATATCAACGCCAAGCACCGTTGCGCCAAGCTTAGCTTCAGGAATAGCTGTCGTGCCATCACCGCAGCCAAGATCTAAAATGTGCATGCCTTTTCTAATACCGAGGGTTGCAACAAGAGCAGCCCCGCTTTCCCGCATAGTTTGAGCAATACGGGTAAAATCGCCCTTTTCCCACAATGCTTTATTGGGGTTGATTTTTTCTGTTAGTGTTTCCATTTTTGTTATTTGTTTAAGTTTTCAATAAAGAGCACGTATGCATGGCAGGGATACATCCTGAATTGCCGGCAGGCCACCTGCATTCATGTTTTCCTTAATTGTGCGGCAAAAGTAGAAGTGGAAAAATTAAAGAAAGGTATCTAAGGTTACAGTTCTTTGTAACCAATGTTACAAATCCCTCAGCAGTTTTATCTGGTTGCGATAAAGCAAAACCTTCTTCTGATTTTCAAGATTTTTTAATATTCTTGAAACTACTACCCTGTTGGTGCCAAGGTCTTCACTTATCTGTTGGTGGGTTAGATTGATAAGCGTGGAATTGGTGATTTTTGATTTATCCTTAAGATAGTTTACCAGCCGCACATCCATTTTTTTGAACAGAACATCATCTATGCTTTTTATTACGCCGGTAAACCCGTCAAGAATAGTGTTCATCACGAACTGTTTCCAGGATGGATACTTGATAAGCCATTCATCAGCAACGGGCAGGGGCAGGCATAATAATATGGAGTCCTCTTCCGCTACAGATTTTATTGAGCTGACCTTTGTTGTCATCCAGAAGGTTAAAAGCATAGCGCAGCTTTCACCAGACTTCACGTAGTACAACAACACTTCCTGTCCCTCATCTGTTATGCGTGCTACTTTAAACGTTCCTTTTAATACCAGAGGCACTGCAAGAACGGGCTGGTCAGGGCTAATCATAATTTCTCCCCCGCTTACATTCATCAGCATGGCCCTGCTTGTCATCTCCTCTAATAATATCGGTTCGAATACAGAAGAAAAAATATCAAGATATGTATTTATTGATTTTGTCATTTTCCGGTAGGTTAGCAGTAATATTTCTATAGATTCTTTATTGTTATTGCGGGCATAAGAAACCTATAAAAAATAAATATGAAGATAAATATTTTAAAATAAGTCATCCGCGCAAGCGCATAAGAACAGCGCAATAAACTTCATCCTGCGGCCAGACCGCTGGCACATAACGACCGTATTAATTCCGCTTCTTGCCAACTTTTATTCCCAATATTTTTCTTGGCTGGCTGTAGGTTACCAGTATGTTTGTTTCACAATTGGGGTTATTAGGATCATGAATAATTTTGGCCGATTCTACAGTAACATGTTTCTCCGATTGCAGGCGTTTGCAAAGTTCCGATAAAGTAATTGCCTTTTTTTCAGAATTGGCTTTAACCAATGTTCCTTCGCCGCCGCAAAAAAACTGGGCAACCTTTTGTGCCGTTACATTCGGGTCTCCATTAGCCACTTTCGTAAGCAATGTTTTCAGATTTGCATCAGTCAGGCTTTTGCGTGTAGCGTTATCAGCCTGGTTTGGTGCGTTAGCGCCCGCTGCTGCGTTAGCAGCGATGTAAGTAAACTGTGGTGATGAAGCAGGCGACGGGCCATTTTCTGTTGTTACCGTAACAAGCCCTGTCTGGCTGCCTTCACTCACAATGGCTGTAATCTCTGTTGGCGAAATTATTTGGAATGATTTTGCTTCAATGCCGCCAAAGCTCACCGACTTTGTTCCGTTAAAAAAGCTGCCCATAATGGTTACACTTGTACCGGCACCGCCACTCGTTGGATAAATGGAATTAACAGCAGGCGGAATCTTTATTGACCGTTCAGGTAAAGCTTCCGCCTCACCTGTTGTGTTACTGCCTGCAGGCTTCTTCGGCAATACCACCACTGTTTTTGTGTATCGTTTACTGCCATCGATGGTTAGTGTTATCATTTGAACGCCATCTTTATAAAAATTAAAATCAACGCCGGAAGTGGTTTTAACCTCAGGGGAACCCGACAAGCTCCACTGGTAGCTATAGCTCGCTTTCATTAATGTACTGAAATGCGCCGATAATCCTGCCGTTACAGTATCTGCACCAATTATGGGAATTGCTGCAAACTGCGTCGAATCTCCCCGCCTGGCCGGCCTGGAAATGATACTAATTACAACAGTTTGCAGGCACGTATTATTTTGTGTGCATGAAACAGTAAAATCACCTTCTTTTAAAAAGCTATGCTGCATAACAGGTTTACCTGTTTGTTCACGGGCGCCATCACCAAAATCCCAGCGTAATTTATCTGTCGGTGTTGCCGGAACAGAAAAAGTAATAGACTCACCCACATAAAATACATTATTCGTTTGCTGCCTTAATCCTGATGTGGCAATTTCCAATGCAGAACAATCCACATGCGTTATCAGTTTAAAACTCAAAAAACATGCGGAAAAAGCAAGCACTGCCAGCATGGTAAACCACACGCTGTTGTCAAGGCCCATTCTTGATTTTGTAAATATGGATGTGGATTTTTTCATAGCCTTCAACATGGGTTTGTTGCTAATAAGATTGATAAGGCGGTTTCATGCCTACCTGGCTCGACAACTGTGCTATATAAGCATTAGCGCTGCTTATTCTTTGCACTAAATTGGCCTGCTCTGCCTGCAGCTTACCAATATCCGGTGATTGCGACCTTAAATTCACAAGGCTTGAATTAGCGCTTTTTAGTTTATATAAAGCGTCTATCATCTTTGCATAAATATTATCATTACCGGGCATTGCTTTTTCCTTAAATGCCTGCAGGTCGCTCATGGCAAGTGTTATGCGGTTATCAATAAGGTCTGTTTGAACGCCGGGCGCCTGGAGTGTATCGATCAAAGTTTGCAGGTCTGTAAGCTTGCCTGAAAACTGCGCCATAAATTTTTGTTCCTGCTGATATGCCGTAATTTCTTCCTTCATTTTCCTGTTTTCTTCAAAAGGTACCCGCGTGCTGAAAAATACAGTTATAACAATAACGCTTATTGTTATGATGAAAAATATCATGAAGTTTAAAAAGGCTTTACGCCTTTCAGGCTGGTTAACTGGTTTCATAAATTAATATGTTTATAATGAGTTTTTATTTATCCGAAAAAACGCCTTCTTGCTTTATTTGGCTGCAGTTCCTGGAAGCCGTTTTGCTCTTCTTTCACAAAAATCCCGGTGTCTTTTTTCTTACCTATAAACTCAAGCTTATGAAGTGTTTCAAATAAAGCAGCAACCACTTTTATAAATTGGGTTATCTTCTGAATGTTATTGTTGATATCATTATTATTATACCGGATAACCGCAAGACCGGTGAGCATATTGTCAAGTTCACCCTGCTTTAACCCGCACCATTCGCTTATGTAATTCATCATTTCTTCCTTGCCTGACCCTATGCGCAAGTCAATTACATTTTTCATTAAACGTGCAAAGCTTACAATGCCCATCAGCAATTCAGCCGGCGATTCATATAAGGTTGTCCATCTTGTTTTGGTTATATTATCACTGAGAAAAATGATCAGCCTGTCGCATAAAAATTGTACTAACTCCGATAATTCGTTCTGCTGATTTTTCCTGTATATTTTTTGAACGATCTGCGAACAGCGCATTTCAAGCGTTGAATAGAAATGATCAAGTTCGCCATGCAGGCTTACAAGATCATCAAGTGCTTCAGTAGCATAGCAGGGCGGGATGTAATCCGCATCAACCCTTATATCATTTCCTTCTGCCAAAACTTTACCGATTGTTAATGCAAAAGGATGATAAGCAAACTGGCTGTACTGGCTATCGCTGATAATTTCAACTGAATAAGCAGGTAATACAAAAGGATATCTTGGAGGGTTTTCAGCAATGTCCGGAGTACCGGCAGGTTTTTTCTGAAAAGGATTTATGATTAATACCACCCACCATATATTTTCAGATTTTGCTTCTGCAAAACTGAATGTAGTTGACGGCGCAGCATCTGCATCATTGTTGATATTTTCAAAATGCCCTGTTGCTGGCAAATTTATTCTTATACCTCCCGGTGTTACTGCCTGGCACGCCAACACAGTAACCCTGATGGTGTTCTGATTATCGACAGATATTTTTACATTAAAGTTATCCTCTCCTTCCGCAGATGAAGGAATAATGCCAAATCTCGAATGAGAAACGCTGAGGGCCGCCACATCATGCAAAGCATCGCGCCAGGCATCATCCTGCGCAATAAAATGGCTCTTATTAATTTTCATCCCGTCAATCCAGTTCACGGGCAAATATTTAATACGGTCTCTCATTATATAATGTTTTCTATGCGTTCACAAATAATTACTGTATTTTCTTTGATGCCGTTTTCCCTTATGGTTACTTCAGGGTTCAATATGCGCTGGCGCTGATACCATTTTGGTTTTCTCCGGAACCACCACTGGTAAGCATCGTAATCTTTGGTAGCAAATTCAATTGGCGTTTCACTTTGCAGCTCGTTATAGTCATTTATAAAATGATAATAGAGTTCTCCAAGCTTCATGCCTTCGGGTGCTTTCGCCCGGAAATAGGAATGACCGGCATCGCTGTTTTTCTTTGCAATTTCAAAACCTATTACATATATTTTTTCACGCGGATCTTCATCAGGTAACTCTATCTGAGAAGTTAATGGATAGCTCCATGTTACAAACCTTGCCGGCGGAATATTGAATGCAGCATTGAATGTATGATAGACAAGCATGGGAATAAAAAAAGCAAGACAGCTTAAAAGCATCGGGTAAAAAAGATATTGCTTCTCGTTAGAAAGAAAATATTGCAGCGATGAAAAAATAACCACCACAAAAAATATCACTGAAAACCCAAACATTATTTCCGCCAGGATTATTTTACTGCTGCTGTCTTCATTATAAGCATGAAAATATTTTTTGTGAGCAATGGCAACATGTATAGCGCCAAATATTAAAAATATAGCTGCAATAATCCAGTAAACCGCAAAGCTGTGATCGCTTACAAATTTTGAAATATAAGCAACAAGCGAAACAATGATGGAAGAGACGATGCTGTATATAGTTGGCTTTTTTCCACTGGCAGCAAACGTTTCGGAGAAAGGTTTAACCAGTACCAATAACGTAATTGCAAATGCAAGAAATACCCCAATATATCCCAAGAAAAATTTAATTGCCATGTAATACCCTTTAATGCAGTGCACACAAATAAATCAGTATAGAAAAAATAAAGCTTCATGTATCACGAAAGCTTTATTTAGCATTGAAAAATGCTACTGTTATTGTTGCTTGAATGAAGCTTTCCATTCCTCGCCATCATCGCCTTTGTAACCATCGAGTTTAACGAGGAAGCTTTTTGCAGGGAAGAATGGCGTTATATGAATATCAAGGAAGATGTGGTCTTTGTGTTCTTCATCTCTTTCAAATCTTATGATCTGGAATTTTTCAATCAGCTTATCGGGCCCCTGTATACCATCAAGGAATTTTACAATCTGAGAACGAAGGTTTTTTTCCATCTTCACATTCCACAATTCAAAGGCACGCCTGTTGAGAAAATCGGATAGCACTTTGGCAATAAAATCAAATACACGCACTACAGAATATGTTTGCATGCCCAGGTTATCGCCTGTAAATAATGTTTTGGCAGAGAACGGCATTACCTTGCCCCATTCACCAACCAACGGCACAAGGCCAACATTTTCAAGCTCTGATATTTCTGCTTTTTTCTGATCGAAACGCACTGTATCTACTTCGTCAATGGAGCCATAAGTTTTACCGGCAACCGGCTGCGATAATTTGGTGCAATACATTTTGCCTGCAAGTGCTGCAGAGCCCGGAACATATACATCTTCTTCTTCGCCAACATCTGTTTTTTTACCGCGGCCTACTA
The DNA here is from genome assembly GCF_051953455.1 of Parafilimonas sp. NCBI lineage: Bacteria > Pseudomonadati > Bacteroidota > Chitinophagia > Chitinophagales > Chitinophagaceae > Parafilimonas > Parafilimonas sp. The sequence continues at coordinate 26,503 of NZ_JBQCIT010000024.1, read as the reverse complement.
TATAATTGCAGGTCATCATTACGTTTGCTTTATGCGGATCGCCGCTAGTAAGATTGGCATCGGTAAACATATCGAGCACATCATCGGGCGTTTCAATATTTTCAAAATCTGTAACCAGCATTACTTTATTGTTATAGGCCATCTTTGCCCATTTATCAACCACTGTTGCAGATTTTAAATAACCGGGCACTACGAGCAGTGAATAATTCTGACGCAGGTCTAAACGGTCATATTTATTTTTCAATTCCTCCGCTATATATTCAATAAACCTTGGCTCATCCAAATCTGTAAGCTGGTCCATAGATGCATTCATTAATACAACATTCTTAAGCTTTGGTGATTCGGTATTTTTATAGAACAAGTGAACAGAGCGGTACGATTGTTCCATTTCGCGGCTGGCATCCAAAACCTTTTTCAGGTTTTGTTTTAAAAGCTTGTCTGCATTTTCTGCTTTTTGAACACTTTTTTCTGCCATCTCTGCAATTGAATTGTTTTCGGTTAAAAGATCAATCCATAACTGCATCTTTTTCTTCAATTCAGCACGTTGCTGTTTTTTAGAAGCGTCGGTTAAAAAAATATTACGCTTGGCTTTACGAACGGGATTCATATTATCGGCGCCATCTACCACGGCTTCGAAAAAATCATAACCGCCGGACCTAACCAGTGTGTTTAAAGAAGTTTGAAGAGAAGGCACATCGGCTACAGCCTGTTTTTCGCCTTCTTTATATTGCAAAACGCTTTCATCTTTTAATTCTGTTGACATATCTGGGAGTTTATGTTTACTGAATAATTATTTGTTGGGGAATTATTTGCTATCGGCTTCATCAAGCTCGGCAACCAATGCTTTTAAAGCACTAACAAAGGCCTGCTTTGTTTCAGGGTTTTCAATTACATTTTTTAAAGACTTATTGGATTTAAGCTGTTTGATGATTTTTAAATAAGCATCATTTTCAAGGCTTAAATTTTTTAAGTAATCGCTCCTGTTGGTTATGTTCTTGATATCGAAATCACCTAACCCTGCAAATGTGAAATTTTCTTTTATCGTAGAACCGTCTTCGCGGTCAAGTTCAACATCGCAGTTAGGTTTAAAATAATCGAAAACCTGTTCTACTGTTTGAAGGTCTTCTACTATTTCCGGTTTTATCGGAGGCTCATTGGTTAGTTTTTGAACGAATAATGTTTTATTCGGTGAAATCTCAACAAAACCTTCTCCAACCGGATCTGGTGCAAGAATAGTAGTGGCGATTCCTGGTTTAACTTGTGGCATATTTTCAATTTTTAAGTTTAGCAATGATGACAGCAACTTCTGCTATTTATTAAGTTAGCGCATCGTTATTCAAGTGGCTTTTTCATATTTAAAGGATTTAGTCGTAAAATATTGGCTAACAGCAACAATACTTCTGTTGTAATTAATACACATCAAAACAGTCATCCGTTAATCGTCCATTTCAGTGCATTATCTGCAAGATCAACCTGCAGGCTATTGTCTTTTTTCAGTTCACCTGAAACGATATACCTGGATATGGGCCTGCTTAACTGCGACCGTATTACACCGGTGATTTGCCTGGCGCCATATTTAGGTGTAAAGCCTGTTAATGCAAGATGCTTTTTGGCTTCATCAGTAATTTGAAATTTGATGCCCTGTTTATCCAGTGCTTCCAACAGGTTTTTCATTTGAATTTCAAATATGCGAACGATGCTTTTTTCACTGATGGGCGCAAAAGGAACTATTTCCGTTAAGCGTGCTAAAAACTCCGGCCTGAAATATTTTGTCATAATTTCCATGAGCTTGTTTGAAGGCGGTATTTCACCTTTTTCAAACTCGCCTGCAATCCATTCGCTGCCAATGTTGGAAGTGAATATGATAATTGAATTGGAAAAATCTCCTTCCTTACCAAGCCTGTCATGCATATGGCCTTCATCCAATATTTGCAGGAAAGTGTCAAACACTGATGGATGCGCTTTTTCTATTTCATCAAATAATAAAACTGAGTAAGGTTTTTGCCGTATTTTATTTACCAACATACCCCCTTCTTCATAACCAACATAACCGGGAGGCGCGCCATACAGTAAGGCTGCTGAATGTTCTTCTTTAAACTCGCTCATATCAAATCTTATCATAGCCTTTTCATCATTAAATAAAAATTCGGCTACAGATTTTGCAAGCTCTGTTTTGCCTGTGCCCGTAGGTCCAAGAAAAAAGAAAGAACCAATAGGCTGTCCTTTTTTATTCAACCCGCTCCTCGATTCCAGCACGGCTGCGGCTATGGCTTTTACCGCATGATCCTGCCCCACTACCCTTTTCTTTAAATAGTCATCCATATTCATCAGGCGCTCTTTTTCCTGCGCCTGTATTTTGCCCAGCGGAATACCTGTTTTATAAGAAATAACGGAAGCGATATCTTCTTTGGTTACTGAATCTTTTTTCTCATCGGTAAGCAACAACAACCTGTCAAAGCTTTGAGAAAGAAAACTTTCAAATTGTTCCGCTTTTTCAAACTTATCGGTTTGGGCGGGCTCTTCCAGTTTGCCCAATAAAACAGGGCTTATTTTATTTTGCAATACATTATTCAGCCATTTATATTCTGCAAATAATTCATGTTCCGGCTGTTTATCTTTTCCTGCCTTTATTTTTTCAAATTCCGCTTTTAAATCTTCCAGTTCTTTTTTATTGGTATCAACCATTAATTTAATAGCCGCCATTGTCCTGTCTAAAAGATCAATAGCCACATCGGGCAATCTCCTGTCGCGCAAGTAACGTTTGGATAAACGAACACTTTCCTTAATGGCTTCAGGTTCTACTTTTAGCTGGTGATGATTTTCAAAATTGGGCGCAAGCCTGGAGAGCATTTTTTCGGCAGCAACCACATCTGGTTCACCTACATTCAATGCTTCAAAACGCCGCGTAAAAGCAGGATCACTTTCAATGTATTTTCTATATTCATCATTGGTTGTAGCACCAATCACCGTTATCTCACCCCTTGCCAGTTCTGGCTTTAAAAGATTGGCAGCGCCGGCGCCAATACCACCGCCACCTTTATTGTCGAGCAGTATATGTATTTCATCTATAAACAGGATGGCTTTGGGAAATTGCTTTATTTCCTTCAGTATATTTTTTAACCTGTCTTCTATTTCACCTTTATACGAAGCACCGGCAATCAGTGCACCGAGATCGAGTTCAAAAAGTAAAGAACCGGCAAGCTGCGCCGGCACTTTATTATTTACTATATCCAATGCAAAACCATCAATCAATGCTGTTTTACCAACACCGGCTTCGCCTGTTATAATTACATTGGGTTTTGTTCTGCGGCCAAGAGTTTCAATCATCATTCTTGTTTCTTTATCCCTTCCGATGATCGGGTCTGTTTTACCTTCTTTGGCCAATGCAGTACGTTCAATACAATATTTATATAAAGCACCTGAAGATGCATTGGTTTTATTTTCCGGTGAAGTTTTTACCGCGTTTTGTATGCTATCATCTTTAAAATAAACATCCAGTATCTCCTTTTCTTTTACAGGAAACGATTTTAGTTGTTCCGATGTAAAAGCAACACCTGGCTTTACCAGCGCCACGAGTGTGGCGATAGGCGTAATATTATCTAACCCCATTTTCATACGCACATTATCTGCTTCTTCAAAAGCTTGTTTAATGCCGTCATCGCCCTTTATATTTTCTCTGGCTTTGGCAGCCTTTGGCGCATCTTCCATATGTACTTCTGCCCACTCCATAATATAGGCAGTGTCTTTACCGATTGAATCAATAAAATCTTTTAAGCCAACATCTTTATGCAGCATCGCCCTTAATAAATGTGCGGGATAAAAGAAACCGTTGTGGTATTCTTTGGCTAAAGACTGTGCTATTTCAACAGCCGTTTTCATTGATTCGTTCAAAGCAATTGTTGACATTATAATGTTTTTCTTATTGGTTGATAACAGGATTATCAGCATAACTTAATCGCTAAAAACTGCACAATGGAAACGAGGTTAGCCCGGGCGGACAAATCATATTGCATATGATAAAGGCTAATCAGGAATTTTGTAAACAGGCCGTTCAAAAGTTTGCATTCCAAATTGTATTAACCATGTAAAACGTGTAAGCTTGTGTTGCCTGCTTTAGAGTAATGTATTTATAAATATTATTATAATGTTCGTGTTTTCGCTAACACCATAATTACGACAATTACAGAAACTTTTTCGTGAGCATCGTTTACTATAAAACACCACTGGCCTTTGGGGCAGTTATTGAAGGAAAAGAGTTGCCGGTATGCGATTTACTTACATCGGTAACAAAAAACCTCGAACTGATTATCACTACAAGGTTTGGTGAGCATAGGAGTGATCCAACTTTTGGTTGTGAGATATGGGACCTGGATTTTGAACTGATTGTAAGCGCAAGATTGTGGGAAGAAAAACTTCGCCAGTCTTTATTAAAATCTATCAGCACACATGAAAGCCGGTTATCGGATATAGATATAAGTGTTGCTATAACCGATATGGAAAAATTCAATGGTATAAAACAATTTGTTGAGATAAAGAAGCACGTTCAAATTGAAATTTACGGAACGCTTCACAAAACAGGCGAGCCCGTGCACTTTAGAACCAATTTATTTTTAAGCCCACTGTCAGTTGATTAAAACCTATAAGCATGCCTTCTGAATTTGACGCCTCAAAAGAAATGATTAAAACCAGGATGCTTAAGCATGCGCTTAACTACTGGAATATAAAAAACAGTGATGATCTTGATCCTGCTGTAAAGCTTATTCTTGAAGCTTTGTCCACAGAGCTGTATAGTCTTGGCAATGAAATAAAAGATTCGCAGGTGCGGATACTTGAAAAAGTTTCAAACCTCATGGCGCCGGATTTTTTAACCTGCCCAAACCCTGCGCATGCGATTATGCATGCCTTGCCCGTTGAACCTGCCGAGATACTACCTAATACCACTAATTTTTATACGCAGAAAAAAATATCATCCAAACAGGATGAAGTGCTGGACACTTCGCTGGAAGTATATTTTACTCCGGTTGATGCCGTGCAGTTATTTGATGCGCAGGTTGCGTATATGGCCACGCCTGAACATTTATATGCGTGCAATACCGCAGCAGGCAAACAGCTTATAGCGCAAAGCAGACAAAAACAAACAGAAAAAAATACACTCTGGATAGGCTTAAAGATCAATCCAAAACTTACAGACATCAATAACCTGTTTTTTTATTTTGATCTGAAAAATATTGAACCAAAACTTTCAGGCCGCATTTATCAACTTTTATCAATAACCAAATGGTATATCAACGATATTGAAATTGCTGTTGAACAAACGCTGAAATACGCTGAAAAGGAGCGCAACACAGATGCTTATGAAAACATTTTTCTTGAATACGATGTATTATCACTACTGGAAAAAGATATCAAACATTATTACAACCAGCGCTTCGTTACAATAACGGGTACAAAGCTTAAAAATATTAATGCCGGCTTATCTGCTTACCCGCCATCGTTCACCAATAATTTTTCAGAAAATGATCTGCAGCAATTAACGGAGAAGCTGCTTTGGATAAAGGTTGTTTTTCCCGCAGCTATGCTGCCTGAATATTTTGATGAGATGCAGGTTTACACCAATGCATTCCCGGTTATGAACCGGCAGTTAAATGATCTAAAGTTCAGGCTGAAAGGCGGCAGCAATATTGTACCGCTTAAAACAAACGGGGTTGACCAGTTCCTGTCGGTTCATTCGCTTACAGATAACACGCATACTTATAAACCGGTACCTTATAAAAAAACAGACGAAGATGAATATGGCACGTATACTTTACGCAACGGCGGCGTGGAAAGATTTGATACGAGAAATGCAAAGGACTTTATTAAGTACCTGCTTGAATTGTTGCGCAGCGAAGGCGCCGCATTTTCTTCCTATGGTTATGATTTTATGGCCACCACACTCAAAGAAATGAACCAGAAAATTTCTTTGATGGAGCAGAAAACAAAAGGGTATGGCGTTAACGGCAATGAGATTCCGTATTACATTATTGTAAAACCATTTGAAGGTTTTGATATGATGTATGTGAAATATTGGACAACGCTTGCTGAAATTGCCAATCATATACGCGCCAATACAAAACTGCAATTAAATAAAGGATTAACGGTGAAGCAGGATTCACTTGTTTTAATAACGGGAACTGTTGGAGGTAAAAACAAACTGCGTGCAGATGAAAGGTTACAGGCCTTCAGATATGGCATTATGACGAGAAACCGCATTATTACAAAAGAAGATATCCGCAATTTTTGTTTTTATGAATTGGGAGAAAAACTAAGTAATGTTGAAATTGAAAAAGGTTTTGAATTATCGCCGCTGCCAAAAGAAACCTTCAGGAAAACAATAGATATTATATTAACACCCGCCGATGATGAATTGTTAAATGCCGCATCATGGGAAAATTTCTGTGAACAGCTTAAAACAAAACTGCAACAACGCTCGGGCGTCAGCAATAATTACAGGATATTATTAAACCAAAAAGTATAAATAGTATGCAGTCGCTTCCACATACTTATTTTGGCAATTATGATATTGATTTTAAAGCAGAGGTTATTGCTGCGGAATTGATTGAGCACGGCCTGAATGCAGACAGGATAATGATCTTATTATCTGGCGGCACCAAACGCTCTTTCAGAAGCGATGTTACCTTAATTGAAGATGAACTATCTGAATACGATCATAAAGCATATACACTTATAAATACAAGCCGGGAAGGGATTTACGATATGCTTCCTGAAGGTTTGTTTCATCAACCCACACCCCATAAAAATGCAAAGACGGGAAAGGAAATCATCAAAAGCATTAAACAACGCCGGCAGGAAGAAGTAAATGCAAGGAAATTTTTTCTGCCGTTTGAAACGGCCATCAATTTCCTGCGCATGCAGATGGCCCTGTATGAAAACAGGTTGGATAAGCGTTCACACTATGATGACCTGGTAAGCATCTTCGCTGATAAGTGGGAAATATTTCAATACCTTGATGCAAGGCAATCCAATATTTTTATTTTATTGATTCCCATCCTGCATAATCTTCGTGATGACTTTGATGCCATAGAAACTATCCTGGAAACCATGTTCCTGTTACCGGTAACAATTTCCTTGCAACCGCAACTACCGCTGCAACCAGCCAATCCCGCAGTAAGTGTTTTGGGCGATAGTGCGCTTGGCATAGACCTAACCACAGGAAATATGCATTTTGATACGGGAGAAGATGAAATTCATATTATCATTCATTGCAAAAAAAATAAAGTGCTGCAGCAATTTATGCCCGGCGGCAATAATGAAAAAATATTGCAACTTTTATACGATTATTTGTTACCTGTACATTTGGATATTGCTACAACCTTTGAATTGGATGCAAGCGATAAAATAACAAAACTTGCTGATGCAAAAAGCTTTTATAATAGTGTTTTGGGAGAAGATACGTGGCTTTAGCTTAAGGCAGGCTACTGACGCTGCCATCAGCTTTTTGTTTTTCAGTTGCAATTAACCGTTCCCATTCCTGCTGCTTTTGCTTGTTGCGGCTATGATTGGTTTGAATATCATAACGGGCATCGGCCTCATCAGTTTTCTTTGTCATTTCTTCCTGCAGCTTGCTTAATTTATTATTTAATTCCTGTTCAGTTGGTGCTGATAAAGCTGCTGCTTTTTTATGAAATTCCCTTGCACCCAGCGCAATGATATCATAGTGCCCCTGCTCATGTTTCAGCAAAGCTTCAGCCACCGCCCTGTCACCCGAAACAACGCTTCTTACTACACCGCAAGCATCAGGCACGAGAAATATTTCAACTGTAAAATTTCCTATAACGATGGCATTACCTTTCCGCTGAAATTCATCTGCATCTAATTTCCAGCTCACGCTTATTCTTGCATCTTCTGATTTACCTGCAGGCAGCGAGTTGGGAAAATCTGCCCAGGTTAATATTTTATTGAAATTGATCAAAGCCATCAGGCAAATGTATTATTATTTACAGGCTGCTAACTTATACAACAATACATATAATGAACATCTCATCATCATAAAATTTACTGTTGCAGAATGGATAGTAATGATATTTATTTGGATGCTTAAGACAAAAAGTACCGGCAGTTTTATAAAGACAGCTATTAAAAAGCAATTCTACAATGCGTTGTCACCGCTTCAAAAATGCCCTGGCAACATTTATTTCAGGCCTTACGGAATTTGTAGTATCAGCGATAGCCAGCAGTTGTTTAAAATATAAAGAAGCTTTTTGCTGATCGCTTAATCTTGCTGCTGTTATGCCTGCATTATATAAACTATTAAAACGGTTTGGGCTTTTTATTAATACTGCTTCATAGGCATTTAATGCGGCTTCATCTTGTTTGGCCTGCATCAGCATATCTGCTAACAATTCCCTTGCAGGCAACACTTCACCCGGTGTAACAGGATGCTTCTCTGTGCTGTCTTCCATATCCGCAGCAAGTTTCATTGCTGCAAGAGCGCTTGCTGTATTGCCTTGTTCAAATTGCATCCAGGCTTCACCTGCTTTTATTTGTATGGCAACTTCATTTGCTTTATAACTATCCTTTTGCTTATCCAGCCTGTTTTTAAGCTGGTTAAGTTTTGCCAGTTCATTTTTTACATCTTCTTCATTGCCCGTATGCGCAGCGCCTAATAATCGTGTAAAATGAACAATGGCCTCCTGCCACGGATATGCATCCCATGAAAAATTTGCCTGTGGCAACTGCAATGCAGCCGCTTGCTTCCACTCCTTGTTCTCCAATACATAACGTGAAGGAATGGCGGCAAAAGCATAGGCTATTTTAAAGTTAACCGGGTAAACAAACCTGATACCGGTTAAATACTTAACCTGTCCTGCAGCAAGTTTATTATTTCCTTTTTGAAGATAAGCATACACTAAATAATCAAGGCCATGCAGTTCCTCATCCCAATGGCCGGCAATACCTGCCTGTTCTGCATAGCACTGTGCAGCAGCCACAGATTGCATATTGGAACGGATAGCTTCATCCCAAAGCCCAAGCCTTGTAAATATGTGCGAAGGCATGTGCAGTGCATGCGCTGAAGAAGGGGCCACCAGTGCATATTTCCGGGCGGCAGGCAAAGCCAGCTGCGCCAGCGCCGGGTAATCGTATGTATGTATAATATAATGGATGATGCCCGGATGATCCGGCTCTTTTGTATAGAGTGCATTTAATATATTGCCAGCTTTCTTTTGATTTGCATAGGTTTTATCGGTTGGAACAGCAGATGCATCCAGTGACAGGGCATAAAAAATGGAAGCTTCATTATCATCCGGATATTTTGTATGGAGTTGTTCCATCGCTTTTTCAAAAAGCACACAGCGTGTATGATGGTCTTTACTGTTCCAGTCTTTATAAAACAATCCTATGGCATTTATATAGCCGGCTTCCCTGTCTGTTTTAGGTTGTATGTTATTTGCAATGTCAATTGCCTTTGAGCCTTTTTGCAATTCAGCTTCAGTTGGCGGGTTCCATAACGGATGAAAATTACACATGGCAACGCCCCAGTAAGCCATTGCGCAGTTTGGCGATTCATCAATCACTTTCGCAAATATTTTCTCCGCTTCATCGTACTCAAAAGAATGCAGTAACTCAACAGCCAGGTTAAAATCTTTTTTGGCTGAAGCATCGCAGCTCATATTAAAATCAACTGTACCGAACTGTGCATTGGCAACCCCGCAGGAAATAAGATTGCCTCTTTTTAAATTCAGCTTGCTGATAAGTTCTTTGGAAGGTGCGGTGTTTTTGTTTTCACATGACAGGCATATAACCGGCAATAAAAAAACCAGCAGCAATTTTTGTAAATATCTCATTGTGCCAATTTGTGTGCCTTATAAAGTTACAGAAGATTGCTTCAGGATATTAGTATACGATTAATTGATTTCTGTCAATTATCAGATTAATTTTCAATAGGGCTATATAAAAAAGGCTCACTTTTTTGTGAACCTTTTTCCTGGTGGGAGTTGACGGGTTCGAACCGCCGACCCTCTGCTTGTAAGTTCTTAAAAGTGCCTTTTTTAGCTTTACTTAACTTGCTCTAATTTTACTCAATTATTTGAATATCAATATTTTATTTGATTTAGTCAAACTTTACAAATACCTTCAAAACGTGGTTTAACTGTTAGTTTGTTTGCAAATTGTTTGCAAATGTTGGATGAAATGGATTTGTGTAAACGAAAAAAATTATCAGTTATGTCAGTAACGTTTGTAACAAGACCGGACATGCGCCGGCAAAAAGAAAATGGAACATATCCTATTAAAATGTGGGTTATGTTTAAAAGGAAATCTAAATCTTATCAAACTGTTTTTGAAACTACAGCCGCAGATTTTGAAAAGCTTTATTCACCAAACACAAAGGGCGCTATAAAACAACTGCGTGAAAATTTAAAAGACCTGAATATATCCGCCGAATTGTATTTGAAAGAAATAGATGATTTTAGTTTTGATGAATTTGAAAAAGGTTTTGTGCTTAACAACCCGGCTTTTAAAGAAAGAAAAATAAAGGTTGTAATAAAAGAGCATGAAAGTTCTAAAACTTTTGATTACTCTATATATGAAAAAAGGTTTGTGATTTTTAAGGAAACGCATCCATACCCGGATAGTATTTCGTTCATGTTTCAAACTTATGTAAAGCGGCTGTTGCGTATCGGTAAAATCGGGTCTGCAGTGCATTATCAAACAGCTTATCATTCTTTTAAAAAATTTCGTGGCAACGTTCGCTTTGCCGATGTAACAGTTGATTATCTGGCAGAATATCAATATTGGCTGCTTCAGCAAAACAAATCGAAAACTACAGTTGGCATGTATGCAAGAAACATGCGTACCATGTATAATGAAGCCATTGAAGCCAACCTGGCTAAAAGAAAAAATTATCCATTTGGCCGGCGTAAATATATTATTCCCGCCAGCAGGAATATAAAGAAGGCTTTAACCGGAGAAGATTTAAAAAAAATTTATTGCTACCAAACAGATTGCCCTAAAAAAAGCAAAGCCCGTGACATGTGGTTATTTATGTATTTCGGAAATGGAATGAACCCAAAAGATGTAGCGCTGTTAAAGTATAAGAATATAGATGAAGGTTACATCACTTTCGAACGTTCAAAAGTAGAAAGAACATCGGCCAGCGATGCTAAACAAATAACATTTTATATAACGGAAGATATTCAACGCATTATAAATACATGGGGTAATGTTTATAAATCAACTGATACTTATTTGTTTCCAATTTTAGAAGAAGGGCTTAATCCACTTACAGAGTCTTTTAAGATCGACTACTTTATTGCCACAACCAATAAATGGATGAGGGAAGTTTTTAAAGAATTAGGTATTCAGAAAAAATCTTCAACCATTGTCAGCCGGCATACGGTGGCTACCCATCTTAAATTTGCAGGTGCAAGCAAAGAGTATATACAAGAATCGCTGGGGCACTCAAGTATAAAAACAACGGAAAACTATTTAGACAGTTTTGAGCGGGAAATAAAAAAAGAATTTGCGGAAAGGCTTTCCTCTATTTTTAAATAGAATTAAATTTTTAGAAAAGAGTTGTAGTTATGGATATAGCAAGAATCAAGCGTTTGCTGAAAGAAAAAGAAAATATACATCTTGAATTTAAAGAGGCTGCCAATGCATTGCCCAGCAATGTTTTTGAAACAATTTGTGGTATGCTTAACAGGGATGGTGGAAGTATTCTTTTGGGTGTTGATGATAATGGAACTGTTACAGGAATAGATGACACTGCTGTTTCGAAGATGGTAACAGACCTGGTAAACCTTTCGAATAACCCACAAAAAATCGATCCCCCATTTATTCTTTTTCCGCAGGTATATACCATTACTGGTCATAAGCTAATACATATACAAGTACCTGCCAGTTCGCAGGTACATAAAACGGGGAAGATAATTTATGACCGCAGTAATGATGGTGATTATAAAGTAGAGCAGCCACACCTGATTGCTGGGCTTGCTAATCGTAAGCGCAATCATTACACTGAAGGTATTATTTACCCGTTCTTACAAATGGAGGATTTTAAGCCGGGCCTTTTTAATAAAGTGCGCAACCTTATCCGAAGTAATAACCCGGCACATCCCTGGCTGACATTAAACGACAAGCAGATATTTGAAATTTCCGGCCTCTGGAAAAAAGATTACCTGAGCGGCCAGGAAGGTTTTACACTGGCTGCTGTTTTACTGTTGGGGAAAGATGAAGTAATTCAACAGATTATACCGCATTATAAAATTGATGCGTTGGTAAGAATAAATAATGTTGAACGTTATGATGACAGGGCATATATTCAGACCAATCTTGTTGAAGCGTATGAAGTGTTGATGGATTTTGTGAGCCGCCATCTTCCAGATAAATTTTATCAGGAAGGAGATCAGAGAATAAGCCTTCGTGCAAAGATATTCCGGGAAATTGTTGCCAATCTTATCATTCATCGAGAATACACAAATGCAGCTTCAGGCAATTTTGTTATTTATGCAGACAGGGTTGAAACAGAAAATGCCAATAACCCGCATGGCGATGGGCCTATTGATCCTGCTAATTTTGCACCCTTCCCTAAAAATCCTTTAATTGTAAAGTTCTTTATACAATTAGGGCGCGTAGAAGAGTTGGGCTCAGGCATATTAACCGCTAACCGTTTTACAAAGGAGTATGCCGGAAAAGGAAAGCCTGTATTTATTGAGGCCAAAACTTTTAAAACGATTATTCCATTACCTGATGGAGCACCCGTTCCATTAAGTGATACAGTAAGTGATACAGTAAGTGATACAGTAAATGATACAGTAAATGATACAGTAAAACAAAGAATGGTGTGGGTTATAAAGGAATTGATTAAGCAACCCGGCCTTAAATCTAAAGATCTGGCAAAAATTACTGGGGTATCAGAAGTATCAATACGAAGAGATATGCAAAAGCTTACCCAATTGGTAGAATTCAGGGGCGCTCCTAAAATTGGCGGATATTTTCTAACAGATTATATGTTATCTAAAATTAAAAGTAATTAATACACTGTTGTCGAAGCTTTTACCGATTAAATAAATTGCATCATATTTAAAGTTCCGGAATCTAATCATAATCATATCAAAAAAACTTAAGTCACTTCATGAGCTTAATTTCACAGGATTTGTCTCCTTCACCACCCCATACATCCTTCACTATTTCTTCCATCGCAGAAAGTCTAAAAGCGTTCACATTGTAATCACCACCGCTCTCTCATATGCAGCATGGGTAAAAGCATGGGTTTCTGTTGTCCATTTATCAAAACGATTTTTGTTTAAAAGGATAGCCCGTGATTGAAATAAAAAAGGTATATTTCTTTCTTGAACTTGCTATAAATTTTATAGAGACTTGCGCTGCTTGTGAAGATGGGCAACAAAGAAAAGAAGCCGGTAATCTGTATTGTCAACATCACAAAAAATTAATTTAATGTCATGAAGAAATAAAGCGCTATCAGCAAAAAATCATTGCTGGAGTAGTAATAAGGTTTTGGTTATGGCCGGAAAAACAATTGCTGCATGGCAGCAATTGAATCACATTATAAATACCGGCAAAAGGATGAAAGCGGTGTTATTTACTGAAATTTGTAAATAAAATGAACATAAATTATACTGATGATTAATTAATCCGGCGCACATCGAAGAAATGAATTTATTAACTGAAATATATAAAAAATATGCTTCTCCGGGTATTTGTTTCTGTTATTATTATTTTATCTGGCGTATGCAGCCAGGCACAATATGCTGCGCCACTCAAGGACTCGATGTATTCGACTGTACTGGGCGAACGGCGAGATATCGTGATTACCCTGCCCGCAAACTACGTTAATGATACTACCCATTATGATGTCTGGTATCTCCTGGATGGTGAATGGGACGGGAGCCTGTTTACCCAGATATTCAGTTATATGGTTAACATGCAGTTCGCGCCGCCTGCTATTCTTATTGCTGTACCAAACCGTTATGTAAATGGTTTTAATCTCCGTAACCGGGATTTAACTCCCACCAAATTTCCGGATGTTGACAGTTCAGGCGGGGCAGCCAATTACCTGGCATTCTTTGAAAAGGAGCTGATTCCTTATATCAATAAAAAGTATCGAACGAGTGGCGACAACGGCCTCTGTGGCGGTTCTTTTGGCGGCCTGTTTACAATCTATGCATTACTTGAGAGGCCTTCACTGTTTCGCTTTTATACGGTTGCCGATCCTGCATTGCATAATGACAACCAGCAAATTCCGCGGGTTGCAGCGCAACGGTTACCAACGATGCACTTCTCCAATACCGTACTTAATATTGGTGGGAGAAGCGAGGAAAACTCTTACCATGAAATGGCCCGCGACATGATGGACAGTGTGCTGAAGGTATCAGCACCTCCGGGCCTGCACTGGCATTCAGCCCTTTATCCCGGCGAAACGCATGGCTCTACTATATTTAAATCGACTTATGATGGGCTCAAGTATTCTTATCTTGGTTACTATGTCCGCCATGCTCAGTGCTACCCAAACAGTGGCATTGTGCTGAAAGACCGGCCGGTAAAGCTTTTTGTTCCTACCGATTATTCCGATATCCGCTATACGCTGGATGGCACCGTGCCTGCCAGGGCCAGCGAAAAAATGGATGACCACCTGATAATTAGTGAACCGGAAAAACTAAAACTATTTTCTTTTTCCCCCAGCGGACGTTATGACCATGCCATCCCCGTAGGGTTGCGTTCAGGTGATTACCTGCAACCTAAAAAAACGGCAGCCAAACTAAAAGATAGCAGCCGGCTTTCAGGAACATTCAAAGGAAATGGTCTGGGGTTAATGGACGGATGGGTGCAAATTGATAAAGAAGGTTATTACGTGCTGCAACTCACGCCACCGGCAGGTACCACGCTTATGTTTAACGATTCACTTTTATTGCGTGTGGATGAAACGACCGCGAATAAGCGACAAGCTATCATTCTGCCGCTTCGTCAGGGGAAGTATTTATTGCGGGTACAATATCCGGCTAATGGTGCCAGGTCTATGTCCATTTATTTTGGTTTGTATTATAGTGAAAACGGCCAGGACGACTGGTGGAAAAACCCGGTAGTGAAGTGGTAAGTGATGTCTTTATTGCTGCGGGCAAACAAATGGGTTTTCCAACACCTCATACACCCTTTTCACCATCTCTTCCATTGTCTTGACCTCAAAGGCATTCACATTATAATCGCCCCTGTACCTTGCTTCCACATACGCTCTTTGTAAGAGATGAAACAGTTGTTTGTTTCGGTCTTTATTATTGCCAAATATCAATTCCGGCAGCTTATAACAAACCATGCAGCAGTAGCGGTAAAGCTTATCCAGATTATGGGTATTTACATGCCAGCCGGTTTTTAGTTTAAGTAAGGTGATTAATGACTGTTCTGCTGCCTGGTGCAGCATAAAGGCTGCCATTTTATTTTGCGACCGGATGCGGTAAAGCTCTGCACCGGCTAAAAATTCTTCCGCCTTGTTTAAACCGGCTGTATAAATTTCATTATTTTCTTTTTCGATAGCAGCAGCATTGCTTGTATCAGGTAATAGCCGTTTTTCTTTTTCACCATACAACATCACAGCTCTTTCATATACAGTTCGGACAAAAGGGTGGCCTTCCATTATCCATTTATCAAAACGGTTTTCGTTTAATATGACAGCTGTTGTTGGAATAAAATTCTTGCACCTGTTTTCAATCTTATCCTGCACAGAATTAGTTTCAAGGCTGTTAATAACAACCAGCACATAATAATGCCCAACATGGCTGCAGGTGGGTGCATCCGCCATGAATACTGTTTCTGTTCTTCTTGAAATTAGTGATGAGCCCAGCAGGAATATCTTTACCGGCGAACAGGCGCCCTGAATGATTTCCACCAGCTTTGCTTCCTGTTCTTTAAAGCGTTCGGTTAAAAGGTAGTACATGATTCATTTGGTTAGATGTTTTACAATTCACTTACGCATTTTTAAAAAGAGCACATAGTTTGATTTTATGAGCGCCAATAACATTTCATAAAAATGAATACAGTTTTCTCGTTGCACCTGGTTCCAGTCGTTTACTTCTTCACTGCTTAGCGTAAGTTTCAACATCTGCCATAGCCTTTCATGCGGAACACCCAAACCATACGCATCAAAGAACTGGTAAATGGCTTTCAGTGGCTGTTCAACCGATTCTTTTGACAGGTTCCACAATTCTTCTGCCGACGGGTTATTTACAAATTCTGTATGTAGCATATTTGTTTATTTAAGGTTCCTTTTCTTTTTATGTAAAACATAAGCCGTTCTAATAAGATAGTCTAAATGCTGGTATATTAGTATCAGGCTGCCTTTATGTATTTTTCGGCAACCTTTATAGGTAATCACCGCTTCCAGCAGGTCGAGCAATTCAATCCTTGAATATCGCTTACTGAATGTGTTGCAGAAGTATTGAATCACTTTATGTGGATGCTCTGTTTCCTTTTTATTCAACAACTGTAATTGTATATCGGCATGTGCTAATGCTTTTGATGACTTATCCTTGCACTGTTTTTTATATACCGGCCATAACGCCTCTGACAATTTCATTAAGGCATTTGTAAAATCAAGCAGGTCTTCCCTTGCACCGCCTTCATCATAGGCGCTCTCACCGTTAATCAGGGCAATTGTTTGCCACTCTTCTATGTCTTCAATAAAATCACAAGGGTGATAATCTATAAATACCTGTTTCAGTCCTTTCATGATGTTGCCGTTTTCTTCACTTAAAAAATGATACGGCTTGTAAAACCTTTTTCGTTTAGTATTTTCTTCATGCATGGGTTAACTTTTATCAGTTAGATACTTTGCAAATCCCGATGGTTTTAAAGTTCCTCTCCTTTGGAGAGGGATTTAGGGAGAGGCTTATTCCATTTCACCATCATCCGTTGTTGTGTCATTACCTGTTATAGCCATGCGTACATACAGCAGGTGTGCCGCTTCCAATAGTTTTTGCAGCATGAGGTTTAGCTGTAACGTATCCATCCCTTCATCGGCGAGGCTTTCACCGCACAATGCATAATGAAGAATACTATTAAGTAGTTCACCTGTATCTTCTATATGCGGCGTCAATCTTTTTAATGCCTTGTATGGATTGAAAAATTCACCTGCCGATAAATGCCGTGGCAGGTAATGCCAGCTTTCATATTCATGGTAGGGACTGCAAAAAAGACGGCTGTTCTTAATATCAGGCAACTGCTTTTTATCCTCAGGCTTTATCACTGCATTTTGCCTTTTGCACTTGCAACCGGCAATCTCAATTAATGCGTCCAGCAACACTTCAAAACGGTGGAAGAAGTGAATAAGGTCAGCCGGATATTTTCCTGCCCATACGCCATGGCTGCCTGCTGCCAGCAGTGATTGTTGTATATACCTGTATGCATGTTGCAAGTCGAAAGCATCGAAGAAAAGACTGATGCTGTTATAACAATTGGTGATATGTTTGTTTTCGGTTATCATATATAAGTCGGTTTATGATTGATTACATATAGCAATATCTCCCTGTGGCGCTGTACCTGTCTTGTTGTGTAAAAAGCAGTCATCTTTGGTGCAGGCCCGCACATATAACAGATGCGTTGCTTCCAGTATCTTTTGCAGCATGATGTTTACTTTTAGCACATCCCACTCCACATAAGATTCGTTAAGGCTGTTGTGTGATAAAGCATGTTTATAATCATGTCAAACAATTCATCATCTTCATTGATTTTTTCAATAAACCGTACGGCTTTTTTAAGCGCTTTATAAGGATTACAGTATTCTTTTGGAGAAAGATATACCGGCATCCATAACCGGCTTTCCGTTTTGTTGTGCGCATCGCAAAAGAGGCTGGTATTGCTGCAATCATCTATATCTATAGCTTCATCAATAATGGCTGCCTGTCGTTTGCAACCTGCTGCTGCAAGATGAGTAGTGGCATTATAGAGTTTGGTGAAGTCTTCATAAAAATAGATCAGATCAGCAGGTGGCCCATCTTTCCATTGCTTTTTGCAGTTAGCAGCCATCAGTGATGATTGAATGTATTTCCTGGAATCCGGCAGGTCAATTGATTTATAATACCAACAGATGGAACTGTAACATGCTGCAATATTTTTGCTTTCGGTTATCATGAGTTGATCGTTTTTATTCTTTACTTTTTCCCTTGATGCAAAAAGTAACAAAAAGATCAAGAGCGAACGATATTCAGCACGTTCGCTCATTCGCCTTGATTAAGCTTTGTGCTGATGATTCTTCAGCTATTGTTCCCTGGTACTTATGCGGTTTGACTGATTATTGGTTAATGTTCAATAATGCCTGAAGCTGCTATTGCATGCATTTAAAGAAACAAAACCACTTGCCCTAAACCCCGAGGGTTTTTGAAACCCTCGGGGTTTTTATCCAGATAATAACATCAATTTGCTTTCAAAAGCCTCTGTGGTGTTGATGATGATGGCTTCCGCCACATCAAACAGGGTGGTGATGGAGGTGGCTTCATCAAAGCCGGAAAATATATTGGCATGATAAACAGAAACATTATCCAATGCATCCAGTATTTTCTTTTCAGGTAGTGTGACCTCCAATGCCGGCAGGTAAAAGATACAGGGCTGCATCAGTTGCCAGAGGCTGGTAAAGAAAATATCTTTTTCTCCAAAACTATACAATACCGTTCTGCATAACTGTTCCATTACAGAACGTAAGATTATTAAACCGGTAACCGCTTCCTGTTTTTTGGCGGCCCTTGCTGTTTTAAACAACTCGTTGATATTGGCTATGCTTTGCTGAAAACTTTCCCTGGCTGATGCTGCAAGCGCCTGCTGTTCCTGCAATACAGGTTGCAGTTTATATGGGCTGCCGGAGAAAACCAGAAACCTTTCCCGGCAGGCAATGGTATAATACAGGTTGCTTGCCGCCAGCCCAGCTTCCATTTGCTCAACGGTATGTACCACTATATGCACCTGCTGCATTTTAAAAGCGGCAATATTAGTAAAGGTTTGTGCAGCTTCTTCGTTAATGCTTTCGGTATCTGTTATAATAATGATCTCTGTATAATGCTGCTTTGTGTTGTTGAGTGTAGTTGTATAAGGCAACACAAAAATGCGCTCCGGCCCTAACGCTAATACCAGCAGTTGCAGCAGGGGTTGAAGGCTTGCATGTATAGCTGCGGTTTGCAGTAAAGAACCGGTTTGCTTTAACCATGTATCATACTCTGTAGTAATGGCCGAAGGATGCAGGTGAATGTGGTTAACGGTGTTGGAGTGAGAGGACAAATCGTTGTCGTAGGCAGCCCCTCCATTGTTTTGAATGTGTTGCATTGGTTGGGTATTGAATGGTGAGGAAATGGTTTGAACCAGCCAACGCAAAAAAGAAGCGTGGGTTAGTTCCTATTGCTACTGAAGGGCTACGACACCCATGATCGCGAATAAGAACGCCCACGCCAAGCCTTAAATATAGTAAGGATAACGTGAGCGATTTACCTTATCATCCCGCGATCAATTGAAAGGTCGTAGTTTTCAGTAACGGGAATAAAGCAAATACGCTTTTAATATCTGTGATTAATTATTATTTAGGCATTCGGTTATTATTTTTTAGTGTTTAGATAATATCCAAATGTATATACTTTCTATCCATTTTATTCATTTTCTTAATATTTTTTCAAACTTTTTTACTTTCAAATTATAACTGAAAGTAGATGACTAAGTTAGGAGAGTATTTAGCTGTTAAATCAGTAAATAAATCAGAAGTAGCAAGAAGATCAGGTTTAAGCAAAGCCCGAATTAATCAATTGACCTTAAACGATAGCACCAAACTGCGAGCTGATGAGCTTTACCTTATCGCACTTGCGATGGGTGTTAATCCATGTGAATTGTTGGAGTTTGTTTGTGCTGGATTGAAATTAAAGAAGCAAAAATAAAAATGGCAATTACACACTTACCAAAGCTAAGTATGATTTCTATTTAGTTATTTTATAAAGATTGCTTGAAAATTCCCTTAAAATAAAATCTTACTCATGAATAAAATTGATTGGGCAAAAAAGCATATTGTAAAAACAAGTACCGAATTAAGTTGCAGTGATGATACACCGGATGCCAAAGAATGGCGGATGAAGATTGAGCCATGGTTAAGTGCAATTTTTCAATCAGAACATTTTTCGTTATTAGCAGGTTCAGGCCTGACTAATGCTATTGCGTATTTGTCAAAGATTAAGGCACAAAGCATGGGTCGAATAGAATTGAAAAGTGATGTTTATAAGGATAAAATAAAACTGAGCTCAGATAAATCAGCGGCCGCTATGGAACGCGGAGAAGCAAATTTGGAAGATGATTTTAGAGTTGCATTAGAACTTTATAGAGGGTATGAAATTTTAGAAGAAGATATTGCACTTACTTTAAAAGATGAATTAGATAACGCCTTAAATAGTTTTATCAAATCTGTACTTAAAACAGAAAGATTATTTAAAGAGCAATTAACCTCTGAGGAGGCAGAAAGAAAAGAATCAGTATTAAATGCTTTTGGTTATTTACAGGCTTTTTTATTAAGTTTTTCAAGCAGGGCTGCATCCAGAGAAAGGCTAAATTTATTTACAACTAATTATGACAGATTTTTAGAGTATGGTTGTGATGAGGTAGGAGTTATACTTATAGATCGTTTTAAAGGTAAACTGCAGCCAATTTTTAGAAATACAAGGCTTGAATTGGACTTCCATTATAATCCTCCCGGAATAAGGGGCGAACCTCGTTATGTGGAAGGAGTGGCACGCATCACTAAACTACATGGTTCCATTGATTGGAATTTTAAAGAGCAGGCAAAAATAATA
Organism: Parafilimonas sp.; assembly: GCF_051953455.1. Classification (NCBI taxonomy): domain Bacteria; kingdom Pseudomonadati; phylum Bacteroidota; class Chitinophagia; order Chitinophagales; family Chitinophagaceae; genus Parafilimonas; species Parafilimonas sp. Next base: position 5,678 of record NZ_JBQCIT010000024.1, on the reverse strand, counting down.
AGAGCTTTACTGCCATTTGGCGCTGATGAAACACACCCCGACATACCACAAAAAGCTACTGAACATGTGGTGATATATCCAAATTCAGCGAAAGATATTGAAACAGCATATTATCCGTATTCAGAATTATTTAGAGACTTTTCTACAGCGATTTGCAGACCTAATTCCGCTATCGTAACCTATGGTTATGGATTTGGAGATTCTCACATCAATAGAATTATTGCTGATATGTTCACCATACCTTCTACCCACCTGGTAGTTATATCATTTAGTGATCCTGGAGATAGAATTCAAAGATTTTTAAAAGATAAAAACAGCGCTCAGTACACGTTACTATTGGGAAGTCATTTTGGTGATTTAGAGCAATTAGTTGATAATTATCTGCCCAAGTCTGCTATAGATAGGCTAACTATTAAAATGAGAGACTTAATAGGTAAAAGAGATATTGGTCACCAACAAAATACGACGTTCACGAATTCAACAGAATCTTCTTCAATCAAACAACCTCATCAAGATGACGATCTCCCATTTTAATTTTGATCAGCTGCGTAACCTAAGTATAGGCACTGTAGATTTTGTTTCGCCAAATGAAATAAAAATTCTATTAGAAACTGATGCACCCCAAAATACAGCGCTTAATACCGGTGTACCGAGTTTATTTCCTCGAATCAACGGCTTTGTTTTAATACCTAATGAGGTGGGAGCTCTTGTAGGTATTATTAGTTGGTTAGGAGTTGAACATTCTCAATACCCAAAAAGAAAAGGATTCAAGGACTATGATCTGATAGATTTACCATTTCCATTAAGGAAAATGGCGGTTAATCCAATTGGGACACTCAAAACCGAAATAAGAGACAAAGAAGCAATCTACAAACTTGAAAGAGGTGTTTATTCTTTTCCTTCGATAGGTGATACGGTAGTATTAGCTAAAGACGAGCAACTAAAGTCTATAGTTGAAAACGATGATGAACAAGCTTGCGTAAAAATTGGGAAGGCACCGGTAGCTGGAAATGCGATAGTTAAAATCAATCCGAACAAATTATTTGGTAGACATGTAGCAGTATTAGGTAATACAGGGAGCGGTAAATCGTGTTCAGTCGCCGGATTAATTCGATGGTCATTAGTGGAAGCTGAAAAAGTCAAACAGGAAAAGGCATTAAATCTAAACGCTCGATTTATAATATTTGATCCTAACGGAGAATATAGCAGTTCTTTTGATGATTTGAATATTGCTGTAAAAAGGTTTAAAATAGATATTACGCCAGAGGAAGCACAAACATTTAAACAATTAAGAATACCCGCATGGTTTTGGAATAGTTATGAATGGAGCTCATTTACCCTTGCAACCGGCAGAACACAAAGACCCATTTTGCGCAGAGCATTGAGGGAACTCAAAGGAGGACGAAAAGTTGATTCCACCGATTGTTCTGCTGCTGTTAGAAGCTATTTTTCTAGTTGCGCAGTTTCCTTGCGAAGTGATATTAACATTGGAGTGGCTGCATTTAAGGAGGCTGGTAAAACCGCTTTTGGAAAAAAATTGCAAAGTTTCTCAAATGAAGCAGCTTTTTTTGAAGCCAAAGCTTCTGGAGAACTTAAAAACCATCTGCAAGAACTGAGCGCGACCCTCGGTTCTATTGCTAAAGCCCGATTTAAATCTTTCGTAAAAAATGGAGAGAATATAGAATATTATGATGGATTTGAAATTTCTGAAGCAACAGCAGCACTTGATGCTATTAAAACATTATTAGAATTTTTAGGTGGAAATTTTATTGAGTTAGGCCCAAATGAAGATATGCCGATTGATTTTCACGTTAATCTCCTTCCTGATCATCTTGAAGTTATTGCTGAAGAGCAGGGTGTTCTTCAATTTCTTGATTTTCTAATTATGAGGATACGCACTTTGTTATCTGATCTAAGAATGAAAGCCACCATTGGCAATGATCCTTCGATTACATTAGAAGAATGGTTAAACTCGTATTTGTCGGGAATATCAGTGGTTGATTTATCACTTATCCCTGCTGATGTAGTGCATATAGTAGTTGCCTCAATTTCCAGAATGGCATTTGAAGCAACACAACGCTATCGAAGAAGAAACAATGTGCTTTTACCAACCGTTATCATGCTTGAAGAAGCACATAACTTTATTAAAAAATATAGCTCTAACAACGACGAAATAAGCCCTTTGGAAATCTGTAGCCAAACTTTTGAAAGGATTGCAAAAGAAGGAAGAAAGTTCGGAATGAGTTTGTTTATATCTTCTCAACGGCCATCTGAATTATCAGATACGGTTCTATCCCAATGTAATACATTCCTTTTGCATAGATTGGTGAACGATAGAGATCAGGACTTAGTGAAAAGATTGGTTCCTGATAACATTGGTGGTTTATTAAGCGAATTACCAATGCTTCCTACGAGGAAAGCTATCCTTTTAGGTTGGGCGTCACCAATTCCAATCTTGGTAGAGATGAATGAACTTGAAAAGAAATACCGTCCTAAATCTGATGACCCAGATTTTTGGGAGGTGTGGACAAGGGAATCAAGTCGTGAAGAGAATTGGGATGTTATTGCAAATGAGTGGCAAGGTAAAAATGAAGCTCAAGAAATTGTTACAGGGAAGGGAACATCTCCATCAGAAAATTCATTACAAGATTTTAATAGCGATGATAATTTGCCATTTTAAGTACTTTGCATTTATAACTTTAAACTGACTTAATATAATACCAGAAATATTCAACAACAGAGAAATAGCAATCGCTATATGGTCATTAATTTTTTTCGCTTGGATAATCACTAAACCTGACACAAGAAAATCGCTTAAGTCACTAACAAGACAATTTTTTCATTATAAAATATTGGTTCCGTATTTACTGGCTGTGTCTTACACTTTATTAGGCGTTTACTTTCTTTCAAAATTTAATGCCTGGACTGTAAGCCAATTAAAAGACACGATAACATGGTGCGTTTTTGCAATCATTAGTACTATGTTGAATCTTAATAAGGTCAGAAATGAAAAGAATTATTTTAAAGATGCCGTAAAAGAAAATTTCAAATTCTCTGTTATCATAGAGTTTGTTACTGGTATATATACTTTCAGCCTTCCTGTTGAACTTATATTTATTCCTTCGATTGTGCTAATAGCTGGCTTGCAAGTCGTCAGTAAAACCCAAAATAAATACGCACCGCTCGAAAATTTTTTATCAAAGCTCTTGGTATTGTTTGGTTTTATTTTGGTTGGATACACTATTTATGAAATATCCACCCACATACATCAATTTGCTTCTTACGATACATTAAGGGACTTTATATTATCACCAATTCTTGCTTTATGGTTTCTTCCATTCATCTATTTAATGTCATTGTACATGGCTTATGAAGGTTATTTTATTATGATGCAATTCCGGATAAAAGATAACAAGCTTTTAAGTATGGCCAAGTGGCAGGCCTTACTTCGATTCAACATAAATACCCAAGGCTTTGAACGGTGGAAAAATCAATTATTCATAGGAAAAATAAATTCAAAAGACGATGTAACAAATTCTATTGAAAAAATTAAACAACTGCAGAAAATTGAAAAGAATCCTCCTAACGTTGACTACGAGTTAGGATGGTCGCCCTATGCAGCAAAAGATTTTTTAATCAATAAAGGGATTAGTACAAGGTTTTATACGAACACCTATGAAAACGAGTGGTCAGCTTCATCCAACTATACAAAACTTGATGACGATTTCAACGCCAACACTGTTAACTATTATGTTCAAGGGACTGAAACAATAGTCAAGCAACTTCATTTAGTACTGGATGTAAAAAACGTCAAGAAAGCAAATGAAGCAATTAAAAAGTTTTTAGATTTTGCTGAAACATTATATCTCGCAGCTACAAGATATAAGTTGCCAGATAGTATTTCCAAAGCAATATTAAAAACTAAAAACTTAGAATTAAAGATTGGAAAAGTTACATTGATAATTGAAAAGCATAGTTGGGTTAATCAGAGCAATTATAGTTTGCTATTTTATATAGATCATGAATATTGAAAAGCTAACCTAGGTAATTAATCAGGCACAAAAACCGCTAAAGAGAAATGAAAAAGCTCAATTTAATAGATTTATCGCAGGTTCTTTTTTCGGGAAGCTGTATATTATTTTGTGGCGCTGGAATTTCATTCAATTCTGGTATTCCTGTTGTGAAAAATTTTCTTGAATATTTATTAAAGTTGCTTGGAACAGAAAAAAAATACATTGATGAATACTTAAATCTTGGATACCCTTTTGAGGCCACAATGGAAATTTTAAGTCAATTTATAGACATAAAACCCATTCTGAAAATTTTTGCAATTGTAAATCCGAATCTTAATCATTTTCTGATTGCAAATTTAATTGCCACTGGAAAAATAAAAATAGTAATCACTACCAATTTTGATGAAAATATTGAAGAAGCTCTGGATCAATTAGGCTGCTTAAAAAACATGGATTATATGATCTCTCATAATCTAAACGTAGTACCTAAAAATTTATCATCAATTAACAAGCCTATTATCATAAAGCTACATGGAACAATAAGTGATCCTTGGTCAATCGTAACAGAAATTCAACAAGTCGCCTCAGCTTCATTGACTGACGAGATGAAGGAATTATTTAAGCGCCTATATGCTTTGGATGATTGGAACAGCATTTTATATTGGGGGTATAGTTTTTCAGACCATTTTGATATTACACCAGCATTTAGATTCGCAGATAAAAAAAATAAAGATGCATATATCATTGAACATACAAACGTAGAACAATTTATCACTCAAGATATTGAACAAAAAGATAGTTTGTATAAATATAAAAGTGCAATTAAAATAAAGTGTAATTCTAATATTCTTTTTCAAAAAGTCTATGAGCTTTTGTTTAACTCTTATGAGCGCGTTGACGTTCCAGCAGAAAATTGGAAACCAATCATAGACGCATGGTTTGCTCAAACTATGGACAATACCGGGCTAAATAATCCCGATATTTTAATAATGAATTTGTTTTTACAATCGAGACAATTTGTTACTGGTCAACACTATGTGGAAAAGGCATTAAAAGCTAAAATACCAATAAACAATTTTCTTCTGCAGGGTGAAATGCTAATAAAGGCAGCTCATCTTTATCATATTGAAGCACGACAAACAAATAACAGGGCTCATTTTGATAAGGCTATCGAATTACAAAATGCCGCGATTGAAGTAATGAAAAAAAATAATGACCCTTACAATGCTGCTATATATAAGGGTAACTTAGGAGGGATGTTAATTCGTATGGAAAGATGTACCGAAGCAGAACCGTTATTGATAGAGAGCATAACTTATATGCAAGCTGTAATTGAACGGAGAAAAGTTGGAGTTGATAAAGTCGCACCCAGGCATTTATGTGGATACAGCTTTTCGTTAGCATCATGTTATAGAACAGAAGGCCGGTCATTGGCTTTTGTTAAACCATTTTATGATCGGGCAATGGAACTCTCTAAAATGTTTGGTTATGTCGAAATTCAAGAACTATGCTATTTTGGGCTCGGGCTTCTTTATGATACCAATAATGATCTGACCACCGCACGGATTAATTTTGAACGAGCTTTTGAAATAGCCAAGAATATGCGATTCGTTGATCGCTGTGTTGAGAGTTTTATCAAATTAATTATAAATATTTATAAAGAAA
>NZ_JBQCIT010000023.1:0-46772 GCF_051953455.1 Parafilimonas sp. | reverse complement strand
CTAATAAAATTCAGCAGGTAGCTTCTATTTCCGCTAATAACGACGATACCATCGGTTCTTTGATTGCTGAAGCTTTCGGCAAAGTGGGTAAAGATGGCGTTATTACCGTGGAAGAAGCAAAGGGCACTGAAACCAACATCGAAATTGTTGAAGGTATGCAGTTCGACCGCGGTTATCTTTCAGCTTACTTTGTTACCAACAGCGAAAAAATGGAAGCTGAACTGGAAAAACCTTACATACTGATCTACGACAAGAAGATCAGCGCCATGAAAGATATTCTTCATATTCTTTAAAAAATCGCTCAGCAGGGCGCTCCGCTGTTGATCATTGCTGAAGACCTGGAAGGCGAAGCACTGGCAACATTGATCGTGAACAAACTGCGCGGCACTATTAAAGTAGCTGCTGTTAAAGCTCCTGGCTTTGGCGATCGCAGGAAAGAAATGCTGAATGATATTGCTACCTTAACAAAAGGCATCGTTATCAGCGAAGAACAAGGCTACAAATTAGAGAATGCAGACCTTTCTTATTTAGGCCGTGCAGACCGCGTTGTAATTGACAAAGACAATACAACAATCGTTGGCGGCGCCGGTGCTAAAGATGATATCCAGGCCCGCATCAACCAGATTAAAGCACAGATTGAAACAACAACTTCAGACTACGACAAAGAAAAATTACAGGAACGCCTGGCTAAATTAAGCGGTGGTGTGGCTGTATTGAATGTTGGCGCAGCAACAGAAGTTGAAATGAAAGAAAAGAAAGACCGTGTTGACGATGCTTTACATGCAACACGCGCAGCCGTTGAAGAAGGTATTGTGCCTGGTGGCGGCACTGCTTTCATCCGTTCAGTTGAAGCTTTGGATAAATTGAAATCAGACAACGAAGACGAAGCAACCGGCATCAACATCGTTAAGCGTGCATTGGAAGAACCATTGCGCCAGATTGTTGCCAACGCCGGCATCGAAGGTTCTATCGTTGTACAGAAAATAAAAGACGGTAAAGGCGATTTTGGTTTCAATGCCCGCACAGAGAACTATGAAAAATTATTCTCTGCCGGGATCATTGATCCTACTAAAGTTGCCCGTGTAGCTTTGGAAAATGCAGCATCTATCGCAGGTATGTTGTTAACAACAGAATGTGTAATTGCTGATAAGCCTGAACCTAAGTCTGCTGCAGCAGCACCGGCTGGTATGCCAGGCGGTATGGGTATGGATTATTAATCTTTGGGTTTATATTTTTAAAAGGCCGTTCGGAAGAGCGGCCTTTTTTTGTTTTGCTAATAGAAAAATACATATATACATAAGAATCTTAGGTATATTTGTTTTATGAAAGACAGCAGCCAGTTATTCAAAGGCACATTAACAACCGTTGTACTAAAACTGCTTAATGATAACCAGAAAATGTATGGGTATGAAATTACCAGGAAAGTAAAAGAATTAACCAATGGCAATATTCAATTAACGGAAGGAGCATTGTACCCGGCTTTGCATAAACTGGAAGCAGATGGTTTAATAGAATCTTCAATAGAACTGGCTGGTAACAGGCAAAGAAAATATTATCATTTAACCAAAAAAGGAAAAAAAGAAATAAAATTTAAACTCGCAGATTTTTCCAGTTTTATCCTAAACATCCAAAATCTTTTAAACCTTAAACCATCTTTATAAAATGGAATCGCCAAAAGCTGTATATAATCTCTCTGAAAAAGAAATGCAATCATTATTTCGATTTGTTGAAAAAAAATCTGTTCGCTGGTATGATCTTCAAATTGAAATCGTAGATCATTTAGCATCAAGTATTGAAAATGAAATAAGCCTTAACCCTGGTATGTCATTTGAATTCGCATTAGAAAAAATATATAAGGGCTTTGGCATTTTTGGTTTTGCAAAAATTGTAGAGGAGCGCCAGAATTATCTTGAAAAAGCAGCTAAAAAAAGATGGTGGTCTGAAATAAGAAATATGTTTAAATGGCCGGAGGTAACACTTTCTTTATTGATCGTATCTGTTTTGTCAATCTTATCCGGGTTTCTAAAGGATAATTTAGAAATATATTTTTACATTATTTATTTTGGGATTATCCTATTACCTGCGATACATGTTTTGCTAAGTAAGAACATAAAAAAACCGCTGCTAATACTGGAACACGGTTCCCGGTATCGTTTTATACCTGTTTTTTTTCAACCATTTATAATACCATCCGGATTACATATATCATCTATACCATTTATCATTTTTCTTTTCATCACTATTTTATTTGAACTGGCTACGTTCAGAACGTATAACAGTATCAGAAAAAAAGCCGAAGCGCTTTATCCTGCGGCCTTTAATTAATGAAAAACATGCCCTCTTCTATATTACACGTTTAAATATCAATGCATCATTTTTAACATTGATGAGATAAACAGGATGCAATAGCCCAACGTCAATAAAAAAACTGTTTCATATACCGGCAGAGACAATTAGCTGATAAGGTATATAATTATAATGGCGCCATTATTAAAATTGCGCCATTATAATTTAAAGTCTTTATTTATTCCTTTAGCCGGTGTGTTGCCGGCATAATTACCTGCTGATTATTTAGAATGTATATCTGGCAGATACACCAACATTAGGATAAACCCTGTCATAATAATCATAAGCTTCCGTAACATTTATTGTCGGTCGTATATCGGCAGATACGCTTAAAGGTATTTTGGCGAATTTATAATCTGCGCCACCAGTAGGAAATAAACCCAGGTTAAAACCGCGGCGATCTTTGTTGTCTGAAAAAGAATTGGAAACAACCACGCCGCCACCAATAAACCATTTTAAACCTTCTACCGGTTTTATATCAAAATGATGCTGGTAAACACCAGAGAAAGATACATTCACCCAATCATTAGCATGACGGCTGTAAGGGCGGATGCCCAGATCAAATTCAAGAGCCCCGGGCTTTGTTATAAATGTTTTATAGGCCGCTGCCGCTGCATCGTAATATCCACTGCCTAAACGCACACCAATGGATTGCTTGTAACTACTGCTTTGAGCAAACAAGCTTATGGAAGCGTATGCAAACACTACTGTAAAAATCAGTTTTAATTTCATAGCAAATAAATTTTAAAGGCGGCAAAAATAACAAACGCAATTATGTTGTAAAAAACGCAGCCATTACTATCAGGAACATTAACAAAGGCTGAACATAATGCATAACTGTTTTGCAGGTTAAACGTCCCGGAATCAAACAAATTATTTTGTACAGATGCAAACCTGCATTATCTTCAAAATCCAAAATATCAGCACATGAAAAAAACAATTTTTATCCCGCTTCTTGGCATTTGCTTCTTCACCCTAAGTGTTTCCGCGCAGAATTCTGCAGCCGAAACAATCAGCAGCACGCCTGCATTTTCAATCGCCGACAGTTCAACATTTACCGGCAAGTATAAATATGAAGGATTGCCTTTTGAGTACATGGAAATAAGTGTAAAGGATGACAAACTGTATTATTCAGGCGGTGAATACAACGGCCCGCTGGATGCTATAAGCGATAAAAAAGATGCTTTTGATGCAAGCGGTGCAGCCACATTTACTTTTATACGCGATAGTGATAATAAAGTTACCACACTGCAAATAGACTACCAGGGGCAAACCTATACCGGCAGCAAAGAATAAGCAAGAAGCATAATCCTTTTATAAAATTCAGGCCGTTTCCTTGTGAAACGGCTTTTAATTTTTCCTGTTTCTGCAGCAACAAAGCTTGCTGTTTTAAACAGCATATTATTGTTTTCATTTAAAAAATATTTCCTGAATTATGTTTTTTGAATTATAAGAATGCTTTCTTTTGTAGCCTAAACTTTTAAAAAAATGAAACTAAACGCTTTAAGATGGGCACTCCCCGCCCTTATTATTTGTTCGCTCCATTCAACAACGCAAGCCCAGGTAAGTGTTGGCCCTGAAATTGGTTTTACAGCTTCAGGACTTTACAACGACAATGATATTTATGCAGGGCTTAATTATCATGCAGGCGTAACAGCACATTTCCAGCTTACAGATTTCCTGGCAATAAGGCCTTCACTGCTATTTAAAACAGGCGATATGAAAATAGCCGACGATTACTATGATGAAAAGTATTCGCTTAACCGCATTTCATTACCTGTTCCCATTATGTACTCGCACATGTTTGGCAATAACAGTACCTTATTTGCAGGCGTGGGCCCTAATCTTATGTATAATATTTCCGGTAAATATTCATCTGCTGGTTACACCAGTAAAATTGAATTTGGGAGTGATACGGCGGGACAAATAAAACGCTTTGATGTTGGTCTGCAATTAAAAGGCGGTTACCAGTTTGCCAATGGTATTTCGCTTAGCACTTTCTTTAACCTTGGTTTATCTAACCTGTCCAATGACGCTTATTATAAACTGAAAAGCATGGATGCTTTCGGTTTTTCAATTGGCTGGATGTTTGGCAGCAATTCAGATGATTATTATTAGCTTTTAAATTCATAATAGCAAGCCCGCCAGGATGTATTGGGGGCTTGTTATTATTTGACCAGTTACTATGTGGCTAAAATTTTTGTGCCTTATCTATACTATCCTAATAAGCAAATAATTCAGGCTTAAAAGAAAGCTTTAAACCCCTTATATCATCTGAAGCAGGCGCTTCAAACACTTCAAGGTGAAAGTATTTTATAGCTGATAATAAATGATCAAAAATGTCAGCCATAATGTCTTCATACACTGCCCAACGGGTATCTGTAGTAAACATATACAATTCAATCGGCAACCCATATTCACTCGGCGATAATTGACGAACAAGTAAAGTCATATCTTTTCTTATGCGCGGATGTTGCTGTATGTATTTATTAATGTATTGCCTGAACAAACCAACGTTTGTCATGTTACGGCCGTTTACCGGCATTGTTCTGTCAGGAAAATGTTTTTCATTATAAAGATCAATGTCTGCCTGTCGCTCTTCAATATAAGCTGATAATAACTGTATTTTTTTCAACTCTGCTATATCTTCTTTAGAAACATAATGAATGGAAGAGATTTTTATGTTGATGGCACGCTTTATTCTTCTGCCACCGGCATTTTGCATGCCCCGCCAATTTTTAAAAGAATCGGTAATGAGATAATAGGTTGGAATAGTTGTAATTGTTTTATCCCAGTTTTGCACTTTCACCGTGTTAAGGTTTATTTCAATCACATCACCATCGGCGCCACATTTCGGCATTTCAATCCAGTCTCCTATCCTAACCATATCGTTTGTTGAAACCTGTATGCTGGCCACAAAACCAAGAATAGTGTCTTTAAATATAAGCATTAAAATAGCTGACGCTGCACCCATTGCAGTTAAAAATGCCCAGGGGGATTTACCGGTGAACGTGGAAAAAATTAAAACGCCGGCTATAAAAAACATAAAGATATTTACTACCTGTAAATAGCTGTCAAGCGGTTTCCCTTCAAAACTTTTTTTGGTTTGTAAATGATCTCTGAACGAGCGGAGAATTGACCGTATTACCATTACCCAGGCTATCACCAGGAAAACATTGATTAATTTTTGTGCAGGATTTATCCAGCCGGGAAAACCTGTTAATATAATCGGTACCAACTGAATAGAAATATATAAAGGAATTAACCTGGCAATGTTGTTTAGGGTGCGGTTATGCACAAGATAGTCATCAAATTTAGAGGTAGTTTTCATCGCAGCCCGGGCTACAAAATTCACCAGCACTTTTCTTATAATGAATTGCACGAGTAATAATAAAATACCAAAAATTAACGCCAGGAATAAGAGATTAATTAAATGAGCTGAATTTTCTGAAATCCCCCATTTACGCAATATTGAATAAGTCCATTCATACAAAAAAAATTTCGTGTTTTCTGATATTGTCTCCATAATAAAAACGAGCTGTTTAGATGCATCTTTACATCAATGACAAAAGCGCAAATTTACAAAAGATAAACAGGAACGTTGTTATACCCACCTCACAGCCTTTCAAACTTATTCAACAGTTGCTGTAAGCCAATCTTCCAATATATTTACACAAACATGAAAACAGTACGCATACTTAACTGCAGGTTGTTTTATTTACTTGCTTGTTTAGGTTATATAATAAATACAAATGCACAGGCACCCATTAAAATCGGTGTTTTGCAAAAAGGCAGGAACAATGCCATTACTGATGTTGCAGGTGTGTTGGTTGGACAAAAAACTCTAATAACAGGCGACAGCATCCGAACCGGTGTTACCGTTATAATGCCGCATGGAGGTAATATTTTTCAGCAAAAAGTGCCTGCTGCTGTTTTTACAGGCAACGGCTTTGGAAAGCTGGCCGGTATAACACAGGTAAAAGAATTAGGCAATATTGAAAGCCCCATTATTCTTACCAACACATTAAATGTGGCAAATGCCATTAATGCAGGCATTACCTATACTTTATCGCAAAAAGGCAATGAAGATATAGCCAGTGTAAATATTATTGCTGGTGAAACCAATGATGGTTATTTGAATGATATACGCGGCAGGCATGTGCAGGAACAGGATGTTTTAGATGCCATAAAAAATGCAAAACCCGGTGAAGTAGAACAAGGGAATGTTGGCGCAGGAACCGGCACGGTTTGCTTTGGGTTTAAAGGAGGCATTGGTACTTCATCGAGGGTATTGCCAAAAGCTTTAGGCGGCTATACAGTGGGGGTGTTGGTACAAACAAATTTTGGCGGCGTGTTGCAAATAGCCGGCGTGCCTGTGGCACAGGAACTGGGTAAATATTTCTTAAGCGATCAGCTCAACAACCCTGTTGATGGCAGTTGTATGATTGTTGTTGCAACCAATGCACCGTTAGATGCACGCAACCTCGAACGTCTGGCCAAACGTGCATTCATGGGCCTGGCAAAAACAGGCGGCATTGCCAGTAACGGTAGCGGTGATTATGTAATCGCTTTTTCTGCTGATACAAGCATTCGCATTCCTTACAATGTTACGCAAAAATTATATACAACTTCCACTGTTTTTAATGATGATATGTCGCCGTTGTTTATGGCTGCTATTGAAGCCACAGAAGAAGCGATCATTAATTCTTTGTTTGCCGCCAAAACCATGAAAGGCCGCAACGGGCATACAGTTGAAGAACTGCCCAAAGACAAAGTAATTTCTATCTTAAAGAAATATAACAGGTACCAGCCATGAGATGGGTTTTCATAAATAATGATTTTTTTGAAGAAGATAAAGCGGCTATACAAATAAGTGACCTAAGCCTGCAAAGAGGATATGGCGTGTTTGATTTTTTCAGAACAGGTAATAACAAGCCCTTATTTTTAGAAGATTATCTTGACCGGTTTTATCATTCTGCAAAAGCCATGTTTATTACTGTTCCACTTGAAAGAGAACAATTAAAAGAAATTATTTTTAAACTCATAGAAAAAAATAACCTGCCCGAAAGCGGCATTCGTATAACTGCAACCGGTGGTTATTCTCCCGATGGCTATTCGCCTGTGGAGGGTAATATCATCATTCAGCAGCAACCACTAAAATTACCGCCAAAAGAAAAATATGAAAGCGGTATAAAAATCATTACGCATGAATATCTGCGCGATCTTCCATCTGTAAAATCCATCAATTATCTAATGGGTGTGTGGCTCCAAAAAGAAGTAAAAGAAAAACAGGCAGATGATGTATTGTATTATAAGCATGAGGTTATAAGTGAGTTTCCGCGGTCCAACATATTCATCATAAACAATAACGGAGAATTGTTAACCCCGGCTAATAATATTCTTGCCGGCATAACGCGTAAAAAAGTTCTGGAACTGGCTAAAGATATCATGCCTGTTACTGTGCGTGATATTACATTAACTGAACTTAAGAACGCTGCTGAAGTTTTCACGACCAGTACTACCAAACGTTTATTGCCCATAGTAGAAATAGACGGCGAAAAGGTTGGCGACGGCAAACCCGGAAATGTTACAGCAGCATTATACGACTTGTTTATGAAGATGGAAAACCAGCAAACCACATATTAAACCAGGAAGCCCGGAACAGAATATGTTGAATGAATTACCAGCATAATAAAAAGTTATTAAGCAGTGTGTAATGCACATATTTATTGCCGCAGCATTACCTTAGAAATTATTTTTGATATGGAAAATAATACGCAACGGTTTAGCAACAGGGTAAACAACTATGTAAAGTATCGCCCGGCTTATCCTGCTGAAATTATTCCTTTTCTTGAGCAGGCCATTGGTTTAAGAAAAGATAAGGTTATTGCAGATATTGGCTCCGGCACGGGCATATTTGCAAAAAATTTTTTGGACTATGGCAATACCGTATATGCCGTGGAACCCAACACGGCTATGCGCCACAAAGCAGAAGATTTATTGCAGGAGTATTCAAATTTTATTAGTATTAACGGTACGGCAGAGCAAACAAATTTACAGGATGGGGCTGCTGACCTGGTAACGGCGGCACAAGCGTTTCATTGGTTTGAAGTGCCGAAAACCAAAGCAGAGTTTAAACGTATTTTAAAACCGGGCGGTTATTGCTGCCTGGTATGGAATGAAAGACGCACCACTTCACCTTTTGAGCAGGCCTATGAACAACTGCTGTTTGATTATTCACTTGATTACTCCAAAGTAGACCATAAAAATATTAATGATAAAATAATTGCTGATTTTTATGCGCCGGCACAGTTTATAAAGCAAAGCTTCGATAACAAGCAGGTCTTCGATTTTGAATCACTGAAGGGAAGACTGCTCTCTTCTTCTTATGCGCCTGATAAAGATCATCCCAAACACAATGCAATGATTGAAAACCTTCGAAAAATATTTGACAGGTTTAATCAAAATAATACTATAGAATTCAGGTACGATACAAAATTGTATGTTGGCAGGTTGTAACTGTAATTAACCGGCCTGATGGCATTGATTTCACTGCGCCGCTAAAATCAAAAAAAATGGATGTTGTATTTTAGCAACGTATGATTCATCATAGTTTGTTGCTTATTATTTCGTTGTTCTTTGCAATGGCTTTATTGTTTGTGTTAAGCCAGCGCATAAAAATATCCTATCCTATTTTCCTGGTTATTGGCGGGCTGTGCATATCGTTCATTCCGCAAATACCTAACATAAGCATAAACCCCGATATAGTGTTTCTTATCTTCCTTCCTCCCCTGCTGTTTGATGCTGCATGGCATACATCATGGAATAATTTCTGGAAATGGAAACGGTCTATTTTTTTGCTTGGGTTTGGACTGGTATTTTTTACATCAATGGCAATAGCACATTTCTCCGTGAGCATTATTCCCGGCTTTACACTCGCAATGGGTTTCCTGCTGGGCGGTATTATTTCACCGCCGGATGCTGTGGCGGCAGCATCTGTATTAAAGGGCGCAAAAATTCCCAAAAGGGGCATCACCATCCTGGAAGGCGAAAGCCTCGTAAACGATGCGGCATCACTCACCGTATTTTCATTTGCTTTGGCCGCTATAAAAACAGGCGATTTTGTAGCGCAGAATGCTATTGTAAACTTTTTTGAACTTGCGGTTATGGGTGTTTTTGTGGGATTGGTAATTGCTCATGTGCTATTCTTTGTGTTAACAGCCTGGGCAAGGTCTTCCAGCATTACAACGCCCATCACGCTGATAGCGCCTTACCTCATGTATATTATTGCAGAACAGTTTCACTGGTCTGGTGTACTGGCTGTGGTTAGCGGCGGATTGTTCTTATCATTCCGCTCAAAAGATTTTCTCAACTATCATACACGTATTCAGACAAAAGAAGTATGGGAAACCATCGACTTCCTATTAAATGGTTTTGTATTCATATTAATTGGCCTGGAGCTACCCGTAATTATGGAAGGCCTTAAAGGGGAATATGATATTGATGTGGCCATAAAATATGCGCTTATTATTGCTGGTATTGTAATTGCGTTAAGAATTATACTGGTGTACCTGATAGAATTTATTCCAAGATGGCTTAGCCCAACCATCAGGAAAAAAGAAAAAAGCCCGGGGCTGAAGTTTCCCTTTATTATAGGCTGGTCTGGCATGAGGGGCGTTGTATCGCTGGCTTCTGCACTGGCTATCCCGCTTACATTGGATGATGGCAGCACCTTTCCGCACAGGAATCTCATTCTTTTTATAACGTTTGTAATTATTCTTGCAACGCTTGTTTTCCAGGGCCTCACCCTGCCTTTCTTTATTAAACTTTTAAAGATTGAAGAGATTGATGAATATGTGCCCGATGAAGTGCAACTGGAAGATATACGGTACCGCATAGCAAAACAGGTGATCAATTATCTTAACGAACATTACCAGGAAGAAATGAAACAGTACGAATCAATAGCCAGAATTAGAGAACAATTTGAAAGAAATATTGAAGCTACAGACAAGGCTAGAGGCGAGGAATTATCAGTAAAAGAATTTGTGGGTTCTTCAAGAAAGTTATACAAGAATATTATGCTCGATATTATTGAAGAGAGAAGGCGCCTGCTGCATAAAATTGAAGATGAAAGAATTTATGAAGACTATATTATAAGGGATATGGAAGACAACCTTGATTTGGAAGAAGCACGTCTTAAAAAACAGTAACAGGCTGGCCGCCCGTGAGTGGTTTTATCTATTTAAGAAGATGGTTTTTAGATTAATCGATTTTATTGTTTCTTCAAACTTCTGGTAACAACTTCGGGTAAAAAAGGGGAAGCATCACCATGGTTCTTTATAATATCCCGCACAATGGTTGAAGCCACATGCGTATAAATGGGTTCGCCGGTGAGAAAAATGGTCTCAATGCTTTTATCCAGTGTGCGGTTGGCATCGGCGATAGCTTTTTCATATTCAAAATCGCTCACATAGCGAATACCGCGCAGAATAAATTTTGCACCTATTTCATTACAAAAATTAATGGTAAGGCCTTCATAAATAGCAGCTTCAATGCCAGGCTCATCTTTAAAAATTTCATTGAACCATTCCAGTCTTTGCTCGGCAGAAAACATGGGAGATTTGGATGAATTTTTGCCAATGCCAATCACTACCTTTTTAAACAAAGGTTTTGCACGTACAATAATATCAATATGGCCTAAAGTAACCGGATCAAAAGTGCCTGGAAATAAACAAATACTCATAGCGTGTTCCTCAATGATTCCGAAAAAAATTATCGGCAATCACTTATTTATGTTATTAAGAATTGGCGCTTTGCGGGCTTAGCAAATATAAGACCGCCATGCGCACTGCCACACCATTTTCCACCTGGTTTAATATAATAGAATACGGGCCGTCAGCAACATCGCTGTCTAATTCAACACCTCGGTTTATGGGGCCGGGGTGCATAATCACAATGTCTTTACCAATACTGTCGAGCAAACTTCTTTTTATGCCATAAGCGAGATTGTATTCCCGCAGCGAAGAAAACAATGGCTGATTTTGCCTCTCTAACTGAATGCGTAAAACATTCGCCACATCGCACCACTGCAACGCTTCTTTTACATTATAGGTAACATGTACATTAAATGCTTCCTGTAAATATTTTGGGATGAGCGTTGGCGGTCCGGCAATGGTAATTTCGGCGCCCATTTTTGTAAGCAAATAAATATTGCTGAGCGCTACGCGGCTGTGCATAATGTCGCCGATAATGGCAACTTTTAAACCTTCCAGTTTTCCTGTTTTTTCCTGCATGGAATAGGCATCCAGCAAAGCCTGCGTTGGATGTTCATTAATTCCATCACCGGCATTTACAATAGCTGCGGGAATATGTTGTGCAAGAAAATGCGGCGCGCCAGTGGCGCTGTGGCGCATCACCACCATATCCACTTTCATGCTCAGGATGTTGTTCACCGTATCAAGCAATGTTTCGCCTTTTGCGGCAGATGATGTGCCGGCGGCAAAATTTAATACATCGGCGCTTAAGCGTCTCTCTGCAAGCTCAAAAGAAAATCTTGTGCGGGTAGAATTTTCATAAAAGAGATTCACGATGGTAACATCACGCAGTGAAGGCACTTTTTTTACGGGCCTTTGCAATACTTCTTTAAACTGGCTTGCGGTGGAAAGGATTAACTGGATATCTTCTCTGGAGAGATCTTTAATGCCGAGCAGGTTTTTTGATGACAGCTTCATTAAAAAGCGAAGATATAATTTAGTTTGCAGTTTCTGGTTTATAGTTTTATAAACACGTCTCAGATTACAATCAATGTTGCTGATTAACGGGGTTCTTGAACCGCATCATTCCAATATCACTTCATCGCCGCCATGATTTTCCTGCCAGCGCACATATACTTTTTGGGAAGAGAACGTATCGATGGCACGACCAACATAATCCGCCTGTATGGGCAGTTCACGGCTAAAACGCCGGTCTATCAAAACACATAATTCCACTTTTTGCGGCCGCCCAAAATCAATAAGCGCATCCAAAGCTGAGCGGATGGTGCGGCCCGTCCATAAAACATCATCTATAATCACGATATTTTTTCCTGCTGTACTGAAAGGTATTTGCGTAGCATTGGCAAGTTTTAATTCTTCACGAATATCATCGCGGTAAAAAGTAATATCAAGTTTTCCGTATAATATTTTTTCAGCAGGAATTAATTGTTTCAATTCATCAACAATCCTGTCGCTTAAAAAAATACCTCGTGGCTGAATGCCAATAAGCACCGTGTTTTCAAGATTAAGATGATTTTCTAAAATCTGGTGTGCCAATCTTTTTACCGTTAACTTAATCTGGTTTTTTGTGAGAATAGATTTCAAAGCGTGGACTTTTTGGTTTTGAATAAAGATAAAGATTAATTCCTTTGGCTAACAAAGAGCAGTAAGATTATTACAGCCGGTAAACTATACAAGCACTGGCTGGTTTCAAATACCAATGTATGCGTGTTAACCGGTAATAAATTTTACGCATTTTCTTTCATTAAAAAAGCCCCTCATTACTGAAGGGCTTTTAAAAAAATGATCTAATAAATTATTTCTGGCTTTTGCCGGAACCACTTCCGCCTGCAGCTTTTGATTTATTGAACTTATCAAGTGAGCTCTGCAGTGATTTACCTGTTCCATCTGCAAACTTATATTCATCAGAATTAGGATCAGGATATATGGCTTTCATCTTTTCAGTAACATCAATTGCACGCTGGTATTCCTGCTCTTTGGGAACGTCAGTTGCATATTGTGCATAATAAAGCAACAGGTAATAGTAATTGGCAAACATTGATTTTTTACTGTCGGCAGATGTATCTTTTGACAAAAATTCATTGTATTGCTCAATTGGTGCAACCGCCAAACCTCTTGTTGAATCTACGTCGCTCATTTTTGCAAAACGCGTTCTGAAAGAATAACCCTGCGGCTTATCAGGATATGCACTTACATATAACATGATCACAGAATCTCCAATCAGGTACTTTGAAGAATCAAATGTTTTTGAAGAATCAGCTTCTTTTGCATCTGTAATTGCTTTTGCCAGATTGAAATATTCTGTTTCTGAAAGTTTGCCGCCGTTTATGGTTTCCATCTTCTTAATAAGAGCAAGCTGCTTCCTGTAATTTGCTGAAGCAGCAGCAATTTTACCTGCCGTAATCAAGTATTTCAATTGCTCATCTTTCACTGTATCTAATTCTACAGCTTTTTGCAGGTAAGCAATTGCGCTGTCTTCACCGTCTGGAAATTTTGCAAGAATGCTGCCGGCAAAAGCGTAATCTGCAGGCTGCAGCGCATCGGGGCTTGCCGCTGCAAAATATTTTTGGATATAAGATTTTGCCTGTACAGAATCGCCTAACCTGTCATAGTTATAGGCATATAATATACTAATGCTTGGATAATCTTTACAGGAACCGCTTTCCATTTCTTTTGCTTTTGCCAATGACTCCTGGTATTTACCGGCTCTGAAAAGATAATCGCCTACAAAGTATTCTGTTTTGCAATCTTTATCAGCATTGGCAATGAATTTATCAAGATATTCTTTTGCTGCCGAAACATCTGTTTCAGAATAGTACTGGAAATATTGAAGATATACAGGAGCAAATGCAGGGTCTGCATTAATAGCCTTACCGTACCATTCATTCATAGATTCCTGGTTACGCTGGCTTTGATAAATAAGACCGATTCTGTAATAACCCAAAGCAAATTGCGGGTTAATAACAGTGGCCTGCCTGAAGGCTTCAAAAGCTTCACCACCATGATCCCCGCCTAATTTCAGGTAGCATTTTCCGAGATTGATAAAAATGCCAGGATTTTGAGGATCGATAGAAGCGGCCTGCTTTAATTTATCAATACCATAATTCGGGTCGCCTACAGTGCTGGGGCCATCGGCCATAGCGCGGCCAATTGCATTTAAGATATCAGCATTAGGTCCTTTATTTCTTCCCTTTGTTTTAGTAGTGGCAGTAATTGCCTGCTCAAACTTTTGCTTTGCAGCATTTATATCACCACCCTGCAGTACATCAACATGAGCGCTGCCAATCCATATCCACGGATCATTAAGCCCTGCGGTTAATGCATTCTGATAAACGGCTTTTGCACTATCTAACTGGTCGGCATCCACGTAAGCCTGGCCAAGCCAGTAAACGGCTTCAGCATCTTTGTTTCCCGACGCAAGTTTTTCAAACGCCTGTTTAGCACTTGTATATCTTTCATAATACAAAAACTTTTTACCATCATCAATGCTTTGCGCAGTAACAATAGTGTACATGCTTAAGAAAGTAACAAGAGATAAGATTGTTTTCTTCATTATTCTGTTGTTTTATTTATGAGATTTGTATTTGACTCCATCATGGATTTTCTCACCGTGAAATTCATTTTAGCCGGTACGAGATAACTTCTCCTGAATATAAGCTGGCCTCTTTCAAGGCTTAAGAAGTTTACAAAACCCGAGCCTAATCCTAAAGTATTTTCTTTTAAAATAAAAAACAAAGGCCGTACCAAAGGATATTGCCCTGCTGTAATTGTTGCCTGTGAAGGTTTTGCAAATGTACCTGCTTCACAATTTTTACATTCTATTAGGCCAAACCTGATAGAATCTTTATACTGCTGCTGAACAGGGTCATCCTCATCGCCCACCCATGAAAAACCTATGAAACCAATTGCATTTTCGTTCGACGAAACATAACTGATCAGGTCTTTGCTATCTGGTGCAGCCATCACATTTTTCCCAAACTCGGCTCCCATTAATAAGGAATCTTTTAACATTCGTACGGTACTTGTAGCATTTCTCCCATCAACGGCAACTAGTTTGCTGGTATCTTTTCCACTCAGGTAACCCCTGAGTTTATCAATAGTGAAAAGACTGTCTTTCGACTGCTTGTTTACAATTACAACAATGGCATCATAAGCTAAAATATCCCATTGTACTTTAAATGATAACTTTTGTTTATAGAATTGATTCTCTTCTTCAGTCAATCCCCTTGAAACAATTATCATTCTCGTGCTGTCTTTCTGTAAATCCCTGAAACAATCGGCTTCTGACTTATAGCTTGCTTCTATATATGTTCCGGGATGGGATGCTTCATATACCTTGACCTGCTCTGTTATTACCGGTTTAAAACTTTCATCAACACTTATGAAAATTTTACCTTTTATCGGCGAATCGTATTTGTCAACTTTATTTCTGCAGTTTACAAACACCAGACATAAAAAAACACTAATGCAAAAACTTACAAAAAGCCTGCGCTCACTCATCATTCAAAAATTAATAATTGTGTTTTATGCCACGGTACATCCTGAATCCTCCATACAGCAAACACAACGTGCCAAAACCATAGCGCATAAGCGAATCAAGGCCTGCAATTAAATCCAATCCGAATTTATCACCAAAAAAAAGTATGAAAGACATACCAATCATAAGGCCGGCCATAGTTAGATCGTAAATCATGCGCATTTGCGTATAGCTCTTGCGGCGCCTGCTTTCTAAATCGTTATTCATTTAATTCAAAGTTGGCAATATAAAATATTTTTTATTCTCCCGCACCCAGAAATGTTACAGGTAAATTAAAATATACCGAAACCGTAGTACCATTTTGCATGCCGGGTTTCCATAAAGGCATCCTGTTAATCACTCTTATTACTTCTTTATCAAGGTCTTCCCTCCCGTTTGCAATAATTTTCACCTGTTCAATCCTTCCCTGTTTATTTACCACAAACGAGGCCCGCACAATAATTTTTTCACCCGCCTGCAAATCATCGGGCTGACGCAAATTCTTCAACATAAATTTTTTAAGCGCTTCAATGCCGCCGGGATATTCAGGCATTACCTGTGCTGTAAGCAGAGGTTTATCATCCTTTACCGGTTCGGGTTTAACAGCCGCTGTTCCTTTATCAGCAACTGTTTCCACCGGAGGCTGAATGATGCCATCAAAATCTTTACCTATAATATTCTGTACACCTATCCTATTCTTATCCAGTTCTTCCAGCGTTGGCATTTCCGTTGTTTCAATCTTATCAGATATTACCGGTTTGGAATATATTTTCTGGCTAATCTTTTTCTCAACCGGTTTGCTTTCAACCGGCTTTGGTTCTTTAGGTGCTTCTATAATCTTTATCAAATCCGGATCGGGTATATACACGAGCCTGCCGGAAAGCACTGCATCATTTTTATGATGTATAAACTGGAAAAAAGAAAAAGCAGTTGCTATAAATAAAGTAATTCCCGTGGCATACAATAATGTCTTATTATATGATCTTCTGATGGCGTAAGCGCCATAATTTTTATTCCTGTTTTCAAAAAGAATATCAAGCAAATCGCTCTGCATAATTTTATCAGGCAGCATAAAATAAAATTTAATGATGAATAGATTTGTTACAGAGCGCTCCGCTTATGAGATGCTTTAAGAAAATATTTCCATAAATATTAAGTTCCTGCAGTTGTTTGAACTATACGGAAATTCCATCAGTCTTTCGTTAGCTATATTTGCGCCTTAATTAAAGAGTCAGATGAAGATTTTAATGGTATGCCTGGGCAATATTTGCAGAAGCCCGCTGGCTGAAGGCATTATGCAGCACAAGGCAGATAAAGCCGGTTTAAACTGGCAGGTTGATAGCGCGGGCACGGCAAATTATCATGTGGGCGAGCCGCCGCACAGGCTTTCGCAAAAAGTGGCTAAACTTAATGGCGTGGATATAAGCAGCCAGTGCTGCAGGCAGTTTATAAAAGAAGACATGCTGCGCTTTGATAAAATATATGCCATGGATAAAGATATTTATAATGATATTAAACGCCTAAGCGGCGGACTATGGGATCCATCCAAAACCGCTTTGCTGATGAATGAAGTTTATCCGGGAAAAAATATGGATGTGCCCGATCCCTGGTATGGCACAGAGCAGGGCTATCACGAAGTATATGCCATGCTTGAAAAAGCATGCGACGCTGTTATACAAAATTTCGAAAATCAAAGTACAAAAACCAAAACAGAGCCTGCCTGACAGCGGCTTTCAATTTAAATCTATTTTTTAATTTTTACTTGTTAATGAAACCATCACTACCACAGGGAACACGGGATTTTAATGCGGCCACTATTCGCAAACGCAATTATATTTTCAATACAATAAAAAATGTATTTGAGTTATACGGCTTTCAGCCACTGGAAACGCCGGCCATGGAAAACCTTGATACGTTAACAGGAAAGTATGGAGAAGAAGGCGATAAACTTCTTTTTAAGATTCTGAACAATGGTCTTGAGCGAAAAGAAAAACATGAACAGGCCAGGATTGACTTTGAAAAAGTGCTGGAAGGGAAAAATGTTTCCGGCATTACAGAACGTGCTTTGCGTTACGATCTCACTATTCCTTTTGCCCGGTATGTTGCCATGAATTATGGCCAATTGAGCTTTCCATTTAAACGTTACCAGGTTCAGCCCGTGTGGCGTGCAGATCGCCCGCAAAAAGGCCGGTACCGCGAATTTTACCAGTGCGATGCAGATGTGGTGGGAAGCAATTCTTTATTAAATGAAGTGGAGCTTATCAATATTTACACAGATGTTTTTAAACAACTGAATATTGATGTTGAAATAAAGATCAATAACCGGAAAATTCTTTCAGCCCTGGCTGAATTATGCGGCGGCAGCGAAAGAATAACCGATATCACTGTTCCTATTGACAAGCTGGATAAAATAGGCTGGGACAAGGTAAAAACAGAACTGGCAGACAGGGGTTTACAGCATTTGCAGATTGAACTGATTGAACAGTACATTTCAATTGAAGGTGATAATGCATCTAAAATAAGCAATATCAAATCCCTGATAGATGAAATTGAAATTGGCAAGCAAGGTATTAATGAACTGGAATTTTTATTGGCGCATAATAAAGATAACGCCAACTTTTCCATAGACTTTACGCTGGCCCGTGGTTTAAATTATTATACCGGAACCATTATTGAAATTAAAGCCAAAAATGTGCAGATGGGCAGCATTGGCGGCGGTGGCCGGTACGATGATCTGACCGGTTTATTTGATGTGCCTGGCTTGCCGGGCGTTGGTATAAGCTTCGGTGTTGACAGGATGTATGATGTAATGGAGGAGTTACAGTTATTTCCATCATCGCTGCAAGCGTCAACGCAGGTATTGTTTTTTAATTTGGGCGAGGCAGAAAGCAAGGCTGCATACCATCTTCTTAAGCAATTAAGGAGCCATAAAATAAAAGCAGAAATTTATCACGAAACTGCCAAATTCGATAAACAGTTTAAATATGCCGAACGTAATAGCATACCTTATGTTGTTATAATTGGCAGTAAGGAACTTGAAGCGGGCAGCTGTGTAATAAAAAATATTACTACCGGGAAACAGGATACAATAAACCAGGAAGAACTTTTATCGTTTCCTTTTGAATAGGATATCTGCCTTTAAATAAATGCTTAATAAAAAAGAGGTTGTTTCAATAACCGGAACAACCTCTTTTTTATTCAGTTTGAAATATTACACATTAAACAGGAAGTGCATTATATCGCCGTCTTCAACAATGTAATCTTTTCCCTGTACAGCCAATTTACCGGCACTGCGGCAAGCTGCTTCACTTTTATATTTAAGGAAGTCATCATACTTTATAACTTCTGCACGAATAAAACCTTTCTCAAAATCTGTATGTATAACGCCTGCCGCCTGCGGTGCAGACATGCCTTTATGAATCGTCCAGGCTCTTACTTCCTGCACACCGGCAGTAAAATAAGTGGCAAGATTTAATAAATGATAGGTTGAACGGATGAGCCGCACAACACCGCTTTCTCTCAATCCCAAATCTTCCAAAAACATTTTGCGGTCTTCATAACTATCCATTACAGCTATTTCACTTTCAATAGCAGCGCTTATAAATAATATCTCCGCATTCTCATCTTTCACGGTTTCTTTTACAGCTTCTGTGTATTGATTGCCCGTGATAACAGATTTTTCATCCACATTACATACATAAATCACCGGCTTTATGGTAAGCAGGAAAATATCATCTATATATTTTTCACGGTCTTTTTCATTCACGCTGAAACCTCTTGCATTTTTGCCTTGCTCAAAATGCTGTTTTAATGCTCTTAATATTTCCAGGCCGGCTGCTGCATCTTTATCAGTGCGTGCAACTTTTTCAAGTCTCGAAATTTTTTTCTCAACACTTTCAAGGTCTTTCAACTGCAGTTCGGTATCAATAATTTCTTTATCGCGAACCGGGTTTACGCTGCCGTCAACATGTATTACATTATCATCATCAAAACAACGCAGCACATGAATAATAGCATCGGTATTCCTGATATTTCCTAAAAATTGATTGCCCAAACCTTCTCCTTTGCTGGCACCTTTTACCAGCCCGGCAATATCAACAATTTCAACGGTAGCCGGTACAACACGCTGCGGGTTTACCAGTTTTTCCAGTTCAAATAATCTCTCATCCGGAACCGTGATTACACCCACATTCGGTTCTATTGTACAAAACGGAAAATTTGCCGCCTGTGCCTTCGCATTGCTCAATGCATTAAACAAAGTTGATTTTCCTACGTTGGGCAGCCCAACTATACCTGCCTGTAAAGCCATAATTAAAACCTCCATCCCCTTAAGGGAAGATTTAAAAATTTTGAGGCGCAAATGTAGTATTATCGGAATTAATGAAATGTTTCTTTTATTTTACGCCCTCATCAAACTTCCGTCGCAGCGGACAGGCGCATGGCATTAAACATCGTATTTATTGCATTCTTTGTTATCGCTTTTATTATTGCATTAATTAAGTTTTTTGTTGATGGTGATACCACCATCTTCAAAACTTTGGTTGACGGCATTTTTGATTCCGCCAAATCTTCCGTTGTAGATGTTGCGTTTTCACTTATAGGAACAATGGTTTTCTTTTTGGGGCTGATGAATATTGCTGAAAAAGCAGGCGCTATTAACTGGCTGGCAAGAAAGTTAAATCCATTAATGAAAAGGCTTTTTCCCGAGGTACCGGATGGCCACCCCGTGATGGGTGAAATGGTGATGAATTTCAGCGCCAATATACTTGGTCTGGATAATGCGGCCACGCCTTTTGGATTAAAATCGATGCAAAGCCTGGAAAATATTAATCCGAACAAAGGCACCGCATCCAACGCGCAGATAATGTTTTTGGTATTGCATACAAGCGGGCTCACATTAATCCCGCTTTCAATTTTTACTTATAGAATTTCGGTAGGTTCAACCGATGCCACCAGCGTTTTTATTCCCTGTGTATTAGGTACATTAATAACAACGCTTGCTTCCATCATCGTTGTAGGTATTAAACAAAAATTAAAATGGGACGCAGTTTTGCTTGCATGGATCATTGGTTTAATAGCGCTGGTTGGTGTGTTAATGATTGGTGTAAGCTACATGAGTGCTGCCACCAAAACTACGTTTAGCACAATAAGCGGTAATCTTATTTTGCTTATAATAATTATAGCCATTATTGCGGGCGGCGCTTATAAAAAAGTATCGGTTTTTGATGCTTTTATTGAAGGCGCGAAAGAAGGCTTTAATGTAGTGCTGAAAATAATCCCTTATCTCGTTGGAATGCTAGTAGCTATCCGCGTTTTCAGGGATAGCGGGGCACTTGGTTATATTGTGGATGGAATAAGTTACCTGGTGCATGCTTCAGGTTTAAATACTGATTTTGTTCCCGCATTACCCACTGCTATCATGCGGCCTTTTAGCGGCAGCGGTGCAAGGGGCATGATGATAGACGCCATGAAAACTTACGGGCCGGACAGTTTTATCGGTAAACTTTCCTGCACCTTCCAGGGCACCACTGATACTACTTTTTATATCCTTGCTTTATACTTTGGCAGCGTTGGTATCAAGAAAGTGCGTTATGCTGTTTGGGCGGGATTGTTCGCAGATATTATTGGTGTGATTGCTGCGATTATTATTGCATACATTTTCTTTAAATAAATGAAAGGCTTTTTCTTAAACCATTGTTAATAGCATTTTATGCTTGTGTAATATTTTAAATAGCTTCATCATGTTGTAAATTAAATTGAGAATTATGAAGAAAGTATTTTTAGCGCTCTCTGCAAGTTTGTTTTTATTATTTGCCAATGCACAAACAGGCGATAATATGATTAAGCAACGCACTATTAATGTAACCGGCACTGCTGAACTGGAAATAACACCGGATGAAATATATGTTCAGGTAGAACTGCGTGAATACACAAAGAAAAATGGTGAGAAGGTGGACATAGAAACCATTCGTAACCAGTTTTTAAGCGCTGCAAAAAGCATGGGTATTGCAGATACTGATGTGGTTGTACAGGGTTATTCAGGATGGGATGGCAACTATTGGTGGTATCAAAAAAATAAAAAGAAAAATCCTGATATGAAGGCCGGGATTACTTATGAAGTAAAAATGAAGTCTGTGAATGACATGGACAAGCTGGTTGATAAACTGGATGACCAGGCAACACAAAATTTTGCTTTAAGCCGCACATCGCACAGCAAAATGGATTCAATTAAAAAAGAATTGAAAATACAGGCTATAAAAGCCGCTAAAGAAAAAGCAACTTACCTCGCTGCCGCTTTAGGTGATAATGTAGGCCAGGCTTTAACCATTAATGACCCGGTAGAAAACGGCAGTTATCCCAGGCCAATGTATGCCGCTAATATGATGCTGAAAACAGCCGACGCCGAAGCTGCACCAATGGATGTTGATTTTAAAAAGATAAAAATTGAATACAGCGTAAATGTAGTTTTTGAATTGAAGTAAAGGCGGAATTGATTTTTTAAAGCCTGCGAAATTTCGCAGGCTTTTTTATTTGTTGTGGCAATATTTATTATTTTCATTGCCGTTTTTAATGTAATAACCCTCTTCCTTATGAATATTGACCTTTTGTATCAAATTGCCTTAACCCTTGTTCCTAATGTTGGTTGTGTTCAGGCTAAAACACTTATTGAAACTTATGGCAATGCCGAAAGCATTTTTAAAGCTAAAAAGAAAGAGTTAAGCGCTCTGGAAAATATTGGTTTAATAAGCGCGGCCAATATTAAATCGTTTGATGATTTTTCGATAGCAGAAGAAGAAATAAAATTTATTGAAAAGTATAAAATCCAACCACTTTTTATAACAGATAAAAATTATCCGCAGCGCTTATTAAATTGTTATGATTCTCCAACGCTGTTATATTATCGCGGTAATACAGATTTGAATGCTCCACGCATTATAAGTATTATCGGCACAAGAAATAATACAGATTATGGCAAACAGGTTACTGAAAAATTGGTGAATGACCTTGCTGATATGAATGTTTTAATTGTAAGCGGGCTTGCTTATGGTATTGACAGCATAGCACATAAAACCGCGCTGCAAAACAAACTGGAAACAGTTGCTGTATTGGCTCATGGTTTGCAAATAATTTATCCGCGCCAGCATACATCTCTGGCAAAAGAGATAACAGAACAGGGTGGCTTACTCACAGAATTTCGTCATTATGAAAAACCGGATAAATATAATTTTCCAAAACGCAACAGGATTGTTGCAGGCATGGCAGATGCTACCATTGTAATAGAAACTGCAATAAAAGGCGGCAGTATGATTACCGCTGAACTGGCCAACAATTATAACCGCGATGTGTTTGCCTTGCCCGGCCGCACTTCTGATGCAAAAAGTGCAGGCTGCAATTATCTTATTCAAACCAATAAGGCAGCTTTGTTTACGGATGCAAAAGAACTTATGGAAAGCCTGGGCTGGCAACCCAAAAAAATCAGCAGGAAATTACAGGCTGAATTATTTATTGAATTAAGTGAAGAAGAAAAGATAATCGTCAATCTTTTAAAACAAAAAGATGGCGTGCATATTGATGAGCTGAATATTCGCAGCAACCTTAGCAGCAGTTCAATAGCGGCAGCTATATTAAACCTCGAATTGCAAAATGTAATAACAAGCCTGCCGGGAAAAATATATAAGCTGATGTATTAAAATTTAATCAGTGAGAAATACAGGTTTATTTTTTCTTGAATCTTTCGAATAAAATAAATATCTGCCTGTTCCCTAAAAAGTTTCCATCAACTACAGTTCTTTCACTTCAACCACCAGTTGCTGCAATACGTTTTTGGCATCGCCAAATAACATAGAGGTTTTGGGCTGAAAGAAAAGCTGGTTTTCAATGCCTGCATAACCGGGTTTCATGCTGCGCTTGTTTACAATCACCATTTTTGCTTCTTGCACTTCCAGCACAGGCATGCCATAAATAGGAGAAGATTTATCTGTTTTGGCCGCAGGATTTACCACATCGTTAGCGCCGAGGATTAACACAACATCTGTTGTTTTAAACTCATCGTTTGCATGCTCCATTTCAAGCAGTTTATCATAACTCACATCTGCTTCTGCTAATAAAACATTCATGTGGCCGGGCATTCTTCCAGCAACAGGATGAATAGCATATTTGACTTCAACACCTTTATCTTCCAGCATACTTTCCAGTTCATGGCAGGCGTGCTGCGCCTGTGCAACAGCCAAACCATATCCCGGAACTATCATTACTTTTTTTGCATAAGCCATTGCTACAGCCGCATCACTCACACTGATCTCTCTATAATTTCCTCCTGATTTGCTTTGTGTGGTAACAGTATTATTTCCTCCGAAATTTCCAATCAATACATTCTTCAAACTGCGGTTCATTGCCTTGCACATAAGAATAGTAAGTAACGTACCTGCAGCACCAACAAGAATGCCGCCTGTGAGCATTACTTTATTATCATATAAAAACCCGCCGCAGGCAGCAGCAACACCGGTAAAAGAATTGAGCAGGGAAATTACAACAGGCATATCTGCACCACCAATAGGAAACACAAACAGCACTCCATAAATAAGCGACAAAAACGGGATAAGATAAAACAGTTTATAGTTAAGCGGATTAAGGCCAAATAATAAAAAGATAATTAATCCGATAATAACAAACAACAAAACAATATTAAAAATATGCTGGCCTTTAAAAGAAAAATCTTTGATTTTTCCGTTTAATTTACCCCAGGCAATTACACTGCCTGCAAAAGAAACGCTGCCTATAAATGCGCCGGCATATATCGTGAGCAGGTGGCCGATAATTGCACTATTAATTTTCCAGGGCACCTCACTCCAGCCGGGTTTATAAAAAACTTCGCTTAAATGATTGAATTCAACAATTGAAATAAGCATGGCGCATGCACCACCCATGCCGTTAAATAAACTCACCAGTTCAGGCATGGCTGTCATCCTCACTTTTTTGGCGGCAAGTGTACCAATTACTGCGCCTATTATGATGCCGCCGAAAATCCATCCATAATTATGAAGCGGCTGGCCATACTCATCTTTATATAAAAAAATAGTTCCGAGAATAGCAAGTGTCATTCCCGCTGCTGCAATCAAATTACCAGTACGCGCTTTTGCCGGGTTGGATAACATCTTTAAACCGATAATAAATGTTACTGAAGCCAGTATATAAATTAAGGTGAGTAATTCTGACAGCATTTACATTAGTGTTTTTTTTCTTTTTTACCTTTAAACATCTCCAGCATACGATTGGTTACAACAAAGCCGCCTACAACATTTAAGGTTCCCAATATCACAGCAAGAAAGCCAAGTATCAATGCTACATAGTTATTACTTTCCGCTTTACCCATTACGATGATGGCACCGATAATTACTACACCATGAATGGCATTGGCGCCACTCATTAACGGCGTATGCAAAACACTCGGCACCCTGCCTATCACTTCAATGCCAAGAAAAATCATAAGTATTACAATGTAGATGTATTGCTGGTTTTCGCTTATCCAGTTCAACATAATTTTTATTTTTTATGCACAAAGCCGAGTAGCTAATTGAAAAGCGCATCTCTTCCCTGTGTGCCGTTAAACTATTGGCCCGACGCTTTTGAAGCGTCTGACCATGTAAAAACATTTCAACTATTAACCTATCAGCCAATCAACTGCCGCACCCTTTCATTCATCACCTTACCACCATGCGTAATGCAACAACCGGCAACAATATCATCTTCAAAATTCAGATTGATATCCCC
This sequence comes from Parafilimonas sp., assembly GCF_051953455.1. NCBI lineage: Bacteria > Pseudomonadati > Bacteroidota > Chitinophagia > Chitinophagales > Chitinophagaceae > Parafilimonas > Parafilimonas sp. Next base: position 21,365 of record NZ_JBQCIT010000023.1, on the reverse strand, counting down.
TTCTTTTGTTATGATAAGCTGCAGAAAGGCCAGCACATTCCTGCCATATAATTTACTGGCATCGCCGGGCATGGTTGCGGCGAGATTACTGTTGCCTATAATGGTTGTATTTTTATACCTAATCGTTTCGTTATTTTTTGTTTGAAGTGTGTTACCGCCCGTTGCTGCAGCAAGATCAATAATAACGGAGCCGGTCTTCATACCATCAAGCATTTCATCTGTAATTAATACCGGCGCTTTCTTACCGGGAATTTGCGCCGTCGTTATTATAATATCAGCTTTGGCAACAGAAGCTGCAATCCTTTGCTGTTGCTTTTGCTTATACTCTTCCGTTTGTTCAACAGCATAACCACCGGCTTTTGATGCATCGGCGGCACCTTCTACTTCTATAAATTTTGCGCCGAGGCTCATCACTTCTTCCTTTACTGCAGGCCTTGTATCAAACACCTCAACCACCGCACCCAAACGCCTTGCTGTTGCAATGGCCTGCAAACCTGCAACGCCGGCACCCAGAATTAAAACCTTAGCCGGCTTAATGCTGCCGGCAGCCGTCATAAACATGGGAAAGTAGCGCGGATAAATATTGGCTGCTTCAAGCACGGCTTTATAACCTGCAATATTGGCCTGGCTGCTAAGCACATCCATGCTTTGCGCACGGGTGGTTCGTGGCATCATATCAAGGCTGAAGGCAGTTACATTTTTTTCAGCCAGTTGCTTTATAAACTGATGATTGAATAAAGGCTGATAAACGCCAATCAATATTGTATTTGATTTAAGCATTGCAATATCTTCCTTTGATAAAGGCTGAACAGATAAAATAATGTCTGAAGTATTTAAAATTTCTGTCCGCTCAATTATGCCGATATTTTTTGATTGGTATGAGTCATCTGAAGCGTAAGCCAATGCACCGGCATTCTTTTCAATATTTACAACTATATTTTGTTTGGTAAGTGTGGCAGCCGCTTCAGGAAGAAGCGAAACCCTTGTTTCATTGATTGGTTCTTTCAGGATGGCTATCGTCATTGGCAATAGTTACAACCCGTAAATTATCGGCTTTTATTGTATTAACAAAATCCGGCTGCCGTATTGTGATGAACATGTTTAATAAAACAGGTAAAGCATTATGAGGATACAGGAGTAAAAAACACATAAAGCGGCATTGGCACGGGTTGCCAGCATAATGGCAGAAGTATTTTTTAAACGTTGAAACACAGGGATCAGGCATGCAAAACATATAGTTAAGCAAAACTGCAGCGCAAGCCTTTTCTTTTCTATCATTTCAATTTGCACATGACAATATATTTTATAACAAAGCGCAATAACTGCAATTGTTATCAGCAGGTAAATCAACCAGCACATTCTTTTGTATGATTTCTCTTAAAACTGTATAACAAAATCCTCTTTTACTTTTTGTTCTATGCGAAAGAAAACAAGCCCAATAAAAAACAAATCAATGGTAAGCGTGACTGAAGGATGTGTTTTTATTTCTTCCCAGGCGGCTTCCATTTCACGGCTCCAGTGTATATCATCAAAAACAAGAATAGTTGTACGCTCTGTAATTCTTAATAACTCATAAAAATAATTCAGTGTTGGTTCTTTGCGATGGTTGCCATCAATAAAAACAAAATCAACCGATGGAAGTTCACTGATGACTAATGGAAGGGTATCATCAAAATTACCCTCAATAATTTTTATATTGGAAAGATGCAATTGTTTAAAATTATTTTTAGCCACGGCCGCCACTTCCGGTGCGCCTTCCATAGTTATAATTTGAGATGACGGATTGGCCGCCGATAAATAGGAGGTGGTAATACCCAATGATGTTCCAAGCTCCAGAATATTTTGCGGTTTATAATAATGCACAATGCGGAATAAAAGCTGGCTGAATTTTTTTGGCTTTAAGGAAGAATTTGCTATGGCTGAAATTTTTCGTTTATTGTTGAGCTGCATGCGTGAGCCGGCGCCAAAATCGGGGACATTTATTGTTTTATGATTATTTTTTAATTCAGCCCTTATGTTTTCAATGAAGCGAAAGCTGTCGAACTCGCGTTTATCATTGAGCACATTATTTATAAAATCATATACAAAAGGAGAATGAACACCGTGACCTTTTCCGTTTGATGCGGTTAGCCAGTATTTAAAATATTTAAATGCCAGTTGTGCTGAAGAATACATGCCCGGGCCTGAAGGGAGCTATGTTTAACCCTTAAGGATTGCGCAAACTTAATAGCTGTTTATGAATTAGTGAATATTTCTTCTGGTTATAGAATGAGCTTATTTTTTCACCCAATGCTGGAAGCTGTAATCATAAGCATGTTTTTCATCTTTATAATGATCTTCGTTAAACACAAGCTTCCATTTGCTTTCATCAATAACAGGAAAAAAAGCATCGGCATCTTCAAAAACATGATGTACCCTTGTTATATAAATATTATCAGCCTCATTTATGGTTTGTTCATATACATGTGCACCGCCTAAAATCATTATTTCCTTGTAATCATTTTCCGCTGCAAAAAAATAAGCGTTCTTTAAATTGCTTACGTGCACAATGCCATCATGTTTAAAATATTTGCTTGTGCTGAGCACAATATTCACCCTGCCTTTCAAGGGTTTTTTACCAAGTGATTCAAAACTTTTCCTGCCCATTAACACCGGCATGGCCCAGGTTTTATTTTTCAAAAACTTAAGATCGTTTGGCAAATGCCAAAGCAGTTGATTGTCTTTGCCAATGGCATTATTTGTTGCTGCTGCTACTACTAAACTCTTAATCATTTGTAACGTATAAATGAAGATTTGCAAATTACTTCAATTTGAATTTGCCTTTATTTCCTTATGATTATACGGCTACTGGCGCTTTTATAGCCGGATGAAACCGGTAATTATCCAGTGTAAAATCTTCATACTTAAAATCAAAAATATTTTTTACCAAGGGATTTAATTTCATCGTTGGCAAAGGATAGGGTGTTCGCGATAACTGTAATTGTACCTGCTCAATATGATTATTATAAATATGCACGTCGCCAAACGTATGAATGAAATCGCCGGCTTCCAGGTTACAAACCTGCGCCATCATCATGGTTAATAAAGCATACGATGCAATATTGAATGGCACACCAAGAAACACATCGGCGCTGCGCTGGTACAACTGGCAGCTCAATTTTCCACCGGCCACATAAAACTGGAATAAACTGTGGCAGGGCATCAAGGCCATGCCAGGCAAATCGGCGACATTCCAGGCGCTTATAATTATGCGGCGGCTGTCGGGATTGTTTTTTATCTGGTTGATGGCATCCGAAACCTGGTCAATGGTTTCACCGTTTGCGCCCGCCCAGCTTCGCCACTGCTTTCCGTAAACAGGGCCGAGTTCCCCGTTTTCATCGGCCCACTCATCCCAGATGCTTACGCCATGTTCCTTCAAATATTTAATATTGGTTTCACCACGCAAAAACCAAAGCAGTTCATAAATAATACTTTTCAGGTGTATCTTTTTGGTTGTTACCAGGGGAAAGCCTTGGCTTAATTTAAAACGCATCTGGTAACCAAAATAACTGATAGTGCCGGTACCGGTACGATCAGTTTTCTGCGTACCATTATCTAAAATAAACTGTAGTAATTGCTGGTATTGCTGCATGGGCGCAAGGTAAAAGAAAGCTATGAGCTGTGAACTGTAAGCCTTGAGCTGTGAAGAAGGTGTGCATTAAAAAACCTCCGCAGGTGCAGAGGCTTTATTGCTTACCGAAATAAAATTATTCTTCAATCTGGAAAACGATTGGCAAGGTCATTCTCGTTTTTACCGGTTTTCCTTTCACGGTTCCGGGTGTCCATTTAGGCATGGAAGCCACCACCCTTTCCGCTTCTTCATCCAGCCCGGAACCGATCTTCGCACCAACCGTATGCACATCTGTTACCTTACCATTCTCATTCACCACAAAACTTACGCCTGAACGTCCTTCAACATTATCATCCAAAGCGGTTTGCGGATATTCGATATGATTATTTATATAATTTTCTATGGCAGACTGGCCGCCCGGGAATGCCGGCGCTATATCCGTATAAGTATAAACGCCGTTTTTATCTGCTTCTGTTTTTTTAGATTTTGAAGCTGGTTCAGCTTCAATAATCACTTTGCGTTTTTTTGCAGTGATAGCTGCTTTGGGTTTTTCACCTGCAGCCGGCACGGTTTCATTTTGCGCTGTGGCAGCAGTATCTCCCAAATTATCAGTTGCTGAATTTGACGGTTCCGGCGTTGTATAAGCCGGCGTAGATGCAGTATCAGCAATTTTATCAGTTGAGGAACTGGAATTACAGGCTGTTATCATTAAAGAAACCAAAGCCACAGATCCCAGGCTTTTGAATTTTGCGTACTTCATAAAAAAATTTTAGTACGCCTTAATTCAAACAGGATGCCACAAATGCCGAAATAAACGCATATGTTTTTACACAGTAAACTTAATTCCCTGGGCCAAAGGAAGTTGTGTGCTATAATTTATTGTATTTGTTTGCCGGCGCATATAAGCTTTCCAGGCATCGCTGCCGCTTTCACGCCCGCCGCCTGTTTCTTTTTCGCCGCCAAAAGCGCCGCCAATTTCAGCACCGCTGGTACCAATATTTACATTGGCAATGCCGCAATCGCTTCCTTCAACCGATAGAAAATATTCCATCTGCCGCATATTATTGGTAAAGATGGAAGACGACAAACCCTGCGGTACGCCATTTTGTTTGGCTACCGCTTCTTCAATGGTGGAATATTTCATTACATATAATATAGGCGCGAAAGTTTCTGTCTGAACAATATCCAGGTCATTATCCGCTTCAATAATACAGGGTTTTACATAACAACCGCTTTCAAATCCTTCACCTTCCATTACCCCGCCTTCTACAATAATTTTGGCGGATTGTGTTTTTGCTTTTTCAATAGCTTTTAAATAATTATTAACGGCTGCTTTATCAATCAAAGGCCCAACATGATTTTCAGTTTTCAACGGATCGCCGATCTTAAGCTGGCTATAAGCGGCTTTCAGGTTTTCAATTACCGTATCATAAATACTTTCATGAATAATTAAACGACGGGTAGTTGTACAGCGCTGGCCGGCCGTTCCTACGGCGCCAAAAACAGCGCCTGTAAGCACCATTTTCAAGTCGGCATCTTCTGTAACAATGATGGCATTGTTACCACCCAGTTCCAGGATGGATTTACCTAACCGTGATGCTACTGCTGCGCCCACGATCTTCCCAACTTTTGTGGAGCCGGTAAAAGAAACCAATGCAACGCGCTCGTCTTCGCACATAGTTTTACTAATGGCATCGCCGTTTATCAGGCAACTGATACCTTCCGGCATATTATTGTTTTTAAGCACTTCAGCTATTATTTGCTGGCAGGCAACAGCGCACAACGGCGTTTTGGGTGATGGTTTCCAGATGCAAACATTACCGCACACCCAGGCAATAGCTGCGTTCCAGCTCCATACGGCAACCGGAAAATTGAAGGCTGAAATAATTCCGACGATACCAAGTGGATGCCATTGTTCGTACATACGGTGGCCAGGCCTTTCGCTATGCATGGTTAAGCCATACAACTGGCGGCTGAGGCCAACAGCGAAATCGCAGATATCGATCATTTCCTGCACTTCACCCAAACCTTCCTGCAGGCTTTTACCCATTTCGTAGCTCACCAGCTTGCCAAGCGGCGCTTTGTTTTTTCGCAAGGCTTCGCCAAACTGCCGCACCATTTCGCCACGTTTTGGCGCGGGAATTTTTCTCCATTCCAAAAAAGCTTGTTGGGCTGTTTCCAAAACCTTGCTGTAATCTTCGGGCGAAGTGTCCCAAACGCTGCCAACCGGTTTTCCGTCAACCGGAGATATAGAATCTATTTTCCTTCCTGAACCTGCAAAAGTTTTTGATCCGGTTGAAGTACCCGCATTTTCAGTTGCGATACCGAGCTGCTGTAAAAAATCCATGTGAATAATTTTTAAGATGAGCTGTTGAGCCATTTAATCGAATGGCCACAGAAAGCAATTTAAGGCAGCAAATTTAAGCATCTATTCTCAGCGGCAAGAGGAGAGGTTTTTAAAAATTAAACGGCTTAAATGCAAAATCACATCCTGAAGCATAGCAAATAGCCATAAAGTGAAATTTATCTACTAATTAAAATAATATAAAATAGTATTATTAATTGATTATCAATTTTTTATTATTCATTTTTTACTTTATGAATTGCTTCTGTATTATGCTGAATATAAAGCGAGCATTAAGTTTATATTTACGCTAATTTATTTACTTAAAATTACTAAATAATCTATGTAATGTATTTATCTACAATTATATTTAAAATATTAATCAGAACTAATATAAATAGCCTATAGATATTATCATGTAAAAAGTGGTAACTAAAATAGATAGCTGGAAAATTTTGAAATGATTGATTAAAAAATGACCGCAGTTAGAATTAAATGTGAAATAGATTTTATTTTCAGCTTCCCTCATCCCTCTTCTGAAAAGATTGTTAGTTTAAACGGTAAAAGGTTTTAAGCAAGTTCTTGGCTTTTAGCAGAAAAAGAATTAAGCGCTAAATCAGGTTTAACGATTCTCAAAAAAACCGGTTCCGAGAATTTTAGATGTGAAGGATTGATGGGTTTCAAAAATTTAACTTCTGCCGGGAGCTCAAGGCCTGGTATATTTTTTTCAAAAAAAAATTTTATCATCACATATTAGTTTTATCTGGCATAATATTTTGTCTAAAAACTGAACATGAAAAAACTTCCTATCATTCTTTGCAGCATTTTTCTTTTCGCGCTCATAAGTTGTTCAAGAAAACGGATACCGCAAAAAACGCCGGCAACCACTTTCGATACTTCTACCACAAAAAATAATAGCCAGCCTGTTTTAGTTGATTCTGCAAAAACTGCAGATTCCGGAAAAACGATTAACGATGCGGCGGCAAGAGTGATGGTGGTGGCAGACGGATACGGAAGGCTTATTACACAACAACAGAATTTGCCTGAGGACAGCGGAATCAGTTATGACAACCTGCAACTTTCAAAAGGTTTTACAACCCAGCAACGGGCTAATATGCAGGCACGTTATAAAACAATTCCGCCGCGGGTGCTGTATGTTCCGCAGCCATATGTGCGCAGCTCTTTAAAAGGCAGCTACTATATCTTTAAAAACAAATTCTGGTATTGGAAAAAGCCAGACGGACTGTTTTACCTTGATGAGAAATATTACCTGTAAATAAGTTTATGAACCGAAGCCTGCTGGCAATGCAGTAAACAAACCAAATAAATGAGAAAATTTTGGGTAGCAGTTATTAACTTGCATTTCAACATTTTAGAATTAATGGAAATATGCCGGAAAGACCAGAAATGGTTATAAATTTTCGGCTGTTTAAATAAATTTCTGATTGCTTGCAACACAGGCATTATTGTTTATAAAAGCAATTAAACATTAAGTGCAGGGCTTAAATAACTATTAATAACACCATAATTAAACTTCTGTTTGTTGGAACAAGATATACAAATATTGGAAGGCCTTAAAGGTGAGTACGCAAAACGCACCAGGTATGAACAAATACTTTATAGACAATACGTTTATTTTATTGATGAAGGCGCCAGAAAATACAATTTAAACAATGATGATAGCTTTAGCGCTTACAGCGATACCATACTTTCCGCCATACATAATATTGTAAATGAAAGGTTTGACGGCCGCTCATCGCTGAAAACCTATCTGTACCAGATTTTTTCCAATAAATGTATTGACCTGATACGAAAAAACACGACTAATAAGCATCAGGTACATAAAACAATGCCTGTGGCAGACGCAATGAGCCAGTTACCGGACAGTACAAGAACTGTGATTGATGGGCTAATAACCAGTGAGTTAAAAGCAACTGTGCGAAAGCAGCTTGATGCAATAGGGGAAAAATGCAGGAAGCTTTTACTGATGTTTGAAGACGGCCTGACAGATAAAGAAATTGCAGCAATCCTGTCGTACAATACAGCGGCGGTAGTTAAAACCACGCGGTTGAGGTGTTTGGATAAGCTCAGGGAAAAAATACTTAATTAGCTTAGGATATGGTTATTGCTCAGCTATTAAAACAGATACTCTAAACAAAATATAATTATGCCAGATAACCTGGAATATATTGAATCTTATTTTCGACAGGCATTAAATGCCGAGGAAAAACAGGCTTTTGAAAAAAGGTGTGAAACAGATGAGGCTTTCGCAAAAGAAGTGGCCTTCTATATAGTTACCCGTGAAACTTTGCGCGAAGATTTGCTGGCAAAAAAACAGCAGGAATGGAAAACATTAAAAACGGAGGAAGAAAGCGCCCCTGTTATTTCCATCTCTAAAAAATCAACCTTAAACAAATGGATCATGTACGCGGCAGCAGCCTGTGTGCTGGTGGTAGCGTCTATGTTCCTGTTTGAAATGCAAAGTTCACCGCAAAGGCTTGCTTCCCAATACATCAATAATATAGATTTAAGCCAAACCATGGATGCTTCGCACGACAGCCTGCAGCTTGGCATTGCAGCTTATAAGAATAAAGATTATACCAAAGCATTAGGTTATTTTGAAGGCGTTACCAAACAGGATGCTGCCAATAGCGATGCCAAAAAATACACAGGCTTAACTTATATACAATTAAATAATTACGATAAAGCTATTGAGCAGTTTGATGCATTGGCCAATATGCAAGGCCTTTATTATAACCCGGGAGATTTTTTAAAAGCCGTAGCCTTATTAAAAAGAAATAAAGCTGGTGACGAAGCAACAGCCAAAATATTACTGCAGAAAGTGGTAAATGAAAACGAAAGCGAAAAAGAAACTGCTGAAGAATGGTTGAAGAAGTTTTAGCAATGTGATTTCCATTTGATCTGATTAGCTAACACCCAAAATATAAATTATGGATCAAACTACTATTCAAACTATTATACAAGGAGCTATACTTATTACAGTAGTTTATATAGCGGCTAAAACTACCGGTGGCGGAGATAAACCAAAAAATCCTCCCACTACTGATAGCTAAGAAAAGCACCTCATACATTCCATAGCAAATTAAAAGAGCAATAAGCTTTAGCTTATGTATTATAATGCCATTCCTATTTGCAAGAGCTTTAGCTTTTTAATTATTGTAATATCTTCTTTTACATTAAAGACGCAAGCTCAATGCGCCGAACGAGATTTTTTAAATAAAATATCGGTTATTGATAAAAGTACCAAGCTAAATGATGCGGAAAAATTAGCGGATTATTATGCGCTTAAAAATCTTTTTAACAGCTGCAGATGTCAACCTGATTCCATTTATGCAGCTATACTTTTGAAAATTGGTTATTATGAAGTTAACTGCAATAAAAACTTTGACATTGGAATTGCGATGGCTAATGAAGCGCTAGCGGCAATAAACAATAAAAAAGGTTCAAAACACCTCACAATAAAAGCGTATTATCACTTAGCTGCATATTATTACCAACTTTCATTATTTGATAAAGCGATAAAATATTTCGACGGCACTATTTTGGCTGCAAAAATTTTTCCCAACACCTTAAATTATGTCATACAATCAAGATTATACAAAGCCTATATATTTTTCCAGGCCGGGGATTATCAAAAAGCAATAGAAGAAAGCACATCGGGTATATATGCCTCTTTACAAAAAAGAGATTCTACATATTTTTTGGAACTATTAATACAAAGGGCCCAATCACTTTATTATGAAAACAACTTAACAGAAGCTTTTACTGATGTAAACACAATAATAAAGATATCCGGAGAAAATAATGCTTTATATGAATTAGCATCGGCACAAAAAATAAAGGCTATAATTTTTCAGAGAAAACAACAATTTAAAGCTGCCGATTCACTATTTAAAAAAGCAATTGCCATAAGGATTAAAACTGGAGACCTTGACCAGGTTTCCCGTGATTATCTCGACTATGGAAACTTTTATACAGACAGTTTACATTATTATGAAAAGGCAAAGTTTTGCTATTTCCAAACAATAAATTATGCAAAAAAAGTAAATGATTCTGCACTTCTTGCAAAAGCCAATACAAACCTTGCAGAACTTTATCTAAAGCAAAATGATTTTTTTACGGCATCTAAATATGTCCAAAGAGCTTTTGCATACTTAAATGCCCCGGTTACCAACCTTAATAAAAATCCAACGTCATCAGATTTATACAAAACCGGTATTAATGAAACGATAATTGTTCTCATTAATAATAAAATAGAATTACTATTAAAAACTTTTGCAGCAAAAAAGGATAATAATTTATTAAAGGCCTGTATGCAAACATGCCTGGTCATGGATACTATCATAACGAAAATGCGAAAAGAACAAACGGGCGATGAGAGCAAATTGTATTGGAGAAATTATACAAAAGATTTTTATTCAAATGCTATTAAAACCAGTTTCCTGGGTAACAATGCTGATGCAGCTTTTTATTTCATAGAAAAAAGCCGTGCTGTATTACTCAACGATAAATTAAACGAACTCAATGCAGCTTCTTATCTCTCAAAAAACGATGCAACCAAACAGGAAGATTATGAAATAAGGATCATTGAGTTACAGCAAAAAATGTCAGTATTATCTGATACATCTAAAAAATACCAGGCTTTACAGTTAGAGCTGTTAAATATCAAAAACGATTATGAACAATTCATTAAATCGCTCGAACAAAAATACCCGGTGTATTATCAATATAAATATGCAGATAGTGTTCCAACATTAGAAGCGTTTCAATCTTACCTTGCAAAGAACAATCAAAGTTTTGTTCATTATTTTTTTGCTGATACAGTTACTTATATACTGGCAGTAACTGCAAATAAAACCCGCTTTATTAAGCTTTCACAACAGGAGTTTAACAAGAATGATCTTACCAATTTTCTGCAGTTTTGTTCTGATAAAAAAGCGCTGAATAATAATTATCAAACTTTTGCTTTATTATCCAATTCAATTTATAAAAAAATATTTCAGCCATTGGATTTGCCCAAAGGCCGCATTATAATATGTACAGAAAATATAGCTATTCCGTTTGATGCATTATGCATCAATAGTTCAGGAAAAGATTTTTTGCTGAACGATTATAGTTTCGGTTACGTGTATTCTGCCTGCTTCTTAATGAAGCAATTCAACAACCCGCCTGCCAAAGGAAATTTTATCGGCTTCGCCCCTGTTTCCTTTAATAAATCGCTCGGCGTTGTTGATTTAAAAAATGCTGCAAGCGCGTTAAATATATCTGCCTCTTTTTATAAAAATGACAAACTTTTTACCCATACATCTGCAAGCCGCCATAACTTTTTTTCTTACGCTCCCTCCTATTCCGTTGTAAGCATTTTCTCCCATGCTTATGCTGATACCACAGAAAATGAGCCCGTACTTTTTATGCAGGATTCTTTGATTCATTTATCAGAGCTACAAACATTGAACAACCCGGCAACAAAGCTTGTGCTCTTAAGCGCCTGCCAAACCAATGTGGGCAAAAATGCTACAGGCGAAGGTATTTACAGCCTGGCAAGGGGATTTGCAAGTGCAGGCATTCCTTCGGTTTCGGCAACTTTGTGGAAAGCGGATGAGCAAACGATATATGCTATTTCAGAAAAATTCAATCAATATTTATCTGAAGGGATGACTAAAGATGAGGCACTGCAAAAAGCCAAATTAGATTTTATACAAAACAACAGCAGTGAAAAAACGTTGCCTTATTATTGGGCGAATATGATACTGATTGGAAATGCGGATGCGATTCAGCTCCAGCCGAATTATTCCGGTGCTTATTTATGGTTAGCGGGTTTATTGCTTATACTTATACCTGGGGCTTTCATCATTAAAAAGAAAACCTTTAAATAATTTATAAGATCATACACCGATAAATTTGATAACTTGCTTCCCCTATTTGTATTAACCACGACTAATAGGTAAAATTCAAATATTAAATCAAAACACCAGTTTTATGGCAAAGACAAAAACAAAAAAAGATGTGATCGTTCAACCTACGGCAAGTGCGGCAAGTGAAACCGCTCCAACAGGGACAACAAAGCAAACCAAGCCCAAATAACTTTATTAATAACACTCTTTTTAATTCCCGGGCAGCCTCATAAAAAATTTGTTCTGCTGTTGTACGGCATTATATTAAATTAGGCCAGTTTTACTGACAATTTAATGTGATGCTGTACAGGTATTTGATTGCATACTTATTTACTTCTTTTTTTCTTTCAGACTTAGAGAGCCAAAGCCTATCCAAGCCTGAAATTTTAAATAAAGTTTTTGCTATAGAGGATAATTCATCAATCTCTGATAAGCAAAAATTAAAGGATTTTTATGTGTTGGAAAAAGCTGCATCCAGATCTCTAAAAGATAAGGATTCTGTTTATGCGTGGATATTATTAAAAATAGGGAAGTATGAATATATTGTCAATCACGATTATGACAGTACTATAAAATTTACAAAGGCAGCCCTGCAGGTTAATAACGCCTCTAATACAGGATCATCCATATATTTAAACATCAATGCTTTTTTCAACCTTGGCTCTGCTTTTGAAACCTTATTATCCTATCCACAGGCATTGAAAAACTATGATAGTTCAATCAATCTTGCTTCCAAATTTATAGATACTAACACTTTTGCCTTAGATGCAAGAACAGCAAAAGCTAACATTTACTTTTCTTCAGGAGATTATCAAAAAGCTGTTGAGGAAAGTATAAAGGGCGCACATTTGGCTGAAATCGAAAATAACACATCTGCAAAAACGAATTTTTTAAATATGCAGGCGCAAGCTTTGTTTTTTCAAAATAATATTGAAGCAAGTTTGCCCATTGCTTATGCGGCCTTAAATGCATCAAAAAAAATTAATGATGCATTTGAATTAGCAACAGCTTATAAAACCCTTGCGTTAATTTACAATAATAAAAAAGTATTTGATTCTGCAAAATACTATTATAATGAGGCTATCAATTACAGATTAAAAACAACTTCCTATTCAAACATTGGTGCGGATTATAACGAGTTTGGAAATTTTTATAATGGATTAAGCGATTATAAAAATGCTGCAAAATGCTATGAGCGGTTTTTATATTATGCAGGAAAAATAACAGACCCTGTTGATCGTTCAGTCAAATTATCATTTGCCTATTTAAACTATGGAGAGTCTCATTTTAAACAAAACAAGCTAACCGAAGCTGGGAATCTGTATCTAAAAGCAATGAACACTTTAAAATTTAATGTTTCGGGCATTTTACAAAATCCTCCCATCAATAAAATAAGTGTATTTGGCAACAGGGCTGAATTGATTATAACTTTAATGAAAAACAAAACTGAGCTATTGCTTGAGGAATATCACCGGAATAATAATACGGCCTATCTTAAGGCCTGTATTCAAACGGCGCTTGTTACCGATTCTGTCATCACTCAAATACGACATGAACATATAAGTGAACAAAGCAAGATTTACTGGCGCGACAAAACAAACCAGTTTTATGCAATTGCAATTGAAGCCTGTTATCTCGATAAGAATCCATCGCTGGCATTTTATTTTTTTGAAAAAAGCAGGGCGGTTTTATTAGGTGATAAACTCAATGAATTAAATGCCACTGCTTATTTGCCGGAAGCGGAAACAAAGCGAGAAGAAAGTTATCAGTTTAAAATTGTAGAACTTGAACAAAAGCTTGCTGCCTTAGACGAAAAGGATAAAGAGTTTCAAAACGTACAATTACAATTACTAAATGCAAAAGATAATTTCGAGCATTATATAAAATCGCTGGAACAAAAATATCCGCTTTATTATCAATATAAATATGCCGATGAAGTACCAAAGCTTGAAACATTACAAACGTTCCTAAGCAAATCAAAACAATGTTTTGTGCATTATTTTTTCAGCGATTCAGTTTTATATGCATTGGCAATAAAAGCAGACAATGTCAATTTTCTTCGAATACCCGCCGCTAAAAATATTAAGAAGCAGATTGCCACATTCAGCGAATTATGCGCTGATAAAAACCGGCTCAACAGTAATTATAATCATTTCATCAACTTATCTAACTCACTCTTCGCATCAATCTTTCAACCTTTGAATTTGCCACACGGCAGAATAATAATTTGCACTGATAATAGTTTAATTCCATTCGAAGCTTTATGTTCAGATAATAACGGCAAATCTTTTTTAATTAATAACTACAGCTTCGATTATGTTTACTCAGCAGGGCTTTTAATGCAGCAGTTTAAAAACAGCGCAGCCAAAGGCAGTTTTATAGGATTTGCTCCGGTATCTTTTTCAAATGATCTTCATGTGCCTGCGCTTCAATATGCAGACGCTGCAATGCAGGAATGCGCGGGTTTCTATAAGAATGTTCTATTGTTTACCTATAAAAATGCGACAAGAAATAATTTTTTTACTAATGCTTCCAATTATTCAATCATCAATATTTTCTCCCATGCAAGTGCTGATACTTCAAGCAACGAACCGGTTTTACTTATGTGGGATTCCGTTATTCATTTATCAGAATTACAGCTCTTAAATAACCCGGCAACGCAATTGGTTTTACTAAGTGCCTGCGAAACAAACGTTGGCAAAAATGCAACGGGTGAAGGCGTTTATAGCCTGGCAAGAGGCTTTGCGGCGGCGGGCATTCCGGCAATAGCCGCCACGCTTTGGAAAGCCGATGAACAATCCATTTACAAAATTTCAAAAAAGTTTAACCAGTATTTATCTGAGGGCATGAATAAAGATGAAGCGCTGCAAAAAGCCAAGTTGTATTTTATTAAAAACAGTGGTAAAGAAAAACTGCTGCCGTATTACTGGGCAAATATGGTGTTAATAGGAAACACAGATGCTGTGAATGTGGACGCTGCAAATCATAATTATATATGGTGGATTGCTGTTGCAGGCATTGCAGTAGCATTTCTCCTGTTTTATATCCGGAAAAGGTTCCCACAAAAAAAGGGTTGAAAATTTTCAGCCCTTTATATAGATCTTTCGAACATTCTTAAATTTCAAGCAATGACTTGATTGGATCTTTTGGATACAATAACAATTCAGGGTTTTCCAGTAATTCTTTCACACGCACCAAAAAGCTTACACTTTCTCTTCCATCAATTATGCGGTGATCATAACTTACAGCCAGGTACATCATCGGCCTTATTACAACCTGCCCGTTTATGGCAATCGGTCGCTCCTGAATTTTATGCATGCCCAGTATAGCGCTTTGTGGCAGATTAATAATTGGCGTGCTCATTAAGCTGCCAAACACGCCGCCATTGGTTATAGTAAATGTTCCACCCTGTAAATCTTCAGCGGTAAGTTTGCT
Organism: Parafilimonas sp.; assembly: GCF_051953455.1. Lineage (NCBI taxonomy): Bacteria > Pseudomonadati > Bacteroidota > Chitinophagia > Chitinophagales > Chitinophagaceae > Parafilimonas > Parafilimonas sp. The sequence goes on along the minus strand of NZ_JBQCIT010000023.1, from coordinate 6,061 downwards.
GTCTCTCGCCTTACCCGCAAGCTCAATTACTTTCTTTTCAATATCAGCCATGCTTAAACTTTCCACGTTGCGTATAACCGGCACGGTTAAACCACGCGGCGTGCTTACAGCTATGCTTATATCCGCATAATCATGATATACCAGTTCATCGCCATCAATATAAGCATTAACAGCAGGCCATTCATTTAATGCAATAGCACAAGCTTTTGCAAAGAAGCTCATGAAGCCAAGGTTAACACCATGTGTTTTATTAAAAATTTCTTTGTATTGTTTGCGAACTTCCATGATGCGTGTCATATCCACTTCATTGAAAGTAGTAAGCATCGCCGTGGTGTTCTTCGATTCAACCAGGCGGCGGCTAATGGTTTTGCGCAGATTGCTCATGCGTTCCCTGCGTTCATTACGGCTGTTTAATTCCTGGCCTTTAAATGGTTGTTTGGCTGGATGAGACAAAGCTTCCAGCACATCGCTTTTTAATATCCTGCCGTTGCTGCCGGTAGGTTTTATATCAGATGGATTTACTTTTTTATCTGCAATTATAGCTGATGCAACAGGTGTTGCTTTTACATCTGCCAATGGCTGTTGCCCAGCAGCCGCAGGTTGTGGTTTTTCTTCTTTCTTTTCCGTTGATTGTTGACTATTGACTGTTGGTTGTTTTGCCGGCGCCGCCACATCAGTATTTATTGTGGCAACCACATCGCCTATTTGAATTACATCACCTTCTTTAACTACTTGCGTCAATTCACCAGCCTCTTCCGCATTTAATTCAAACGTTGCTTTCTCGCTTTCCATTTCAGCAATCACCTCATCACGTTCAACAAAGTCACCGTTATTTTTGGTCCATTTTAATAAAGTTACTTCGCTGATAGACTCTCCTACTGTAGGAACTTTCAATTCTATAATACCCTTTCCTGCTGCAGGTTTTGTTTCTGCAACTGGTGCGGGTTTTTCTTCTGTAGTAGTTTCTTTTGGCTGAGGTGCTTCTGCCTGTTCAATTACTTCAGGGCGCTTTAAACCGGTAGCCGTTGCGGCTGATGATGCATCGGGGGCTTTTGCTTTTTCATCTATATTGGCAAGCACGGCGCCAATGTTCAGTGTATCGCCTTCGTTGGCAATAAGTTTTATAACACCGCTTTGTTCGGCATTTACTTCAAACGTTGCCTTTTCACTTTCAAGCTCTGCTATTACATCGTCGCGATCAACATATTCACCATCTTTTTTCAACCATTTTAGTAAGGTTACTTCGCTGATAGACTCTCCTACTGCCGGAACTTTTATTTCAATCATAAGCCCTCCGTCTCCCTAAGGGAGTGTTTTATATTTTTATTTTGAACTGTTCAAAGATATTAGTCATTTTCGAAAACTCCCTTTAAGGCAAGGGTTTTAAATACTAAATGCAGTATCAATTATCTGCGCCTGTTCCTGTGCATGCACTTTTGCATAACCGCTGGCTGTGGAGGCGCTGGCGCTTCTGCTTATCACCCCATAATTGATATTCTTTAAATTCATTTGAAGGAATGATGCAGCACCCATATTAAGCGGTTCTTCCTGCACCCAGAACCATACGGCTTTATTGTATTTTTTATACAACTCATTCAATTGCTTAACCGGCAAAGGGTAAACCTGTTCAAGGCGGATGAGTGCAATATCCTTGCGGTTATCTTTTTGTTTTCTTTCCGCCAGTTCAAAATATAATTTACCACTGCAGAACAATACTTTCTTTACCGATGATACATCTGTAATGGCGGCATCATCAATTACTTCTTTAAACCCGCCCTGGGTAAATTCATTTATATCACTGTAACTGCCGGGGTAGCGCAGGTAAGCTTTTGGAGAGAAATTAATAAGTGGTTTGCGGAAATTCCAGGCAAGCTGGCGCCTTAAAGCGTGAAAAAAGTTGGCAGCCGTTGTAATATTCGTAACCACCATATTTAGCTGTGCACACATTTGAAGATAGCGCTCCATGCGGCCGCTGCTATGTTCAGGGCCCTGGCCTTCATAGCCATGCGGCAGCAACATTACAAGGCCGTTCATGCGATTCCACTTCTGTTCGCCGCCGGCAATAAACTGGTCGATCATCGTTTGTGCGCCATTACTAAAATCGCCAAACTGTGCTTCCCATAAAACAAGTGCATTTGGATTGGCAAGCGCATAACCATACTCAAAACCCAGCACGCCATATTCACTCAGCAGAGAATTATAAATAAAGAATTTTTTCTGCTCTTCGTTAAAATGATTGAGACGGTTATAAGACTGATCTGTATTCTCATCGCGCAGCACTGCATGACGGTGGCTGAAGGTGCCGCGGCACACATCCTGCCCGCTCATACGAACAATGTTCCCTTCGGTTAATAAAGATGAATACGCTAATAATTCGCCGGTGGCCCAGTCAATCTTCCTTTCGTTTGTAAACAATTTAATTTTTTCCTGGAGCAGTTTTTCAACCTTTCTTAAAGGATGAAAATCTTCAGGCCATCTCATCAGCCCGTCAAATAAAAATTTCAATTGCTCTTCACTAATGGCAGTAACCGGTGACGCATTGAAATCTTCAGGTGTTGCCTTTTTCAGGCTGCGCCACCATTCTTCCGGCTGCTGGTACCTGTAAGGTAGCGGGTTCTGTTTTACTTCATCAAGGCGCTCCTGCAAATCTTCCCAAAACTTTTTCTCCATGCCTTTTGCAAGCTCCTGTGCATCTGCCTCACCATGTTCTATCAGGTATTTGGTATAAACCTCCCTGGGGTTTGCATGCCCGTCAATAAGTTTATACATATGTGGCTGTGTATATTTCGGGTCGTCTCCTTCGTTATGGCCATGGCGGCGATAACAAACCATATCAATAAAAATATCCTGGTTAAACTCCTGCCGGTAACGCGTGGCAATTTCAACGCATTTAACCACAGCTTCAGGATCATCGCCGTTTACATGAAAAACAGGCGCCTGGATGGCGCCGGCTAATGAAGTGCAGTAATCTGAGCTTCTTGCATCATCAAAATCGGTGGTAAAACCAATTTGGTTATTGATTACAAAATGAATGGTGCCGCCGGTATAATATCCCTTTAAATCACTCATTTGTATCACTTCATATACAATGCCCTGGCCAGCAACGGATGCATCGCCATGTATAAGTATGGGAAGAATTTTATCGTATTCGCTGTTGTATAAAATATCGGCTTTAGCCCTTGCAAAACCCACCACAACAGGGTCAACAGCTTCCAGGTGCGAAGGGTTAGGCATTAATTTAAGGTGAACTTTTTTACCGCTTTTTGTTTCTACCTCGCTGCCAAAACCCATGTGGTATTTCACATCGCCGCTGCCCATTGTCTGGTCGAGCTTGGCCGTGCCTTCAAATTCGCTGAAGATTTGTTCATACGTTTTGCCTAAGATATTGGCCAGCACATTTAACCTTCCCCGGTGCGCCATGCCTATCACTACTTCTTCCACGCCATGTTCTGCCCCGATTTGAATTATTGAATCCAGCGCCGGTATAGTGGTTTCGCCGCCCTCCAGTGAAAACCGCTTCTGGCCCACATATTTTGTATGCAGGAATTTTTCAAACATTACGCCCTGGTTAAGTTTCTCCAGGATTCTCTTTTGAGTTTCAATGGGAAGCGGGTTTACAAATTTCCTTTCCACTTCGTTCGTAAGCCAGTCAATTTGCTTTTGATCGCTGATATATTTAAACTCAATACCCACATGCGAAGCATAACAGGCTTTAAGATGGCTTAAAATATTACGCAACGTTGTTTCGCCCAAACCCACCAGGTTTCCCGCCTGGAAAGTTTTGTCAAGATCAGCTTCGCTGAGCCCAAAAAAAGCAAGGTCAAGATTGGCATGGCGGTCTTTCCGTTTGCGTATAGGATTTGTGTCGGCAATAAGATGGCCTTTATTTCTATAGCCGAGAATAAGCCTGTACACACGAATTTCCTTCATCCAATCTGTTTTGGCTAACGGATTAGAGGTTAAGGTTTCAGTGGTTTCCACAGGTATTAAAACTTCAGTAGTATCTATAGCACCTGCAGCGGAACTTGTGTGTTTGCCATTTCCGTTGGCATTGCCGTTTGAAACGGCAAAATCAAATCCTTCAAAAAATTTCTTCATTTCAGGATCCACGCTATTGGGATCCTTTCTAAAATCCTGGTATAAACTTTCAATATATGCCGGATGCGAGCTCGTGATGTATGAAAAATCCTTCATGGAGGCAATTTATCGAGGTTTTATATAATTAGAATGCAAATATCGTTGATTTTAACAGGAGATAGATGAAGTTAATTTTCTAAATAACAGGTTAAAAATTAATTAAGAACGCGTTTTTATAGTGCCCGCAAATAGTTTTGAAAGAAATTAAGTACTGAAACTTGCTGATAAAACCTGCTAATCCCTTACCTTTGCCGTCCGAAAAAATTATTATGGCAAATCATAAAGCTACCAAGAAAGATGTGCGCCAGGCAGCAAAGCGCAGGGAACGTAACAAATATTATGGCAAAACTACCCGTAATGCCATTCGCGATTTAAAGGCTTCTGCTGATGAAAAGGCATATGGCGAATCGCTTCCCTCCGTTGTTTCTATGATTGACAAGCTTGCAAAAAAAGGTGTTATTCATAAAAACAAGGCAAGTAATCTTAAGCGCAAACTTTCAAAGAAAGCAACAGCTACAGCTTAAATATTGCTGTTAAAAGATATACCAATAAAAATCCCGCATTGCTGCGGGATTTTTTTATGGTTAAACCTAACAGGTTTAACTTGACACGAAACCTAATCCTAATCTGCCAGGTAACCAAACCTGCCCTTGTTATAATCGTCAAAAGCCTGCATAATTTCTTCCCTTGTATTCATTACAAACGGCCCGTGTGCAGCTATCGGTTCATTAATAGGCTCACCGCTTAAGACCAAAACAACCGCATCCTGAGCTGCTTCAACCGTAAATGTTTCGCCGTCATTTTTAAACAGTACGAAATTATCAGGCGCAACTTTTTCCGTACCATTTACAATAATGCTGCCTTCAATTACCAGTAGCGAAGTATTATAGTTTGATGGGAAATTAAAGTCTGCAGAAGAACCTTTTTTTATTTTAGCATTCAGCAGATTAACCGGTGTAAAAGTGCTGGCAGAGCCTTTTACATTTTTATAAGCGCCGGCAATTACTTCAATTTCACCGCTATTATTTTCAAGATAATAACGATTGATATTTTCATTTGAAAGCGCCTGGTATTTAGGCCTGCTCAGTTTATCTTTTGCAGGAAGGTTTACCCACAATTGCACCATCTGGAAATCACCACCTTTTTTACTGAAATTTTCTTCGTGATATTCTTTATGCAAAACGCCTGATGCTGCCGTCATCCATTGCACATCGCCTTCTTTAATTATGCCGCCGCCGCCACCGCTGTCGTTATGCGCCACACTGCCTTTGTAAGCAATTGTTACAGTTTCAAAACCACGGTGCGGATGCACACCAACACCTCTTGGTTTATCTGTGGGCGAAAAATAAAATTTAGAATTATAATCAAGCATGATGAACGGAGACATCCTTTGCATAGTCAATCCACTTGCACCGGGAATAAAATTATGCACCCTGAAACCATCGCCCACATAATGTGCGGTGCCGGGTGCGATTATTGATTCTATTTGTTTTGTTGCCATAGTAAAAATTTTATGGCACAAATTTACCAGGAGCCACTGCCTGCGGCATTGATGTATGATAAGAATGAGGCTGAGCTGGCGCTAAAAAATAGCAAAGGGAAAAAATGTCTGGGTGGGATGCTAATCTTAAAAGTGATTACACAAGCAATTTTACAGAGAACAAATCCAACTGGAAAATGGCATCCTGATTTTTTGGGATAGAAATTTGATTACCGCAACGACAATACAAAAAACGAAAGCGGTAAGTATTGAAAACCAAGCAGCAATTTTTTTTGGCGCTGCGTATAATATCAGTAATCTTTGTGTTACATGCAAGTTGTTTTAATCTTGGGCATCAACAATTCTACTCAGCTTATGTATTTGGACACAACGCACTTTTTTCGACACAACGGCAACAGTAATTCTACTCAACAATTTTCTTCA
>NZ_JBQCIT010000022.1:0-125436 GCF_051953455.1 Parafilimonas sp. | reverse complement strand
TAACGATGGGTTTTCTGTTAGGCATCCATCGCTGCAAACTGTTTACCAGCCGCATTTTCAGACGCTGGAAGAAATTGTTTTCAGATGCATGCTTCGTATCTTCTTCCGTGTGCATTACTACTTCATCAACCTCTTTTTCATTCAATGCCAGGCCGGCATGCGCATGGTCAATTGTTGCATGATGATATTGAAATTTTTCTGCTTTTAGCACCCAGTTTGATATAACCGGCACCAGCGTTTGCGCCGCGATATAAGAAACGATCATGGCAAAGCCAATGGATAAAGACAACGGAAGGAACATGGCTTTGGGTACACCGGTCATGATAAATGATGGCGCAAATACCGCGAGGATGCAAAGCAATATGAGCAACAAGGGGAAAGCTATTTCCTGGCAGGCATCTAAAATAGCCTGCCGTTTTGGTTTGCCCATTTCCAGATGCTGGTGAATATTTTCTATCGTTACCGTAGCCTGGTCAACCAATACGCCAATGGCCAAAGCAAGGCCGCTTAACGTCATGATATTGATGGTTTGGCCTGTAAGGTTCAGCAGCAAAACACTGCTTAATATAGCAACAGGAATGGTGATGATCACCACCACGCTGCTGCGCCAGTCTTTCAAAAACAACAATACCATTAAACCTGTGAGCACCGCGCCGAGAATGCCTTCCGTCATCAAACTTTTTACAGCATTCATTACGAATACTGACTGGTCGAAAGCATAAGAAACCCGCACATCGTCGGGCAGCAAACTCTGCATATCGGGTATCTTCTGTTTTAATGATTGCACTACTTCCCAGGTGGAAGCGTCGGCTGTTTTTACAACTGGAATATATACGGAGCGCTTGCCGTTGATGAGCGCATAATCAACCGTTATATCCGATGCGTCTTCCACTGTTGCCACATCACGGATAAAGACGGCGCCGGCGCCCTTGGTCATGATGGGTATTTCAGCAAACTGTTGCACGGTTTCCTCAAGCGAGTTTACGGTGGTTACATACATCAGGCTGTCAATACGCAGGTTGCCCGATGGCGTCATTAAATTATTCTTTGCAATTGCTTCAACCACCTGGTCGGGCGAAATATTAAAACGCCGTAATTTTTCAGGGTCAACATTTACAATTACAGAGCGTGAGTTAGCGCCAAACGGCGGTGGCGCCGATAAGCCTTTCACCGTTGAAAACATGGGCCGTATGCGGGTTGCCGCCAAATCGTAAATATCTTTTAATGATTTTGTTTTGCTGCTTAACACCAGCTCGCCAACAGGCAATGAAGATGCATCAAAACGCACCACCTGCGGCGGCAAAGCGCCCGGCGGAAAGAACTTCATGGCACGGTTTACCTGCAAAGCAACCTGCGCCGAAGCTTCGGCCATATTAGCGCCTTCATAAAAAGATAATTTAATGAGCGTAAGGCCCTGTATGTTTTTACTCTCGATATTTTTTACGCCGTTCACATATAAAAACTGGTCCTGCATGCGCGTGGAAAAGAAGCCTTCCATTTGCTGCGGCGACATGCCGCCATACGATTCAATTACATATATGGTTGGCGAATTGAGGTTGGGAAAAATATCAATGGGTATTGAACGCAGCGCTACTATTGAAAACAACAACAGGCCGGCGAACAATACGATTACGGTAACAGGCCTTTTTAATGCGCCTTTTAGCATGTATGATTAATTTAAAGATTGAATGAATAGATCGAGTGTACCTGTGGCAGCAGATTTATCAACATTGGCTAAGAACCAATCATTCAAAACCTGCGCATAATCTGTTTGGGCCCGGTATAAAACATAGTTAGCGTTGGTAAGATCAACCAGGTTGATAATGCCTGCTTTATACTGTGCCGTTTTTTGGTTCAAGGCATCAGTTGCAGCACGCAACTGAACAGGGATTTCCTTCAGATCGGCCGCGGCCATATCCAAAATCCTGTCGGCCTGTTTGTTTACATTATCAAGCGTTTGCTGCTGGTGTTGCACATCAAACTGCGCCGCTATAATTTTTTGTTTGTTGGAAGCAAGTTTATCCCGCTTCTGTACCAAACCTGCAAGGTTATAAAACAAGCTTATGCCGGCGAGGTAATTATACCGCTGGTAACCCAAACCATCAGCCAGTGATTTATAGCTGCTGTTATAATCAATACTTGAACCGCGTGCCCATACCGTTCCGTTTAAAGTTAAATGCGGCCGGTAACTTTTGCTGATAACGTCGGCATTGCTTTGATATAATAATTGTTTTGTTTTGAAATAATCAAGCAAAGGGTTTTTTGCCGTGTCAGATAAATTGCCCATAATTTTCATTACGGCTATCTGGTGCGCTGTTTCTGTAGTATCCGCTTCAATGCTATCTACACTTACACCCGTTAAATACGCTATTTCCTGTTTTACAAGCTGCGTTTCTTTAACCGCATTGTTATAATCAATCTTTGTTCTCGACAGCTCTGCCAGCGCCTGTGATGAATCTGCCCCAGCTTTCAAACCGCTAAGGGCAATGCCGCGTATTATCTTAAACAATTCTTCATACCTGTTTACATTCTGCGCTTCAATGGCCACCTGTAATTGCTGCTTGCGTAATGTAAAATACAATTTGCTTAAACGCCATTTTAATAAGTATTCTTCACGGCGTTTATCATCTTCACTTACACTTATTGCGGCCTGTGCATTTTTTAAACGGGCGTCTTTATAACCAAACGAAGCAATTTCATATTCACTGCTCAGCACGGCAAAATTGCCGGTGGCAGGCTGCCAGTTATTGGAAGGGTGTATGCCTGCAGAAGCTGAGGGGATTATGCCTCTTGATAAATAAGCGCCGGGCAAAGAATTGTCTGTGCCAACTATAACCTCATCGCCAATAACGGCAGTTGGAATAAATTCATCTTTTACACTTTGCTTATCTGCCATGGAGGCGTTTATGGAAGCCTGCTTGCTTTTAAGCACGGGCGAGTATTTAACAGCATGCTGTACCAGATCATATAAAGAAAAATTGTGCGAATGCTGTACCTGTGCATTTACTTTAAAAAAACAGGTTAAAGAGAAAAGAAAGATGAGGGGTTTTTTCCAAAATCCTTTCATAAATGATTATTCTGATTTAGAAATTTTTAATCCTGCTAAAGCCAGGAGATAAATTCATATTCACCGGTGGTTTTGTCTTTCCTGTTAACAACCTTATTTTCTTTCATGCTGCTTACTTTAGATACCAATGCAGCATTGCTGCTGTATGCCGAAAGAAGGTTGTTTCGCGTAAGCTCATACAACGGCCCGTTTGCAGTAACGCTAAACCACGTTGTTTGAAATTTTGTTATACCGGGTTGTGTAAAATCGTTTCGTGTGGGGCGTATATACACATACGCCTTGCCGGCATAAACAACTTTGTATAGTTTATTGTTGAAGATGCGCCAGTCGGTTCCCTTCGTTCTTATTCCCCATATATCTGCGTATTTATAGGAGACAGAAGCGTTATTGTTTTTTACGTAAACGCGATGCGTTGATGTGTTTCTTAACTTATGATGACTGTTTTTTTCTGAAAAACTGTTTGATAGAATATGCGTCGCATAATTATCGCCTGATTTATATATACCATAAGCGGGCAGCTCCTTATGCTGTGCATTTGCAGCAATAGTTACAAGTAATGCAAATAAAAGTTTCATTGTGCAAGGAAATTGAATTATAAAATTCTTTGTTCATGCTATGAATAAAACATGAACTATAATAACTGGATACAGGAACATTGGAGAATTAGAAATTGTTTGATTTAGTTTATTGATTTAGTGTACGAAGAAAGAAGGTTGCCAGTGAATATTTATCTCCATAAAATTCATCAAGGCAGAAAAAATTCAAACAGTTTCTATGTATGTCAGAAAAAAGATGGCGGGCCCCGCAACAGGCGTTGCAGGCAATTATTATTTTTTACAAACACCTCTTTGTATAATACCCAGACGTAAGAAGATTCGTAAATTGTTTTAGAAACCAGAAATGCGGGCGATAAGATGAATTGGCTGCTTACATCAAAACGCTTGCTTACTTTTATAAATGTTTCCTTACTGGTTGTTTGCGCTTCGGTTCTGTTATCGTATGATGTTTTTTGTACAGAACTAGGTTTAATACTGATGAAATCATTAGAAGCTTCGATAAATTTTGGCTGGAGCTGCATGAAGAATAACAGGCTGAAAAGTGTAAGATATACACCCTTATATAAAAAAGAAAGACAGCTTATTTTCTTATACATTATTTATACATAGCTTTTTGAAGCCTTACAAAAATAATAAGACAACACACATTCACCTGCCGGCTAATTATAATGTTAATTTAAAATGTAATCGTTACTAAAAATTGCCGGAATTTTCCTGGGGTTACCCATAAGCTCATCCAAAGCTATTCGCTTTGCAGCGGCCGGCATTTTTCAAACGGGCAAAACGTGGTAAACGAAGATTGCAGCAGGATGAAGCTCACAAACACAGCCAGCCATATCCAGTTACAGGGCAGGCAAAACAAGTTTTTGCAAAATTACTGATTTATGATTCTGTGGTAAATTGCTGAGGCCTAGTGTAATTCAATTTATATTTGACCGAAGCAGGTGTAACTCCTGCTTGCCACAACCTGGATTGGTACATTATAAAACAATATTAATTAAATGACGGGATCAATAATTGCAGTCTTTATTACAGGTTATTTGCTGATAACACTTGAGCACAGCATTAAAATAAACAAAGCAGCCTCGGCTTTAATAACTGCAGTGCTTTGCTGGACAATTTTTATTTTGAACGCAACAGATAAGGAATTGGTTGGTGAAGAACTGGCTCATCATTTGGGTGAACTCTCCGGGATTTTGTTTTTTCTGCTTGGGGCGATGACAATAGTTGAACTGGCTGATTTATATAACGGATTTGATATTATTACTACACGAATTAATCAAACTAATAAAGTAAAACTGCTTTGGATTGTTTCATTCATAACTTTTTTTCTTTCCGCTGTACTTGATAATCTTACTACAACGATTGTAATATTATCGCTTTTAAACAAGCTTATTAAAAACCAGGAAGATCGTTTGTTTTTTGCCGGCATGACTGTAATAGCAGCCAATGCAGGCGGCGCATGGTCGCCTATTGGCGATATTTCTACCACCATGCTCTGGATAGGCGGCCAAGTTACGGCGCTTAATATTATTAAAGCTTGTTTTTTTCCAAGTCTCGCCTGCATTATTGTTCCCTTAATCTACATGAGTTTTCGTTTAAAAGGCGATATAGAAAAGCCCGTTGATATTGATAATAACCGAGGAAAAAATATTCCTAAAAAACAGCAATACATTATCTTTTTTTCAAGTGTTGTTGTTTTAATAATGGTGCCTGTTTTTAAAACCATCACGCACCTGCCACCTTATATGGGTGTACTTTTAGGCCTATCATTACTTTGGATAATTACCGAGATTTTACGCCAAAAAGACGACGTTGAAGATAAAGGCGCATTATCTGTATCGTATGCTCTTCGCAAGATAGATACGCCCAGCGTCTTATTTTTCCTGGGCATTTTATTGAGCGTGGCTTCATTGCAATCATCAGGTATTTTAACTGATTTGTCCGGATGGCTTACGGCAACTATCAGGAGCGAGAGGATTATTGTTATTGCTATCGGGCTTTTATCGGCTATAGTTGATAATGTGCCGCTTGTTGCTGCAGCGCAGGGCATGTATAGCCTTAGCCAATATCCAACTGATAGTTTTTTCTGGGAATTTCTTGCTTTTTGCACAGGAACCGGAGGCAGTGCGCTTATTATAGGTTCTGCAGCCGGTGTAGTCGCTATGGGCATTGAAAGAATAAACTTTTTCTGGTATCTTAAAAAGATAAGCTTGCTGGCGCTGCTTGGTTATTTTGCAGGGATCATAATATTTCTATTGCAACATTATTTTTTCGGATGATAATGCGATCTTGGTAAAAGTTATGGTGTCGCTTTTCTGCGAAGACGAGCCGCAGTACTTTCAGAACTAAAAAGCATATCAAATTTTACTGCCTGTATGTATTATACTTCCATCTGGAATTTTTGCGCTTTATAACTATGGTGTCTGTATGAATCCGGTGTTGGCATTCCTATAACAACCGATATCTTTTAAATTGAGATTCTTATAGCAATGCTTTGCCAGAAAGGGGTCATCAAGCGTGTTAACATGAATAAACCAGTATATATCTGCACGTTTTGGCTTCTTATTTAATATGGAATATATGATCTTATGTTCAATTTCTTTTGGATTATTGGCACTTGTTAAATAGACAAGGTTTGTGGCATATTTCGGTATCGATTTATCATTACTTAATTCTTGTATTAACGGAATATAGTGTTCCATCCTTACAAATTCCACGTACCTGTTTTTTATTTTACGACTTCGGTACCATACATACATTACAAGAAACAAAAGGCTGCCGGCAATTAAAGTTACATAACCTCCATGAGGAAACTTTTGAAGGTCGGCAGCAAGTTCGTCCGCAACGAACCAATTTGAAAATATTCAAAAAGACATTTTTAGCTATTAAGCTTTTACACATTTAAAATATCATTTTTTCTTAATAAGCTTTTCCTGATCTTATTTGCATCTCGATATACATTTCGATTTTTTAAACTGGCAAAACGTTTTTTATCTACTTTTAGATAACCAAATTGCAATAGTAGCGCTCTGTATTTATGAAACCTCATTTCCATAAAGTACCACAACCGTTAGAATCATCGTTCAGTATCCGCCGTGATTCTTCCTTTGGATCGTTATGGCATTATCATCCTGAACTGGAATTACATTATCTTATTAAGGGTGAAGGCGTTCGCTTTATTGGTGATAATATCAGTAACTTTTCCGATGGTGAAATTGTGCTGCTGGGAGAGAACCTGCCGCATAAATGGCATTGCAGGGAAAGTTGTAATGGGCAATATGGCGTGGAAGCGATTGTGCTTCATTTTTCATCAAATTTTATGGGCAATGATATGCTGTCGTTACCGGAAGCCCGCCTGCTGCCCTTGCTTTTTGAAAAGGCAAAAATGGGGATGGTAATTACTAACCGGTCCCGTGATAGGCTTATTCCATTAATTGAAGCTGCATCAAAGGCGGAAGGCCTTGACCGGCTGATTGCTTTACTTTCTATCCTTAAGGTTTTATCTGAAACAAAAGACTATTGCCAGGTTACCAAAGAAACAAGTTTTTATCAGTCTAATAAATATGAAACGGAACGTTTGAACCTGGTATATAGCTACACGATGGCCAATTATTCACAACCCATCACTTTGGAGCAGATAGCAGCCATCAGTAATCTTACAACAACTTCATTTTGCCGCTATTTTAAATTAATGACCAATAAAACCTATTACGATTTTCTTACCGAGATCCGCATTAGCCATGCCTGTCATTTTTTAATAGAAGATAAAATGTCTGTTGACCAGATTGCAGACAGGTGCGGGTTCTATAATATTTCTAATTTTTACCGGCAATTTAAAAAAGTAATTGGCATAACACCTTTAACTTATAAACGGGAGTACCTGATGAACTAAAAGTGCAATAAAAGTTTTCTTTTATTGAATAAGCCTTTTTAGATCATTGTATTTGCTCATTATGAAATTGAACTGATGGCTAACGCTTCACTGAGAAGATGATATTCATCATAGAGGCGGTCCACTTTATCTTTTACGGCTGAAGTAAAAGCTTCCGTACTGGTTCTTGAAAAAGTGGAAATATTTAATCCGCGTTTTTGAAGATAATATTTAGCAACTACAGGATAAGCATAATGAATAACTTCCATGTTGTCAGTTAAAAATTGTTGTGCTTTATTTACGTTTCCGGTAGCGTTAATGTTGTCAAAGTGATTGCACAACCACACAATCAGTTCAGGAAAAAAATTACCCTGAATGCACGAAAGACCTGCTGCCCCGGCTTTTAAAGAAGCTACGGCATTTACCGCATAAGCATCATATAACCCGAATGTATCAATGCCGCTTGTTACTTTCAATTTCTCTTTTACCATTTCTATATCAAGACAAGTGTCTTTGTGGTATATAATTCTGCCGGTAGCTACAAATTTTTCAAGTTGCTCTGCCGACAATAATCTTTTATACGGCTCAGGGCATTCGTAAAATCCAAGCGGTATTTCGCCGGTAAGATCGAATAGTTCAAAAACCCGCCCATCAAAAACTTCATTGCTTTCATTCTCTCCAGCAATAAGGCTTGTAATTATAATAACAGCTTTAACGCCGGTGTCAAAGATATTTCTTACAAAACCGGCCTGCGCGGCTATTGTTGTTCCAAAATTGCCAACCGCCACTACGGGTACTTTTCCACCAGCAACTTTTATTGTATGCTTTACAATCTGCAATTTTTCTTCATCGCTTAAATGAAATGTTTCACTGGACTGGCAATTGGCAAATAACCCCTTTGCACCTGCCTGCATATAAAATTCTGTTAGCATGGTAAGGCCGTCAAAATCAATTCTTCCATCATCTTTAAATGGGGTTAACATAACAGGTATGAACTTTCGTTCAGCATTTTCTTTCATTGAATGTTTTTTTGTCTTTGCGTTTTTAAAAGGCCAGGACAGTGGAATTTTCGATTGCTTTTTTAATTAAGGATTAGCAATTGCTTGCTTCTCACAAAATAAAACACTAAGAAGGGGTTTTCTTTTCCTAATCTTATCAATCAAGTGTAGCATCTTGTCATAAGTGTTCAAAAAATTTCTGAAGCCAAAAAATTGAAAGTATTTTTCGGAACTTTTTACAACGCCATATAAATAACTATACATTTTAAAATTGAGGCCGTTGTTAAGTTAAGCGTTAGTTGTCGGTGGTGAATAGCGGTGGTTTTCTGTAAACGGGGCTTTTACTCACAACAGCCATTCACTGCTCATTTAAATGCGACTATTGACATAACATTACTACTATTAATTATGCTACTCAACAGAAATTTTATAAAATGAAACCGAGCATGATAATTTTTTCTCACACAGGACAACATGAGCGGGGTTCCATGAGACAACTAAAAAAAACAAACTTGTACGAATGAAAAGAACATTTTTTTTAAAGCAAACAAGCCTTCTTTTTTTTGTATTCTT
This sequence comes from Parafilimonas sp., assembly GCF_051953455.1. Taxonomy (NCBI): domain Bacteria; kingdom Pseudomonadati; phylum Bacteroidota; class Chitinophagia; order Chitinophagales; family Chitinophagaceae; genus Parafilimonas; species Parafilimonas sp. The sequence goes on along the minus strand of NZ_JBQCIT010000022.1, from coordinate 116,367 downwards.
TATACAATACAATTGTTTTTCAAACGCTTTAATTGCCGGAAAAATGAAAACCATTAATCAATTGGATTCTCTTCCGCTTAAAGGTTTTCTTTTTGGAGACGACCAGTCTTATCCTGAATGCCATGCTTCCACTATCATCCATTTAAAAAGCGGCGCATTTATGGCAGCATGGTTTGGTGGTACGGAAGAAAAAAATGATGATGTTGGTATATGGATGACGACAGGAAGGCCCGGCGCATGGGGCAAAACATTTGAAGTGGCAAAAATTAATAATACACCGCATTGGAACCCGGTTTTATTCCAGTCGCCGGAAGGAAGGATTTATCTTTTCTTCAAAGCCGGGAAAGAAATTCCTCAATGGGAAACCTGGTTAAAGACTTCAGACGATGAAGGTAAAACATGGTCAGAGGCTACGGAATTGGTTAAAGGCGATCATGGCGGCCGCGGCCCTGTTCGAAATAAGATGATCATATTGTCCAATGGTACATGGCTTGCCGGTGCTTCTAATGAGCAAGGTATGTGGAATGCTTTTTTCGACCGCAGCCAAGATGAAGGCAAAACATGGGAAGCTACACCGTACCTGCAGCTTGATCGCAAAGAAATAACAGGCAAAGGAATTATACAACCCACGCTCTGGGAATCAGCGCCGGGACAGGTACACGCACTGCTGAGAAGTACGTCAGGCATAATATGCCGCAGCGATTCCAAAGATTATGGCAAAACATGGTCGCCAGTTTATAAAACTTCTTTGCCTAATCCCAACAGTGGTATTGATGTGGCTAAACTATCGGATGGCACACTGGTATTGGCCTATAATCCAACAACAAAAAACTGGGGTTCACGGGGTAAACTGGCGCTTGCAATTTCATTTGATAATGGCAAAACATGGCCGAAAAAAATAGATTTAGAAAACGGTAAGCCGGATGAAGAATTTTCCTATCCGGCCATTATTAGTTTTAATGACAGCATTGCCGTAACGTACACTTTTAACCGGAAAAAAATTGCTTATTGGATGGCCACGAAAGAATGGATATTGAAAAATGCAAAGTGAGTGGTGAGGGTGAGTGGCAGTTGTGGGTAGTAATCGCATGTTTAAAGCACTTTAATCAATATTCACCATTAACAACTCGCCGAATGATAAATATTATGAAAAATAAAAAAATTTATCCGTGGGTAGTGGTTATGCTTTTGTGGGGCGTAGCGCTATTGAATTATATGGACCGGCAGATGCTTGCTACCATGAAGCCAGCTATGATGACGACTTTTGCCGAGCTGGAAAGTGCTGCCAACTTTGGCAGGCTGATGGCAATTTTTCTTTGGATATATGCTTTCATGAGCCCCGTTTCAGGATTAATAGCAGACAGGATAAACAGGAAATGGTTAATTACAGGCAGTTTGTTTGTATGGTCTGCCGTTACTATGCTAATGGGATTTTGTACAGAATTTAATCAACTGTATATTTTGCGGGGTATCATGGGTATTAGCGAGGCTTTTTATATGCCTGCAGGCCTGGCTGTGATAGCCGATTATCATGAAGGAAAAACCAGGTCGCTGGCTATCGGAATCCACATGACCGGGATTTACCTGGGACAGGCTTTCGGTGGTTTCGGGGCCATTTTTGCCACTAATTTTTCATGGGAAACCACCTTTCATGTATTTGGGTTTATTGGGATTGCTTACAGCTTAATCTTAATATTTTTTTTAAAAGAAAAACGTGGCAGCCAGGATGAAAAACATGCCGGCCAAACTTTTTTTCGGGAGGTTGGATCAGCTTTAAAAGGTATGGGCACTTTATTAAAAACCATAACCTTCTGGGTGATCTTATTTTATTTTGCCGCACCAAGTTTTCCGGGGTGGGCAGCTAAGAATTGGCTGCCTACACTTATATCCACATCCCTTGATATTAACATGGACTATGCCGGGCCCATTGCAACAATAACTTTATCGCTCTCTTCTTTGATAGGCGTATTGGGTGGCGGAATTATTTCCGACAGGTGGGTGCAACGTAATTTACGGGGCAGGATTTATACCGGCGTTATTGGTCTCGGATTAACTATACCATCGTTATTATTAATTGGATTGGGTGGAAACATTGTTCCTGTTATAATTGGCGCCATTGGTTTTGGCTTTGGCTTCGGTATGTTTGATGTGAACAATATGCCCGTCCTCTGCCAGTTTGCATCACCGCGCCATCGCGCTACGGGCTATGGATTAATGAACCTTGTTGGAATATCATCAGGCGCATTCATAACAAACTTCCTTGGCGAATCAGCAGATTCAGGAACGCTGGGCCGGGATTTTGCTATTCTTGGCCTTGTGGTGCTGGCAGCTATCATTTTGGTACTTACGGTATTAAAGCCTAAGTATGTAAATAAAGTGCATCCGGGATAAGAAATTATAATAATGAAGATGTTTGCAAATCAGGCAGGAACTTACGCCGCCATGTTGAGGTAACGAGACATCTCCAAAATTTAAGCTGGTTGAATGCTAAGAGATTTCTTCTATCGTCGAAATGACGCTTGAAGAACTTCCTGTTTTGCCAATCACTTCAATTTCATAACATGCAATCTCAACATTTTTATCCCGAATTCACGTTAAATAAATTGTAGATTGATAAGAAGGCCTTGGTAATATTCCGGAAGTTATTTACACCACTTCACGAACCCCGATAGCTTTGTTTTTTACAACCATTCCCGATACCAATATAGCAGAGATAATAAACACATTAAACACAAACAGGTCTCCAATGATTACCTGGCTTAACGAATGCTGACTGTTAAAGATAAATTCACCGCCTGCAATCATTCTTATTACAGCTACTGCGGTGGTAGACCATACCAATATCAAAAACATTGATTGTAGAACAAATGGTTTTCTTTGAAATAGAGCAACCAACACACTAACGATAAATGAAGGAACGGTTGTGATTATGAAAAACAATGGCAGAGACTGTAATCCGGGGAAAAGACGATCATCGGTAACAAGATCGATCATGCAGTGGCAAAAGGTTAATGTAACTGCAATTTGAAAGCCGAGGTATGGCCAACACAGCGCTATAAGAATTAACATGCAGCCAATAAATAAATAACTGGTAAGTACCCTTCCTGTTGTGGCAATAGATGCATAAAATATTCCATTGCGGCCATTAATTGTTTCCAGGTACGATTCAAATAACTGCATGACCACATAAATAAATACTCCAATAAACAAAGCAGCAATCAATTCAATGAAAAATGACTTACTGATCTTTGTTTCCATCTTTGGATAAGTGCCAGCGTTTATATTCCTGCATTTCCATGCTGCAAAACCAAGAAAGCCGCCCAATAAAAACCCAAATGAAAACTCCATCATCTTCCACCAGTCAACAACCAAAAGCCGGGCGCCATATTTAGCTCCTACCGTAATCCAAAGCGAACCAAACCCAAAGCCTAATGCACCTCCAAGCAAACCATACCATACAAAGTGTAAGATGATCCTGAAATCCATGGCTGTTATTTTTGTTCTCAGGTAAATTAATAACCCGGCTGAAGCAAACAATAACCCTGCCCATGATTCCTTTCGTGGTTGATTGAACGGGTCTGAAAAATATATGATTTTAGGATCGTTAATTAATTTCAGGCCTATCACAAAACCAATTAAAAATATCAGAAAACCAGTAATAATGGTTTTGACTTTAATGCGCTCATGCACTAATCCCAAACCAATAAATAATCCGCTGCTTAATCCCCAAACACCACCTTTAACACTGGTGCCTGTAAAGCCCCACCAAACCGTGTCAGTGTCTCTAAGAAAACCAATGGTTTGCCCGTAAGTCATTTCACCACCCATCGCTGTTCCGGCAGTTCCGAAAACCACTGCTATTGCAGCAAACAAAAGCGGTACATCAAGCAACATGCAAATAGCGATCATAACCATGGCACCGGGAATCATGGCGCCATAAGGCCCTCCGCCAATAAATCCGCGTAAACCCCAGCCTAACAGCATCGATACAGCAGGAAATAAAATGAAGAACAACCGCGAAGGCTTATGTTTAATTGAGGTACTGCGCTGCGCGGCTACTGTCGCTTCCAATGCATTCATTTTTTTAATTTGAAGTTGTAGATGAAGTATAACCTAATCTGTTGCACGATTAGTAAAGTGAACTAATAAAGGGCTTTAAGATCGCTCAGGAGATTCCCACTTTCGTGGGAATGACGTGTGAGAAGTTTATGAGCTTCTTGCCTGTTTAGAAGGCAAGTGTAAAACACAACCATTTAAACGTCATGCCCAGCTTGACTGGGCATCTCATCAAGCTAAAAACTTAACCTTATAATTCAATCGCACAACCTATTAATCTATAACAGCGTTATCTTTTCCCTTGGCTTTTCAGGTATTTTATCAGCTTTTCAGGATGATCTGTTTGTAATCCATCTGCCCCCTGCTTCAATGCCTGTTTCCACGTTGCCGGCCCTTCATCCTCACGCTGCACATCGAGCCACACTGCGATTTTTCTTTTATGCACGAGGTTAACCAAATTAACAGTATATGCATTATCCACTACATCCAAATGTTTTGCGGCCAGGAAATTATTCAGTTGAAGGATGTCCGCATTTTCCGGAAGGCTTGACATGAGTGGAACCTGCGGCGCAACCTTTTTCCATTGTTCATATTGTTCTTCTTTATTCAAATAAACCACCACATTGTTTTGCATCCCGTAGTCTTTTAATAACCTGTATGTTTTCTTCACATCAGCATCTTTAAAATCCAGATAAATATTAATTCTTCCTTTACATACATTCAATACATCGGCAAACTCAGGAATGTGATAAGCTGCAGTATCTCCTTTAACAACAGGTTTTATTTCCAGGTCTTTGATGTCATTATAATTCAAATCTTTTACCTGCCCTTGCATTCCTGTCATCCTGGAAACAGCTGCATCATGCATAATAACCAGGTGGCCATCTTTGGTAGTGCGCAGGTCTGTTTCTATATAATCCACACCTTCTTTTATAGCGTTTTCATAAGCAGCCAATGTGTTTTCAGGAACGTTTAAATGGCTTCCGCGATGTGCTATTACAACTAATGCATGCTTCGTTTTTGGCAAAGGCGTTGATTGCCGTATATAGCTGTTTTGGTTAATGATATTGTATGCGCTTACAATGCAGGTAAACAGGAAAGTGAATAGTATAATTAAAAGTTTTCTCACAAATAAAATGAGGTTTTATGAATTGTCAATTTCCCGGTATCAATGCAGGGTTTACAACAACGTATTTTATAGATTCCAATTTTTCCTGCTGCTGGTAAGAATACGTTATGTGCAGCATTCCATCAGCAGCCTGCAGCATGGAAGGATATGAAAAACTTCCTTCACCTTTTTTAACCTGTTCAAGATGTGTTTTCCAGTTCCATGTTTTTCCTTCATCATCAGATAAATACAGGCTTATTTGATAACGCCCATCATCAATATCATTGCCAATAAATGCCCATCTTCCATCGCTAAGCTTTAATACCTGCACGCTGGCGGTATTGGGAATTTCTGTTTTTTGCGCTGCTGTCCAGGTTCTTCCTGTATCAACAGACTCACTTACCTGAACCCTTGGTGGCGTATCGCCATTATCGCGCATATACGATACAATCGTTCCATCTTTTTTTTGAATCAAAGAAGGCTGCACATTGCCTCTTCCAACTATTGGCAGGCTGGGTTGCCAGTTTGTTCCGTCATCATCAGAAATGGCAACCAGTGAAAAATTAAAACCATCGGAATACAGCGGAAGCAATATTTTATTTTCTCCTAAAAGCAATGGTTTAATTCTTGTCATCCAGCCAATGCTTCGTTTGCCTTCATCTTTAGCAGCATCAATGATCATTTTATCATATTCAGGAGCATAAGCTGCCCAAGCCGATGTGCCGTTAGGTAAATCTTTAAATTTAGATGTTGCTTCTTTTGCAAAATTCTCATTTGGTTTTAATAGAATATTATCCTGCCAGTTCCATACAGGCGCTCCATTCTTATTATAATCAATGGATGTTTTGTATTTAAGAATTGAATATTCCCAACGGTTGGCCTGCACCGCTATCCAAACGAGGAATAATTTATTTTGATGATTAAGAAAGAGCACGGGGTTACAATCCGGGATATTGTAGGTATCAGCCATGAGGAATGGTTTACTCCATACAGCCTCACCTTTTTTTAAACGTGCCCCCATAATTTTTACATCATCGGCGGTTCGTTCCCCACTGCCTTCAAACCACGCTGCAAGAAAATCACCATTGGGGAGATTCACTATGGAGCTGCCATGCGTGTGCAAAGGCTGGGGCGGAAAAATAAGCATGCTTTTAACCATAGCATTTAAGGTTGCAGTTTGACTGTATGCAATGCCATTTATCAATAAAACCAATACGAATAAAAGTTTGAATTTTTTCATTGATAATTATTTTGATTTACCTGTGCAGGCCCCGTTCCCGTAAATATTTTAAAAGGTTTGCCGGATAGTCTGTTTGAATTACGTTCACGGCTTTCATTTGTAAGAGGCTGTCGTAGCCCGAATTCTTCTTCGTTTTTTCAAGGTCATCAAATTTACCTAAAGCATTTAACCACACACGAACATTCTGGCTCCTGATTTGCCCCATCAATGTATGGTTATAAAAACCTGGATCAACATGTATAACCGGCACTTTGTAGTTTTTTAAAATGTCCAGAACATCTTCCTTCCTGTAAGCACGGGGCATTACTGCAATTGAATTGTCAATGCTGTCCACCGTAGAAGTATAGCGGTAATCATACACAAAAAACAGCACCTGTTTTTGCATGCCTGTTTCGCGAATAATTTTGCAAACATTTATTGCATCTTCAAGAGAGTCTAATTTAAAATCAATATCAACCATGATGTGATCTTTTGCCGCCCGCAGCGCACTTTCAAATGTTGGAATTCTTTCGCTGGTTGCTTGCCCGTTTTGCAATAATGGTATTTGTTTCAATTCATCAAAAGTGTAACTGCTCACTTCACCTTTACTTGAAGTAATGCGGTCGATATTTTTGTCGTGCGATAATACATACACACCATCTTTGGTTTTGCGAACATCGAGTTCTATGATATCTGCACCTGTTTTTATGGCCTTCCTTATGGCTGCCAGCGAATTCTCAGGATCAACCAAATGTGCCGACCGGTGGGCTGTAACCATCACATGTTCCGGGTGGTGATAGAACTCGTTTAATATGGTATCAACGCGTGTGTTTTGAGCAAGTAAGGGCTGGAGCAGGGCCATGGAAACCAGGCTGGACAATATGATGCGAAGAAGCTTGTTTAATTTCATCTTTAATAAATTAATTTGGTTTATCATTTTCTTATTAACGTAAGTTCAGACAAGTATAAAAGAGGCAGATGTTATGAAATGGAAAACTGATTGCAAAACATACACCTCTTTGAACGTCATTTCGACGATAGGAGAAATCTCTTAACATTCAGCCAGCCTACATTTCATGAAAATCATTACCCCGGCATTACGATGCAAATTCCTGCTCAATTAGCAAACCTCTTCACTATTAAGTTCTCATCCCTGCACTTACGTTATTATAAGTCATCTATTCTCCCTGCTTAATAAAAGCAATTAAATCAGCCATCTGTTGCTTATCAATTTTTTTTTCAAAATCATTCAGCATAGGTGACACCTCTAATGTTTTGAGTGATCTTATATCCTTTTTTGCAATGGTTATTTTTACACCGCCCTGCTTGTTCACAACAATAGCATTGGATGTTTGCGAAACTATAATCCCTTGCTGCATCGATCCATCATTCAACACTATGTTCCATAATTCGTAACCATGAGAAATTGAAAGATTTGGATCCAGGATATTAATCATAATATTCTCCGGGTTCCAGCTTTGAACTGTGCCAAGGTCAGGGCCAAAAGCAGTGCCCATTTTACCCCTTAGCTGGTGGCATGCCAGGCAATTGGTTATGCAAACCGCCTTTCCTTTGTTGGCATCGCCTTTCAATTTAAGTGCGACTTGATATTCTTTTATTACCAGGCTACGGTCTTCTTTCTTTCCTGATAACAATGTCCTGGCATATGCTTTAAGAGAATCCGGAATATCCCGCATAAGAACCACTGTTACAGGCCAGCCTAATTCCGCTTTTGTTATTGTTCCGTTTGAAATGTTTTGAAGCAACAGGGAAATGCGGGGCACGGAGAAAGGTTCAGTAATAAATGTATTAAGCGCGTCTTCTTTTATGCCGGGAAATAAGGATGCCCAGTTTTTTAATATAAATGTTGAAACTGTTGTATCCGGAATTTTGCTTAAGGCACGTATGGCAGCCACCTGTATATCCCTTGGCGCATCCGGTGTAATTAAGCTTTCTAAAAATGCAGCTTCCTGTTTAGGATTTTGAAGTGCCATAAGATTAACAGCCTCTGTTCTTATATCCGGTGACATGTTTTTATCAGCCGCAATTTTTTTAGCTTCCTGCATTACAATGGGCTCCGGCGAACTATCGGCAATCCCAATATTTTCCAGCATGATCCGGGCATTTCTTCTGATGTTTACATCAGGATGATGAAGGCAAACATCAATCAATAATTTCCGCTCTGATTTTAAACCATCAGGAACTGAGCTTCTGTTTTTAAGACCTTCTGCAAGCCCTTCCAATAAAGGTGCTTTCCAGGTCATTGCTACTCCGGCGGCTGGTTCAACGGCTCTCTGTAAATATGAATGTATTGTTTTGAAATCCTTATTTGCCCCGATCACAGTTCCAAGACGCGTTACCAGCGAAGCATAAGCAGGAACTGCAGGATCGAATTTTTTTAGCACACCTTCCAGCATAGCATCACTTTGTGATGATGAAGCGCTTAATGCAGCTACCTGTACCCATTTATCATTAATATCTTTAAACAAAAGTTCCTGCCTTGCCGCACCTGCTTCCGGGGTGTTTAAATAACCCAGCGTGCACAATAACTGGTATCTCACTTTATCATTAGTATCTGACTTTAAAGCAATCAATTCAGGCGCCAGTTCAGGCGATGTATGAAGATGAAGTTCCGCCAACTGAATTGCATTTTCACGTACACCGGGTTCCGGGTCCTGCAATGCCTTCGCAATTAATTCCGGCGTTAATTTATTCATGCCCTCTAATGTCCACAACGCGTGTAAGCGGCCTAAAGATTTTGTGTTTTGCGCCATCTTAACCAAATAAGGAACCACCATGTCATGATTTCTATCTATCAATAATCGTTGCGCATTGCGCCTCCACCAGATATTAGGGCTGGAAAGTTTTTCAACTAATTGTATATCGGAAGAATCGTTCAGGTTTAGATGAGAAGTCCAACTCGCAGGAGCTGCGTCTGTTGCGCTTATACGATAGATGCGGCCTTTATCACGGCCATTATAAAGTTTACCGGATTCTATATCAGATTTCGACATCCATTCCGGATGTTCAATAATTTCCCTGTAATAATCCACTACATACAACGCTCCGTCCGGGCCGATGTACATGTTTACAGGCCGAAACCATGCATCGGTAGAAGCCAAAAACTCCTGGTGTTCAAAAATCCGGCTTGCAGTAAAAGAAGCGCCTTTATCTTTTAGGCGATCGGCGTGCACCAGGTTACTTACAGGTTCACATACAAAGGTAATGTCATGATTAAACTTATCAGGGAAAGCACCTCCCTGGTAAGTTGTAATACCGCAGGCGGAAGTAATCACACCCACATCAGTCAGCAATTGATGTTCCGGATTTTTGGTAACCGGAAACACATCGCAGGCATCTCCGTGATCAGAAAGAGATTCCGTAGCATCGCCAACAATTTGATCGGGATTGCGTTTGAGATAACGGTTTGCTATTACTTCCTGATAAATATGATTGGCATTATATACCAGGAAATGATGCCCCCAATCATCAAAACTTTGCCCGAACTGGGTGGAACCTGAAGTTTCTTCCAGTGCATGCATATCAGGCTTAAAGCGCACAATACGTCCCTGTGCGTTTACCGGCAAGCGGGCGCCGTTAGGATCGTCGGGGAAAAAAATATCTCTGCCCTTATCTCCGAATATTTTTTGATAAGTGTTTGATTCTTCAACGCCTTCATGTGCGAGATAAATCCAATTGTCTAAGCCATATAAGGGACGATTAACAAGATATTGCGGGTTCGTTAAAGCAAACCCCGTAAGCATCACCTTTCTTATGTCAGCCTTGCCATCACCGTTTGTATCTTCCAGGTAATACACATTTGGAGGATCCGTTACAATAATGCCTTTTTTCCAGCGCATCACACCGGTAGGAAGTACAAGCGTATCAGCAAATACAGTTCGTGTATCCATCTTTCCATCTCCATCCGTATCGCTCAGCATAATTATTTTACCGGAGTTACTCACGTTTAATGGGTAACCATGCATTTCCACCACATACATGAGGCCTTCTTCATCTATAGTCATATCAACTGGATCAGAGACCATAGGCTCGGCGGCCACTAATTCAATCTTAAATCCGGCTGGCAGTTTAAATGTAGAAAGTGCTTTTTCGGCAGCTTCGCCGGAAGGAGAGGAGGGCTGATGCCCGCAGCCTGCCGTAATTAATACAAGCAGCCATGCGGGCCATCCAATACAATTATTGAATTTATTCTTCATCATCAAAAAATATATTTTTCGAAGCATTATTTCACATTCGTTTCATTGCCTGTTACACCATCCGGGTAAGCTGATCCCTTCCTTTCTTTTCTTCTTCTATTTTTTAATTGTAAATGAATCAATCACTTTATTGTCAGCATTTGTTGCCGTAAAGCTTAATGTGTTTCCTTCAATTTTTACATACTGATAGAGGTCTCCGTTAAAATTTCTCAGCACTGCATACGGCTCTTCAGGATGGGTTTCGGGTTTTGTTGGAATGGCTACAGACTCCACATAAGCCGTGCCTTCGTTGTAAGAACCAACAACTTTTCCTCCCTTCATGGGCTTGGTGCGCATATAGTAATGGATATGACCATTCATTACCATATCAACATGATATTTGTCGAAGAGCGGTATCCATGCTGCCTGTATATCAGGGTAAGGTTCATCCCAGTTGTAGGGCGCAAAATGGAACATGGCAAACTTCCAGGTGGCATCGGTTTTAGCAAGCTGATCTTCTATCCATGCTTTTTGTGAATCTATCGGAGCTGTAGATTCAATCATCAGGAACAAGGCATTTTTATACCTGAACGAATACGTATGTTCAGGTTGAACACCAGCCGGTGCATTTTTGGGATAGCTGAACAGATCGCGGTACATCCACGCGCCTAATCCCTGGTGGGTGTCATGGTTACCAATTACCGCCATCAAAGGCTTCCTGCAAATAACATCTTTACTGAATTGAAAAAGGTCATCCCATTGATCGCGATGCAAGCCTTCGCTAACCATGTCGCCGGCTATGGAATAAAATGCTGCATCAGGATGAGATTGATCAGCAAGATTATAAAGCTTAGTTATTGTGGGAGAGTGGTGCGTGTCACCAGTCCAGACAAAAGAAAATGAACTATCCTGTGCCGGGGTTGAAAACGTATATTTTTCGTTCCAGTTGGTTTGTGGCGGAATCTGATATTCGTAGGTTGTACCTGGCTTTAAGTTTTTTAATTTAGCTGTAAAACGGTTAATAAACCTGTCATTCATAAGATCACGATCTTCCATCCTGTATTTTTCTGCAGCAACCGACTGCACTGTATCTGAACCTTTTTCCCGGTAGTTGATTTTTCCTGTATCAACGGTAGTATCTGTTCTCCACTGGACATCAATGCTGGTTGCGGGATCATCACTCCAGGTCAGCATAACCTGGTCAGGCGTAGAAGAAGAGGGATACGCTGTTTTACGAAATGCCCCGATCAAATGCGATTCTGTTCCCCTTCCCCTGATCGTTGTTAGCAGCTTTTGGCCTTTCATATCGCCCGGCACATTTATCAACACCAGTTCCGTCCAGTCGTGGTAAGTAAATGCACTATCCTGAAGTATTTCTACATATTGGTCTGCCGGGAAGAAATTACTTAATTCAAGTTGATCATTTTTATTTTGAGGGGCCACTGAAACAAAATAATGCAGCATATAATCTTCGAAACCATTTACGCCCAAACCTATATGACCTTTATCAAAATTTTTCTGCCACACCTCATACGTAACCTCTTCATTTTTCATGGTTTTGCTGGTCTTTACAAACCCGGTGGGAGCCAACCAAAACGGCACCGTTTTTTGTTGTGTGCTTCTCATAACAGACACTACAACCGGCACATTCACATCGAACATCCAGTGCCTGGTTGCCAACACCTCTTTTTCATTGTCATTAAACAAAGCCATAACCTGGTCATTGGTCAGTGAATCCAATTGTTTTTCAGTCATGGTTTTGTAGAGTTTGGTAACGGTTTCATCCATCACATCCTTTACTGTTTGTTCCCCGGTATTTTTATCAGCACAGGAATTGAATGTTATTACAACAAACAGAATCAGAATATTTAAAAGCTTTGAAAATTTACTTGCCAATTGATATTATTTTTTATGATTTACCCAGTGTTATGTGAGCAAACTATGTCGTTCAGTTGTGAATGAATACACGTTCCCTCTATTTTACCGGTGCACTGATCACTCCAAGGTACCGGCCTATCCAATAAGGTAGCAGCCAGATATCGCCTGCGCTATATTCAGACCTGCCTCCATCGCCATCGTCCAGGTCAAACCTATTGGAATTATGACGGCTGATGCCCAGCTCATCCGGTGGCAAAACTTCCGTAGTGGTTTGCTTCCTGAAGTTGGGGGCCACCAATTCGATGTCTTTTCGCTGGCTGTTCTTAACGGTCCAGTTTACTAAATCGAGGGGATAATTCTGCAGGTACCAGATAGCTTCATTCAGATCAAAATCTTTTGTTCCGGTTAATGCTGTCATGATATTCCACAAGCCTTCTTTCTCCGGGCGTTCACGCTGCCAGTGATCAATGATAGCTTTTTTGAAATCGGCTTTTAGCGTATCATTTAGTGCATAGCGATACAATCCCCAGTAACCACAGTAATACATTTCGTCATCGGAATGGTTCCAGCCATCAGATAATTCCTTGCTCAATTCATCGGCATCATCCGGCGCATGGCCAATTTCTGCCATTGGCCGCATCAGGTTTTTCAAATATCCCTTTTCGTTCAACAGGTAAAAAGCGGCTTGTTTGTACTTCTCTTTTTTAGTGAAATAATAGGCTGTTTGCAGCATGGCAATAATGTTGGATGAATTGATCTTACGGTCGCCCACATTTTCCGGGCGGGCATTTACATAATCAGGATGCCACCTGCCCCACCGGGTTGGTTTGCCGTCCCAGTCTATCATATAAAAATCATTTTTGACAATAGTTGACATCAGTGTATCGATCAACATAATAGCTTTATTACGGATGTCATTTTCATGCACCAGTTCTGCAATTGCACCCAGGGCAAAAATGTGACCGATGGCTTCATCGCTGCTGGTGGTTGATTTCCAGTCCCACTCGGGGTCATCGGCCCTGCGCCAGGCCGGATCATGATATTTATAACCGCGCCTTTCAAACGACCTTGATGGAAATCCCGGAACAGGATTAATAGTATAGAGGCGTTCAATCGCATCCAGCGATTCCCGTACATTTTGCAATGCATCAGGTGATTGGGTAACGGCATATCGAAATGTTTCGCCGGCCAGGTACATGGAAGTCCATAAACCATCATTATCCGAATCTTCCATGCTCCCGGTGGTTACATCACCATCCTTCATATTTGAAACGGTGGCATTAAAACCAAGCCGGATATGCCGGTTTCGTACCTGTTTTTCATAAAACATCGCTTTATCATGCAAAGACATTTCTTTAAAATAAATTTGACCCAGTCCTTTAGTAGTTAATACAAGTACGGAATTGTCAGGGCCTTTTGCAATGCTGATCACCGTATCAGAAGGCAGCCAGCGTTTGGATGCGTAATAATTGAACTTTCCATCTTTGCGCAATTGCATGGCGCCCCATGTTGAGCCAAACCAGAGCGTACCATCAACATTGCTGATAGTGGTCAAATCGGGCCAGGGCATTTTTGTATGAATAGTGCCGGTTTGTTTTTTTGTTTTTGCATCAATTTCAAAATAACCGTCAGTTGTGCCTACGAACAGTTTTTCATTGGCGGGTTCAATACAGGTAAGATTATTTCCGCTGACTACTTTCGTCAGCGTTTTATTTGCGGGAGAAAAATTGCTGATGGATTCATTGCCCAGGATCCAGAAGATATTATTTGCTGTGTCAAACCTGATGTCTTTTATCGCTTCGCCTGGAAGATTACCTGCCCATAAATTTTTAGAATCTTTCAGTAGCGCCAGGTTTTTACCATCCGAAATAAGAAAAGTAAAATCTTTACCCCCGGCAAAAATTTTGGCGCCGGGCGTGGCATGCTTTGAGAATAACTTTGCTGCCCAGGCATTGCTTAATAACGCCTGCGTATCTATGTAAACCAACTGGTCGCGGTAAGTCCCGATGCCTGCGATTTTTTTATCAGAAGTTTGCTTGTCCTGTTCATCAGTTACAAGTGTTCCGGGAAAAAGTAACTGGCCGGCGCGTGTACGCAGTAATCCTTTTGACGATAGTACCTGGATGTAACCGTTTCTGTCTGAAACAACTTTCAGCAATTTTGCATCGTTATCTGTATTCAGGAATTTGATGCTATAGTCTTGCAAAAAAACATTATCAGCGTATTGCGTAGCCTGGCTTTTTGATAAAAATGATGTTAGAATAAAAGAAATGAAAAGAAAAATAGCCTGTTGATTTTTTCGATACATCATTACTGATTTAGTTTAATTTTTTAATGCCGGGCGTTCAGGGCTTAATACCTTGTTTTCAGCTTTTAAACCTGGTTGATTATTTCAGGTAATACCAGGCAGTGGCTTTTTAATTGAGAATTATAATGCGCTGCGAAAAAGGTTGTTTAATATAATTAAACCCGTCTGCTGAGCACACCCGAATAAAGGGAAGCTGCTTATCTTTTTTAAATTCCCTGCGGTTTTGAATAAAGCAAGCCAAAAAAGCTTACAGCGCTACCGGAGGCAGCGGCTTTAAGAATATATTTTTAGCATAATGATTATAGAATAAGCAATGCGGATTGCGTTAAGAAAACGATTCGCATTGCTTGTTTAATAATACTATTGCAGCAGCCACATTTTTGAATACTGATCGTCAACCTGGGGCGATAAACCGGCAACGCCTTCATTATATGCATCTACGTTTTGCCCTAATTCATTTGCGGGATAACGGTAACGCAAAGGAAACTCGTAACCGCTTAAATAGCCGTTTTTAAATATATCAGGTAGTTTGGTGCGCCTGATATCAAGATAAGTTTCCGCAGATACAAAAAATAACCCAAGCCATTTTTGATCGGCAATTTTGGCGAGTTTGCCAGCCTGGTCTGCCGGTAAAGCAATACTTGGCTGAGCCAGGTAAGTATTTATATCCGCTTCTGATATTCCCCACCGCTCCATGGAAAATCGAATTCCGTTGCGATAATAAGTATCTGCACTTCCTGTTATCATGCCTTTTGCAGCCGCTTCTGCCAGAATAAACTGCAACTCATCGCTGTTCATTATCATGGCTTTTAACAGCGGGTGGCTGTTTTGCCTGAACAACTGGGAGAATTTAGATACTTTAAAATTACCATACGCGCCGCCGAGGGCAGTGTTCCAGTGGGCGTTGCCATTTTTCCAGTCTCCCGGCATACCGGCAACAAAACCCACATATAGTTTGTTGGAATCCAGCAAAATATCGGGTGTTAAGTATTGCGCCATTTCAGGATTGGAACGATCTATCAGCTCCCAGGTGGAAGTATAGGTAAAACCATTTGGATCTGTTGTATTAACCGTAACGCCGTTAAGTGCAGGATTACTTGTCCATGGATTTTCAACAGGCGCAATCCAAACTTTTAACCGGGGGTCGTTTAATTCCGTTAATTTATCTACAAGTGTTTTGCAAGGCCTTCTCCTGTCAAACTCAGTACCGCCATTATCATTTAAAGTACCTCCCTGCCAGGAGTTTTCCGCAGTTGTGCCAATATAGGAAATAGATACATTATCATCTGCAGTAGTAAAAACAGGCGTAGCGGAAGCATTTTGTATAATGGCTGCAATTTGCTGCCCTGCATCGGGTATTTTATTGGAAGCCCGCATTAATAAGCGGATCTTAAGTGAATTGGCAAATTCCTGCCATTGCAATTTATTTCCCTTAAACACAAGGTCATAAGTGGAGGAAATAGCCTCAGTACCATTCGCTATCATGGTATTGGCATCATCAAGCTCTTTGAGCAGGCCTGTATAAATATCTGCCTGTTTATCATATTTTGGATATAAAATCCCTTCCCGCGCTTTAAGCGCCTGTGAGTAGTAAACGTCGCCATAATAGTCAGTCATAAAAGAAAACAACAGCACCCTGAATGTGGTAAAAATCCCTTTATGCACCATCGATCCCCGTTTGTCTGCCAGCCCGATGGCCCCGTCAACCAGCTTCAGGATATTCATAGCAGCATACATATCATCCAATGGCTGTTTAAAGCCGGAGTAGTAGTTGTCGCTGCCCTGGTAATTTCTTTCAATATACTGAACAGCGCCGGGGAGCCTGCTGGCTTCGTAGCCCATATTCTGGTAAAAAAGAGCAGTTTGTTTAATTACAGATGACAGGAGATAAGCATCATTAACATCTTCCACAGCATCTAATTGTTGCAGGCTGTCGGAAGTCCTCAATGCATCTTTACTGCAGGAAGCAACTGAAGCCATTAAAACAATTGCAAGAACTTTTATTGAAAATGATTTCATAATGTAATTTTTATGATTAACACCGCAGATTAAAAATTAACGCCGAGTTTTATTCCATAAGAGCGGATACTTGGCAATGTGGCACGAAGAATTCCCTGATTAGTGCCCACCCCGCTAAATGCCGATTCGGGATCTTCATGCCGGCCTGACTTATTCCACTGGAAAATATTTCTTCCAATTAATGAAAGTGTTAAGTTATTCATCTTATACTTGCTGATTAGTTTATCAGGCAGGGTATAAGCAATTGAAATTTCCCTTAGTTTAAAGTTCGTTGCATCATAAGTGCGGGTAGAAGAAAAATTCCAGATCACATCCCCGTAACTGTTATAGGGATATTGATAAAAAGTGTTGTTCTTATCTGCACCATTAACAATATAATCTTCATCCTTGGCATCGGCCGGGTCGCCGGTATAATCTGGATTAACGAATACGCCTTTTGCATAACTGGCGTCATCTACTTCGTCTGTGCGCTGCCCGTCATTGTTATTATTAATAGCCTCGTATTGGCTCGATCCTGCGGCAGGCCAGGGCAGGCCACCCAATGATGCATCACGCCCGCCTTCCCAGTAGGGATTATTGGTTCCTTTTGTGCCAAAGGTTGTTTTCACCCTTCCGTTTGATTCAAGGTATTGTTGGTTTACAGAAATATATTGTCCTCCTTTACGAAGACTGCCCACTATGTTAATTGAAAACCGTTTGTACCTTAAAGTTGTATTAAGGCCCAATATAAAATCCGGGTTGAAATTGGCTAACTGCCTGCGGTCGGCATTATCGGGACTGTTTTGAAATTCACCCCCTTCTCCGTCCAATAAAGGCATGCCTTTATATTTACCGGTTTTCACCCTCAGTATGGCATTTTGTTCATAAATATTTCCGATTTCCTCGCCTTTGGCAATCTTCACAACTGTTTTGCCATCATAATTGGCGAAGATGTATCCGTTAGGGGCAAACTTGTCTGACAGCTTTGTAATGGTGGCTTTGTAATGTGTAAAGCTGGCGGAAACGTCCCAGTTCCAGTTTTTAGATCTTACAGGTGTTACAGTTAAGCCCCATTCGTAACCCTTGCTTGTAACATTACCAATATTGGTTAGCAGCCCGGTATAACCCGTTCCCGGTACCAATGGAATATTATCAAGCTGGTTTTTTTGTACTTTTTCGAAATAAGTAAAATCAAATTTTATACGGTTTTTAAGCATCCAGATATCTGCTCCCAGCTCCGTTGTAATAGAATGCTGGGGTTTTATATCCGGGTCCACCAGGGCTGCATTCAGCACCACCGTTTTTGCTGCGCCCCAATCACTCGTTTCAAAGGAATAGGTATCTACAGACCTTTGTTTTAATAATCCATTTCCCACATCTGCCACGGCCAGCCTGCCTTTCAAAAGATTAAAAATTTCGGGTAACTTAAATGTTTCGGAGGCTATCCAGCTAAGCGATGCTGACGGGTAGAAATAATTGATTTTTTGCTCTGCATAAGCGCCATTAAAATCTTCCCTGCCGGTAACATCTAAAAACAACTGGTTGTTATATCCTACAGTAGCAAGCGCGTAAGCACTAAATCCCTGGGTTATATTATACGGTGCATTGGCGCCGCTGGTAATAGACAAAGTGCCGGGTGCTGCATTGGCAAGCGTAAACAGGGCAGGGGTGCTGAGATCGCCGGCTGTTGCTTCCATGCTGGAAGTATTTGAGTAAGCATAATTGCCTCCCACAGAAGCTGATAAAGAGAATTTTTTGAAATTATTGCTATAGGTTAAAATAACATCGGAACTTGTTTGCAGGTTAGCGTTGCTGCCCTGAACAAATTGCCCGTATTTATCGCTTCTCGATCCCCATGATTTCCTGAGTTCATAGTTCTCTTTTACATTATCCATGCCGGTGCGTAATAACAGCGAAAAAGCTTTTCCCATTTGCCAGTCTAATTGCACTTTACCAAAATAATTATCCCTTGTAAAACGGTGCAGATATTCGTAAGTGGTAAACCAGGGGTTGTCGTTTGCCACGCCTCCATCAATATCCATAATGGAGCCATTTTGCAAACTTCCCTCAAACCCTGTGAGCCAGTAATTGTGCATTTCTGAAAGTGGCTGCAGGTTATTGGGAAAATTAAAAAGCAAAGAGTTTAATACGCTGTTTGATCCTACGCTGTTTTGTTTATTTGGCGAATAAGTATGAAAATAGTTGGCGCTTACCGAAATTCTTACATTGTTGGTTATTCTGTACTCTGTATTGAGGTTAAACGATTTTTGATTGGTTTTTGTATTCGGCATCACGCCCTCGTTCCCCATGTTGGACATTGAAAAGCGAAATGATCCTTTAGTGTAATTACCAAAAACGCTTATACTGTTGGTAATCGTGTTTCCTGTTCGAAGGTAGGCTTTCACCCGGTCTTCATTGGAGGATATTTGCGGGCCGTTTGCCCATTGCTGCGCTTTTACATCCCAGTAATCTGCTGTAAATGACCCATCGGTAGGAGGCCCCCATGTATCGGTATTATCATATTGCCATTCGTAAATCCGTTCGCCCTGCCCGTATTGCATTTGTTCAGCTATAAACTGGTAAGGCTGGTCTGCAAGCGCAGAGAGATTATATGATACTCCAAGCCCTTTTTGGCCGCCTCTTCCAGACTTTGTAGTAATCATCACTACGCCATTACCGCCCTGTGCGCCATAAAGTGCGCCTGCGCTACCTCCTTTAAGAATGGAAACAGAAGCGATGTCTTCAGGATTTAATTGAGAAAGAATATTTCCAAAATCAACCCCGTCTTTCGACGTAAATGTTTGAGTGCCTACCGGTATCCCGTCAATCACATACAGCGGTTGCGACCTGGAAGATACGTCAGCGCCGCTGCTTATTGAAGGCATTGTTGTTGTGCCACGAATATTTACCATTACGGAGGAAGTAGGGTCGCTGCTAAGGTTAGTAAGGTTTACACCGCTTACCTTACCATCCAGGGATTTCAGCACGTTTGGATTAGCTGCTTTAACCAGGTCTTCGGAATTAATATCGCTCACGGAATAGCCTAACGATCTTTTCTGCCTTGAAATGCCAAGGGCGGTCACTACTACATCATCTAAAGAAGAAACTTCAGGGCTTAATGTAATGTCGAGATGCAGTTGGTCGCCCACCTTTACGGTAAAAGGTTTATATCCTACATAGCTAAACCTTAATTCAGCAGAAGGCGGTACCGATATTGAAAAGTTTCCTAAATTATCTGTGCTTACGCCTGACGTTTGCCCCACTACAGATACCGATACGCCTTCTAAAGGGTTACCTTTTTCGTCTTTTACCGTTCCGGTTATTCTCACATCATTTACCTCCAATTTCGTTTTCTTTTCTGCAGGCGGTCTCATGGTTTTGCCGGTCTTAAACCTGTAATTCCCACTATAAGAAAAACCTTCCAGGGGAATATAAATAAGCGCAACCATGATAAGGAGGGAAATACATCTTAACTTAAACAGGATGCGGTCATTTTTAAAAAATTGATGCAAAGGGAAAGATTTCATCGTTAAGCATTTTTAGTTTGTAGAATTTTTAATTAACAGAGAGCTAATAAAACAGCGTTGGTAATTTCGGCAATTGTTTAAATCAAAGTAAAAGCTAAGGCTCTAAATCCCAAACGAAAATAGATTATATGCCTGTTAACTTTATATTGATTGTTACCAAATCATTGTACCATCTTATCATGTTAATTTGAGGGTGGAATTCAGCCGCCCGTCCCGGGCTTAACATGTACTGCATAACCGGTTTTGAAAGCTTTGGGTTATGCTGCTTTAATTCACATTAAACTGTTTGATGAATTCAACGGCACTATCAAAAGAAATTAACAGCTAAAGACGGGCAGTCGCATATAATTTATAACATATTTATTAAACCCATAAGCATGTTTAAAATTATTTAAGATAGCTGCGGCATCATGCAAGGCATATTTTTTTTCTGTTATTAATAGTTTACGGCCGCCCTTATCTTTTTATAATAGTTATGGAGAAGGTGGTTGATAGTGCGCTATATTTATTAAAAGGCTAATTTGCGATGATATAAATACATTGACGGCGTTTGGCACATACTGACATAAATATCTGGCAATCGTTCTTAAGTGGTGATAAATTTTCATTTGAAGAATTAATGAAAACTTATTACGAAGTTCTTTTCAACTATGGTTCAAAGTACGCAGGAGATAAAGAGCTTATAAAGGATTGTATTCAGGAATTATTCATTGGCCTATGGACCAGGCGGCATAATCTTAGCCAGGATGTAAATCCTAAAGCATACCTTATAGCCTCTTTCAGAAGATCCTTACACAGAAAGATACAATCTGAAAAGAAAATATTGCAGGCAGGGGAAGTACCCGGCAACTTTGATTTCGAATTATCAATTGAAGAAAGAATAATTTACAACGAAAACGATAAGCTACTGGCCTATAAATTAAAAGAATTAATTGAAGCCCTGCCCGAGCGGCAAAAAGAAGTAATATACCTTAAATTTTTTGTGGGATTGAACCGTGATGAAATTGCCGAAATTATGGGTAACAAGCCACAAACTGTTTCCAATCTTTTACAAATAGCTTTTAAAACACTAAGGATAGAATTGAAAGATATGTCCGTTGTTAAGATTGCACTAATGATTACAGCCTTTTGTTTTAAATAGCTGTATTATCGGTTTATCCATACCGGCGCCAGCCAGGCAACAGGTTTTTTTGCATCGGCATTTTTTGCATCGCCACCGCCGGCATTCCAAACCCGTACAAAATAATATGTCGATCCTTCATCTGGCAGGCTTACATTCCAGGTAACCGTATATTCCCCTTTGGTAGTATAGGTTTTTGCTATTTTGCCGCTGTCTGTAATAATATCAAGTTTTGTAATTTTATCTGAAGCATCATTTATATCGGGATCGTTAATATTGATTTTAAAACGATAGGTTTTTGCAGAAGGAATTGTAGAGCCCATAATGTTATCATTAACCGTATAACTGCATTGAATATTTTTTTCAAGCGATGCATATGTTCGCCTGTTTTTCATTGCATCAAGAATGGCCGCTTTCGTTTTATTCTCTGCCAGCACAAATGTTCTCGAAGTATGATTTGCTATGCCGGTTAAACCATGATTATCATTACCGCAAACAGGCGAGACTTTCCATCCTTTATCCAAAGCATTTATGAAACCTTCATAATGAATTTTATTATTTGAATTGATTACTTCCAACATGGTAATAATATTGGTTATGGAATCGTCCCGGTATGCCCAGTTGTTATATTGTTCAGGCCCGGGATGATTAAAGCTTGCTACCACCGGACCTTCTCCGTTTGGTTTTACAGTTTTAAGCCAATTATATAAGTATTTAAGATCAATACCTGGTTTTAATGCATTAAGGTATGTTGCTGTATTGATAACATTGATATGCCCCTGGCCGTTGGGTCCATCATTTTCCGAATGCTCATAGCCTCTTATGGCAACGAAATCTTTGTTGGTAGCAGCTTCAGCGCTTTTCGCGGTACTTATCCATGCTTTATTTAAACTATCCGGTGGATTAAAAATATATTCCTGTGAATGATCTGTTGTTACATAAAAATCATAACTGTTTTCTTTCGCCACTTTATAATGTACAACAGGATCTCCCTGGTATTTTTGCCAGCCGGCTTTTAATGAAAGGCCAGGCCCCGGATATTGGCTTGATTTTATAATGATAATAGCAGGGCATGCCTCAATTTTTACGTAGCCAGCCTTCCATGTGTCTATAGCATCATCGGTGCTGTCTTTATCAAAAACTGCAATTCCTTTACAATTGTTTTTTTCTATCTGTTCACCATGAGACCATGTATAACTTGTGTGTGCATGTGTGTTGCCTGTATATATATTGTATTTACCTGCAATCTTATTGGTTTGCGCATTAAGCATTTTGGCAAGCAAGAAAAAGCAAAACAAAAAAGCGTACCTGTATTTTTCTGTAATCGTCATGCGTTAGGTTTTTATCATTTATCAAGAGACGCAGAATAAATTTTGATACCATCTATTATTGCCTTAAAAAAATTTTCTTTTTATAGTATCCGGAAACTGCTTTTGTCTCTTAATACTTGACGGTTGTTTTATGCTGTAAGCATGATCATGGTTAAGCATTGCTTTGGATCAGAATGTAAAACTTGTTCAGAACCCGGGATATTAAAATTTAATTGAATGGAGATGAAGTTCAGATTATTAATTATGCTTGTTTTCTGTTTATCCTGTTTTCAGAAAACAAGCAACGCCCAAACAAAACCAAACATCATTGTAATAGTAGCAGATGATCTTGGTTATGGCAGCCTCGGCTGTTATGGACAGCAAATGATACATACGCCAAACATTGATGCGCTTGCTGCTGGTGGTATTAAACTTACAGATTACTATTCCGGCTCAAGTGTGTGTGCACCATCAAGGGAAGCAATGCTTACAGGCATGCATACCGGCCACACGTTTATACGTGGTAATTTTCTTACGGATGAAAAAGAAGATCCGGCCATGCCCTCTGATAAAACAACGCTTGCAGAGCTGTTAAAACAAAATGGTTATGAAACAGCGTTGTTTGGCAAATGGGGGTTAGGTGGCGAAGGCCATGGCCCGGAAACGCAGGGATTTGATAGTTCATTCTGTTATCTTGATCAGATAAAAGCACATAATTATTACCCACCTTTTTTATATGAGAACGGCAAGAAGATAAAGATAAAAGCTAATGCCAATGATGGCCGTGGTGAATATAGCCATCATCTTTTTGCCGCAAAAACTTTGACATATATCAGCAACAGGAAAAAAGATCAGCCGTTCTTTTTATTCCTGCCTTATACGCTTCCGCATGGGGAATATACCTTACCTGCAGCTGCGCCCTACTCTTCCAAAGACTGGAAAGAGCTATTTAAAGTATATGCCACCATGATATCATTGCTCGACAGTGATGTAGGCAGAATTGTACAGGCTTTAAAAGATAAGGGCTTATTTGAAAACACGCTTATCATCTTTACAAGTGATAACGGCGCCAACCTTGCCTTCGCAAAATTCTTTAATGGCAACGGGCCTTACAACGGCGCCAAATTCGGGTTAAATGAAGGTGGCATACGTGTTCCGTTTATTGCGCATTGGAATGGAAAAATAAAGCCTGCCCGGCAATCAAATCATGTGTGCGCATCCTGGGATATCCTGCCAACAATATGTGAAGCGGCCGGAATACAAAGGTCTTCAAAAATTGATGGAGTTTCTTTTCTTCCTTCACTCTTAAATCAAAAACAAACAGCGCATGAATATTTATATTGGGAATATTACAACTATAATTATAACTGGGATAAGCCGGAAAACAATTTGCCAAGAAATTATCTTGATAGCCGGGCTGTAAGAATTGGCAAATGGAAAGGCCTGCAGCAAAATATGTATAAAGATAAAAATGCGGCCATTGAGTTATATGATCTTTCAAATGATGCGGGTGAAAAGATAAACCTCGCCGAAAAAAATCCTGAAATTGTAAAACAGGTGCAGCAGGTTTTTAAAGAAGCTTCGCTTCCCGATCCTCCTTTTTTTCCATACACCAAATAATTATCGAATAAATAAATCATAATGAAAAATATATCATTTATTGTAAAATGTTTGTATGCTTTTGCATCATTATTCCTGCTTTGTTTTTCCCTTCGAAGTGAAGCCCAGATGCATGTTATTGACGTAAAGAGTTCTGATGAACTAAAAGATTTTTTTAAGTATTCAGAAGACAGAATTCCATTTATAAGTTCACACAGGGGCGGCCCATTAAAGGATTATCCTGAAAACTGCATTAAAACATTTAATAATACTTTGCAACATACATGGTCGCTGATAGAAATGGATCCGCATTATACCAAAGACAGTGCTTTGGTTGTAATGCACGATCCAACGCTTGACAGAACTTCAAACGGGCATGGTAAAATAGCAGATCATACGCTGAATGAATTAATGCAGCTGCGTTTAAAAGATATGGAAGGTAAACTTACCAATGAAAGAATGCCAACATTTGATGAAGTGCTTGAATGGGCAAAAGGTAAAACGATGCTGATGATTGATGCGAAAGAAGTACCAATAGAAGTGCGTGTTAAGAAAGTAAAAGAGCATCATGCTGAAAACAATGCAATGGTAATGGCCTATACGCTGGATGATGCAAAAAAATGTTACGCGCTTGATAAAAATATTATGATGGAAGCCGTATTTATTCATGATAAAAAAACGGCGGATGAATTTGATAAATCAGGTGTGCCATGGGAAAAAGTTGTTGTATTTGTAACGCATACAGAACCAAAAGAAGCAGATATATTTGATTACATTCACGCCAAAGGGGCAATGTGCATAAGAGGCAGTTCAAGAACGATTGATAAAGACTTTACAAAAGGTATCATAAAAGACACGGCTGCCTTGTATGAAAAATACAGGGAACTAATTAAAAGCGGCGCCGATATAATTGAAGCAGACCTTGGTATTGAAGCCGGAGCCGGTATAAAATCTTTGCAAAAAATGACCGGCAGCAAAAAGAAATATTTTAAAATAGTAAAATGAATCATCACGTTATAAGGATTATTCTAATCAAACTGTTTGTATTTGTTATTGCAGGTGCCGGAAATATTGTATTTGCAGGTAATATCTATAAGACCATTTGTAACGATTCATTGCCAAATCAAATATTAATAACGGATCAAAACCTTAACCGCTTACTTATAGTTGATGCTAATAAAAGGCAAACAACCTGGGAATGGCTTCCTGCCAGAGATGGAATTGATTCAGCTAATGTGGAATGGTTTCATGCCATCAGCGAAGTAAAACCTGTTTTCAATTCACAATATATATTGACTGTAGCTTCCGGTGGCGGCATGGCCCTTATACGCATTACCGATAAAAAGGTTTTGTTTTATGCTTATGCCGGTGGCAATACGCATTCTGCTGCTATGCTGCCTGATGGTAATATTGTTACAGCATCCAGCACCGGTAATTATTTAATGGTGTTTCATACGGATACATTGAGCTTTCCAAATAATGTCTATTCAAAAAAAATATACCTGCCTTTTGCACACAATACTGTGTGGGATAAAAAGCGGCAGGTGTTATGGAGCGCGGGAAAAAATAAAATATATAAATACAGTTATAATTTTAATTGCCAGTATCCTGATTTGATTTTATTGGATTCAATAAAAATTGATGGCGATGATGCGCATGATCTTTATCCTGATTATGGTAAAGATTCTTTATGGGTCACAACCCCTAAACATGTTTTTAAATTCAGCCCGGCAGATAATAAAATAGTTGCAGTTAACGATGTGAATACGGTAAATATAAAATCTGTTTCATCCGGCCCCGAAGGATATAAAACTATTATGATGAAGCCGAAAGAAAAATGGTGGACGGATGAAGTGAATGATGCTGATGGTAGTATAATTTATCAGCAGGATAGTCTTAAAATATATAAGGCAAGATGGCTGTTAAATAATGATTTTTCTGAAAGGGAAAATGAAGAATTTACGCCTTGCCGGTAGTTTGTTCTTAGATAAAAAATAAATTATAATAGTATCAACGTTCAAAAAAGTGCTCTTACTAATTAAACTGATTAAAGATGATTGCAAAGCCAGCGTTATTTAGCTTATTTTTTTTTCTGAGTAACGGCCTACATGCCCAGTCAACACCGGCGAAGCCCAATATTATTTTAATTTATACAGACGATCTTGGTTATGGAGATATAAGTGCTTACGGCGCAACCAAAGTGCATACACCCAATATTGATAAACTGGCCGGCGAAGGATTAAGTTTTACCAACGCGCATGCATCTTCGTCAACCTGTACGCCCTCACGCTATTCATTGCTTACAGGCAAATATGCATGGCGGCAGCAAGGCACCGGGATAGCGCCGGGCGACGCGGCGCTCATCATCCCAACAAATAGTACAACCCTGCCCGGTATGTTGCAAAAAGCCGGATATAAAACCGCTGCTGTTGGTAAGTGGCATCTTGGTTTGGGGCCGGCCGGTGGCCCGGATTGGAACGGCGATATAAAACCCGGGCCTTTGGAAATAGGTTTCAATTATTGCTTTATTATGCCTGCAACCGGCGATCGTGTTCCATGTGTTTATCTCGAAAATCATCGTATTGTAAATCTTGATCCTGCTGATCCTATACAGGTAAATTATAAAGAAAAGGTTGGCAATGATCCTACCGGAAAAGAAAATCCTGGGTTGTTAAAAATGAAACCTTCGCACGGTCATGATAATACAATTGTAAATGGTGTTAGCCGTATTGGCTGGATGAGTGGTGGCAATAAAGCAAGATGGGTAGATGAAAAAATCAGTTCTGTGTTAACCGGTAAAGCCATTGACTTTATTAATCAGAATAAAAACAATCCTTTCTTTTTGTATTTCGCAACACATAACATACATGTGCCGCGTATGCCCGATTCTGCATTTGTTGGTAAGAGCGGTTTGGGTGCAAGAGGCGATGCCATTCTTGAGCTGGACTGGATTGTTGGGCGCATTACACATACACTCGATAGCCTGGGCATTGCCGATAATACACTGTTGATTTTTTCGAGTGATAACGGGCCGGTTGTTGATGATGGTTATATGGACGAAGCGGTAAAAAAATTAAACGGGCATACACCAGGCGGGCCATTAAGAGGAGGTAAGTACAGCGCTTTTGATGCCGGCACAAGAATACCTTTTATTATACGCTGGCCGGGAAAAATTGATGCCGGAAAAAAATCGGATGCATTGATAAGCCAGCTTGATTTATATGCATCATTTGCAAAACTTACAGGAACAAAAATCGGTAATAATAATGCGCCGGACAGTTTTGATGAGCTTAATGTGCTTTTAGGCAAGTCTTCAAAAAACAGGCAATATGTTATTGAACATGCAGTGAACGGAACGCTTTCAATAATAAAAGATAACTGGAAATATATTGAACCGCATGCAGGTGATGCGTTAATGAAAAATACAAATATTGAAAGCGGCTTTAGTCTTCAGCCGCAGTTGTATGATCTCTCAAAAGATATAAAAGAGCAAACAAATCTCGCAGAAAAATATCCTGCGAAAGCCAAAGAATTAGCCGCCTTGCTTGAATCTGTAAAGAAGGAACCATAATAATTTATCCAATAAGAAAAAATTTTTCTGATCAGATGGTATCTGTATAGTTTTTTTGTCTCTACATCAATAACCACCATTATGAACAAAAATGATTTTCAGGAACATTCAGATCTTAACGATCTTATATGGAGCGATGACTTTAGAAACTGGGTGTTAAGGCCTGATGCGGTTTCTGATGCATTTTGGCATGAATGGTTAAGCAAAAATCCAGATAAAAAACAGTTAACGGATTCTGCAAAAAATATAATTCTTTCATTAAAAGCGAAAGAGCCGGGATTAACAGCAGAGGAAATGAGGATGGCCATACATAAAATTATGAATGAAAGCTATGCGACTAAACAAGCCGTGGTGAGAAAGCTCATGCCTCAAAAATATTGGTATGGTATTGCTGCTTCTATAATTTTTCTGCTGGTTACAAGCTTGTTTTTTTTGTTTAGAAATCCGCAATCAAACAACAATCTTTTATCAAAACAAAAAATTGTGCAGGATAGTGTGCTGGTGGCAGAAAATAATACAGGTAAGCCCAAAACAATTGTGCTGGAAGATGGCACTAAAATAACACTGGAAGATAATTCTTTCATACGCTGCCCGGCCAGTTTTAAAGGTTTGCTCATGAGGCGTGTTTATTTAACAGGCGATGCTTTTTTTGAAGTAGCACATGATGAATCCAAACCCTTTTTGGTATATGCAGGCGGGCTTATAACAAGAGTGCTGGGTACAAAATTTTTTATACACTCACTCGATAAAAATAAACAGGTTAGTGTAGAGGTAATGTCGGGTGTAGTGGCTGTTTATCGGGAAAAAGTGAAAGACTCTGTCAGCGCTGATAACAAAAAAGAATATTCGCTTGTATTAACACAAAATCAAAAAGCAAACTATTCAGAAGCAGATGAAAAGCTGGTGGCTACACTTGTTAATAACCCTGTAGAAATAGCGCCTAACACAACAAACCTGAATTTTCAAAATACATCGGTAGATAAAATATTTGATACTATAAGTGCTGCTTATGGTATTGATATAGTTTTTGATAAAGCTTTATTTGCCAAACGAACTTTTACAGCTGAGTTAGCTAAAGAATCATTGTATGAAAAGATGGATATTATAACCAAAGCATTGAATGCCCGTTATGAAATTAAAGATGGAAAAATCTTTGTTTATGCGGAATCTCAATAAAATTACTGATAGCTTTTAAAACAAATTTTCTCTAAAGATTGCTTTGTACAAATGCTGCGGATTATGTAGTGAACCGCAGGCAATAAACTATTGTTTAAGCTGCAATAATCTTTTAATTTAACCAGAAAATAAACTCACTATTACTATATCATTAAATGTAAATAGTTAACTATAAACAACTGTATTTACGAACTAAACTTGCCGGATATGAAATTGATCAAACCTATTTTGCTGGTAGCATTTACTATAATGCTTGGCACGCAAACCATGCTCGCACAAAACGTTTTAAACAAAAAGATTTCACTTGAAACGAGCAACGAAAACATTACCCAAATCCTTAGCCTTATTGAAAAAGAGGCTAATGTAAGATTTGCCTACAGTGCCGAAAATTTTGGAACAGATAAACTGTATTGCAACTATAAAGTGCAACCGCTTTCCAATATTCTTACCCAGGTATTGGAGAAAGATAATATTGCTTACAAGGTGCAGGGCAATCTTATCGTTTTGTACAAAAAGGAGACGGCCAATAAAAGAACGGATACCATTATAACCGGCAAAGTGCTGAGTACTTCCAATGAAGCATTAAGCAGTGTAAGCGTAACTGTAAAAGGCGGCCAAAGCGGAACATCTACAGATGAAACCGGCAATTATGCTATATCAGTTCCCGACCATAATGCTGTGCTTGTTTTTTCTCATGTAGGATATAATTCAGAAGAAGTAGCCATAAACGGGAGAGACGTTGTAAATATTTCCCTCACACCTTCATCCTCTTCCCTTGAAGATGTTGTAGTAGTAGGATATGGCACACAAAAGAAAGCTGTGGTAACCGGCGCCATTTCGAGTGTAAAAGCATCCGATCTCGAAAACCAGCAAATAGGCAGGATTGAACAGGCGCTGCAGGGCCGGGCATCAGGATTAACCATTGCATCAAGCTCGGGCGCACCCGGCTCTGCTGCAACGGTGCGGATAAGAGGCACCACTTCATTGAATGATGGCGCCAACGAGCCTTTGTATGTTGTGGATGGCGTTGTAGTTACAAGCGGAGGTATTGATTACCTGAACCCATCTGATATTGAATCTATAGAAGTTTTAAAAGATGCAGCTTCTGCGGCCATATATGGCGCCCGTTCTGCTGCCGGTGTAATTTTGGTTACCACCAAAAAAGGAAAATCAGGTGCCCTGCGTATTTTATATAACGGTTATTACGGCGTTCAGTCTCCTGCAAAAAAACTTAACCTGCTCAATGCCTCGCAGTATGCTTTTTACCGGAATGAGCAGGCCGTAAATGATGGCGGCAACGCGGTATTCGAAAACCCTGAATCTTTTGGCAAAGGCACCGACTGGCAGGACCAGGTATTTAATAATCATGCCGCTATTCAAAACCATAACGTAAGCTTAAGCGGTGGTGGCGACCGTTATACTTTTTATTCATCCTTTGGATACTTTGGACAGGATGGTATTGTGGCTCCGCAGATATCTGATTACAACAGGTATAATTTCAGAATAAACAGTTCTTATAATGTAACACGATGGCTCACGTTTGGAGAAACGTTGGGTTATTCCCACATCGATACAAAAAGCAATGTGGCCGGCAATACGGATTTTGGCGGGCCGCTGAGCTCTGCCATTATGATGG
Organism: Parafilimonas sp.; assembly: GCF_051953455.1. Taxonomy (NCBI): domain Bacteria; kingdom Pseudomonadati; phylum Bacteroidota; class Chitinophagia; order Chitinophagales; family Chitinophagaceae; genus Parafilimonas; species Parafilimonas sp. The sequence continues at coordinate 85,665 of NZ_JBQCIT010000022.1, read as the reverse complement.
ACCCTATAACAAAAGTGGTAATTACTGATCCCGCTGAGGCAGGCGAAGTGCCTTATTCAACGCAGCCTGTGGTAAGGGATGGTAATGGCAACCCGTATGGCATATCCAGCTATGTGGTGCAGCAGGTTACCAATCCCCTGGCTTATACCAAAATAAATGAAGGCAACAATAACTGGTCTGATGATTTTGTCGGCAACGTTTTCCTGGAAGCCCAGCCTGTAAAAGGTTTAAGATTACGTTCAACTGTTGGCGCCACACTTAGCTATGGCGGCAGCGAAAGGTTTACCCCAATCTATTATCTCAATTCAAACCAGTTCGCTACCAATACTGCGTTTGGACGCACCATGAACAGGTCGTTAAATTATAATCTTGAAAACACCGTTTCTTATGGCAGAGAATTGAACAAACACGATTTCACCATACTGGTGGGCCAGGGTACATATCTTGACAACAACAGCCGCGGAACCAGCGTTACCTACTACAACATTCCCGCTTCTACATTTAAAGAAGCTTCGCTGAATTATGATGTATCAACAACCGATATTTCAGCCAGTGGCTTTGAAGGCATTCATCATACAGTTAGTTCATTGTTCAGCAGGTTAACTTACGACTACGATGGTAAATATCTTTTCACCGGTATTATAAGAAGAGATGGTTCTTCGCGTTTTGGTCCTAATAACCGGTATGGTTATTTTCCATCTGCTTCTGCCGGCTGGGTTTTGTCAAGAGAGAATTTCTGGGGCGATAATAACTTCATCAACTTCCTGAAATTGCGGGCCTCTTATGGTGTTACCGGTAATGATGTACTGGGTAATTTCCGTTATCTCTCCACTGTAGGCGGCGGAAGAAATTACAGCTTTGGCATTGATAACTATTTAATAGGATACAGCCCTGATGCACCCGCCAATCCGGATCTTAAATGGGAACAAACAAGCCAGTTAAATTTTGGGTTTGATGCGGTGCTTTTTCAAAACTGGTCTTTAACTTTTGATTGGTATAATAAAAAAACATCAGGCATATTACAGGTATTGCAATATCCTGCTTATGTGGGTGCTACAGGCTCTTCCTATGGTAATGTGGCTGATATGGAAAACCGCGGTATGGAACTGGAACTTGGGTACCGGAAAAAGATCGGCAATGTATCATTGAATGTGAGGGGCAATGTTTCAAAACTAAAGAATGAAGTAACCAACCTGGGACAGGAGAAACTCTTTCTCGAAGGCGGTGCAACCCTGCAAAGCAGTACGTATGCACTTACCCGCACAGCCGTAGGGCAATCCATCGGCGCTTTTTATGGTTTTAAAACCGATGGTATATTCCAGAATCAAAAAGAAATTGACAGTTATACCGGCCCTGGCGGCAGTCTTATTCAACCCAATGCTTTGCCGGGAGATTTCAAATGGATTGATTTAGATAATGATGGTGTTATTACGGAAGCCGACCGTACTTTTATAGGCGATCCTATTCCGGATTGGTCGTATGGTATTACCGTGAATGTTGCATGGAAACAATTTGATATTGTGGTGTTTGGACAAGGCGTTTCCGGAAATGATATATTCCAGGGGGTAAGACGGCTTGATATCCCCACTTCCAACTGGCAAACGAGCGTGGAAGGCCGCTGGCATGGAGAAGGCACTTCCAACAATTATCCGCGTTTAACAATTAAAGACCCCAATAAAAACTATGCTAATCCTTCTGATTACCGCTTGCAGAAAGGCGATTATTTCCGGATAAAAACCATGCAGGTTGGATACAATTTCCCGGTATCTGTGTTAAACAAAGCAAAGCTGAAAACAGTAAGGGTTTACATAAGCAGCAACAACCTTATAACCTTTACCAAATACACAGGCTTTGATCCTGAAATTGGGGGCAGCAGTTATGGAATTGACAGGGCTATTTATCCACAGGCAAGGTCATTTCTCATCGGTTTAAACTTTGGTTTCTAAACATCAAAAAGCTTACAATGAAAACAACTAATATACATACTATAGCACTGGTTTTATCGATCTCAATACTTGCAGTTTCCTGCAGTAAAGATTTGCTGGATGTAGATCCCGAAGGTACACAGGTAGAAACCAATTATTATAAAAATCCCCAGGAAGCATTTAATGGTTTGGTGGCAGCGTACGACCCTATTGGATGGGAAAGCGATGCAGGAAGTTCCTATGCCAATTTTCCAACACTCGTGGCTGCATCTGATGAATGTTATGGCGGTGGTGGCAGCGCTTCTGATGTTCCGTTTCTAAATACAATGGACAGTTATTCTATAGATGCTGCCAACGGCCCGCAGCTTGGTTTTTGGGATAAAAATTTTACCGGCATTTCAAGGGTTAATACTATTATTTCAAAGTTAGAAGCAGGCGTCCCCGGTTTGAGTGATGAACTGAAAAACAGGTATATCGCTGAAAGCAGGTTTTTAAGAGCGCATTATTATTTTGACCTTGCAAGATTATTTAAAAATGTTCCGCTTTTTACGGAACCGCTTGCTGCTGATGAAATATATAATGTTACTCAGGCAAGCGTGGAAGATGTATATGCGCAGATTGAACAAGACCTTAAAGACGCAATTGCGGCAGCCGAATTGCCGGATATAGTTGACAGAATAACGGAAGGCGGCAGGGCAACCAAAGGCGCAGCGCATGCTTTACTGGGCAAGGTATATTTATACGAAAAGAAATGGCCCGAAGCTGCAAGTGAATTAGCCATAGTAAACGGTACGCCGGGGCAGGCAAATGCTGCTTATGGTTATCAGTTACTTTCAAATTATGCAGATATTTTTAAGGTGAATAATAAGTTCAGCAGTGAGGCTGTATTTGAAATATCACATACAACATTGGGCGGCACTACATGGGGCGATGTTTCAATTGCGGAAGGAATGATAGCCTGCCAGATGGTTGGCCCAAGAAGTTATAACGGCCCAACTTATTATTCGGGCTGGGGCGGCTGCCCTATATCAGATAAGCTGTTTAACGATATGCATGGCGACCCGAGATATTCAACTACCATAAGCGATATTGATAGTCTTGTGCAATTAGGTGAAGCCACTTATGTGCCGGGTTATCAGAATACCGGGCATTTTGTAAAAAAGTTTGCACCACTTATAGAATTTAAGAGTACCGGCGCAGGGGCGGCGCCTTTAAACTATCCGCAGAATTATATTGAAATTCGGTTGGCAGACACTTATTTAATGGAAGCTGAAGCTTTGGTAAATGCAGGCGGCGATTTAACAAGGGCTGCTGCTTTATTGAATGCGGTGCGTGCCCGTGTAGGGCTTGAGCCCGTTGCTGCAACACTGGATAATATTTACAATGAACGTTATCTTGAACTGGCAACAGAAGGCCATCGCTGGTACGATCTTATAAGGACCGGAAAGGCAGAAGCGGTATTGGGGCCATTGGGTTTTAAAGCCGGTAAGAATGAATTATTACCTATACCGTTACCCGAACTGAACAATACAAAGCTTGTGCAAAACCCGGGTTATTGAGTGATTAATACATTATGTTTTTTATATTGCTTAATTCATGATTAAAACAAAAAGCTTGTCAAAGAAAATTACAAGAAGGGAATGGGGCAAACTGTCATTAAGCGGTGTTGCCGGGTTAATGATTGCACCGGCTTTTGCAAATGCAACCATTCAAAAGCCCTTTGCCGGCAATGTTATTATCGGCGTTCAAACTTATAGTTTCAGAGACCGGGATTTAGATGCTGCTATTAAAGCCATGCATGAATTGGGTTTGAAAAGCTGCGAGTTGTGGCAGGGCCATGTTCAGCCAAGAGAATTTATGTGGAAGCGCGATGCAACACCCGATGAACGCAGGCAGGCTGCAGAAGGTTTAAAGCAATGGTATGCCGGCCTTACAATGGATAAGATAGAAATTATCCGCAAAAAAATAAATGATGCAGGCATAACAATACAGGCATATAATCCATCATTCAATAAAAATAATTCTGATGAAATGTTTGAGCAGAATTTTAAAATTGCACAGGCATTGGGTACTGATACCATCACTACATCCACTACAGTAGATCAGATACCGCGTATTGATCCGCTTGCTCAGCAATACAAGATAAAAGTAGGCATGCACAACCATGCGCATGTAGAAGATGCGAACCAGTTTGCCACGCCCGATAGTTTTATGCGTGGCATGAAAGGGCTGTCAGATTTTATCCGTATCAACCTGGATATTGGTCATTTTACGGCAGCTAATTTTGATGCTGTTGACTTTATCAAAAAATATCATGATAAAATTGTTTGCCTTCATTTAAAAGATCGTAAAAAAAACCAGGGCCCGGGTGTCCCTTTCGGCGAAGGCGATGTGCCCTTAACAGAAGTACTGCATCTTATAAGAGATAATAACTGGCCGGTTCCATGTAATATTGAATATGAATATGATGGAACAGATACAGTTGCCGAAGTAAAAAAATGTATTGATTATTGTAACAAAGCATTGAGCGCTTAAGCCATATTTAAATCATGAAAGAAAATAAGAAACCAGTTTTATCAAGAAGAAAATTCATTGCAAATACAGCGGCTTTATCTTCTTTTTTTATTGTGCCGAGATACGTGCTGGGAAAAGGTTATACAGCGCCGAGTGATATGATAACAATGGGTTTTATAGGCGCAGGCCGCCAGGCTTTTAGTTTACAAAAATCTTTTTTAAATACAGGCGAAACGAAAATTGTGGCGGCTTGCGATGTGTATAAGCAAAAGGTGGAAACTTTTGCAAAACAAACCGATGAATTTTACGCGAAGTCGGCAAATAAACAAACGTATAAAGCCTGTGATAAATTTTACAACTTTACTGAATTACTCAGCAGGAAAGATATTGATGCAGTTGTAATTGCAGTTCCCGATTTCTGGCATGCGGCCATAGCAGTGCGGGCCGCCAATTCAGGAAAAGATATTTATTGCGAGAAGCCATTGTCGCTTACAGTGGCCGAAGGCCGGGCTATGGTAAATGCCGTTAACATAAACAAGCGTGTGTTTCAAACGGGCAGTATGCAACGTTCATGGCCCGAATTCAGGCAAACGGCAGAGTTGATAAGAAATGGTTATTTAGGCGACATAAAATTAATACAGGTAAATGTTGGCGGCCCGCCGGTGCCGTATAATCTTCCTGAAGAACAATTGCCATCAGGCCTCGACTGGAATTTATGGCTTGGCCCGAATACAGAACATGTTCATTATAATAATTTATTAGATCCGGTGCTGGGCAATCCTGCCTGGGGCAAGTGGCGTGATTACAAGGGCATGGGCGGCGGCGATATGACCGATTGGGGCGCACATATGTTTGACATTGTTCAATGGGCTTTGGATATGGATAGAAGCGGGCCCGTTGAAATAACGCCACCAGGCGTTAACGGCGCTGATGCATTAACCTACAAATATGCTAATGGCATAACCATGAAGAAAGAAGATTTCGGTAAAAACCATGCGATACGTTTTACCGGAAGCAAAGGCACACTTGATGTGCAACGCAGAAAACTTGAAACAAATCCAGCCGAATTAAAAGACCGTGTTATCGGGCCAAATGAAATTCACGTGTATAACAGCCAGGATCACTATAAAGATTTTTTAAATGCCATTCGTAAGCGTACACAACCCATTGCAGATGTGGAAACAGGCCACAGAAGTTGCACGGTTTGTAATATTGGTAATATAGCGTATGAAACAAAGCAGTATTTGAAATGGGATCCGGTAAAGGAAAAATTTACCAATAATGATAAGGCCAATAAAATGCTTTCAAGATCAATGAAAAAAGAATGGGCCGTGTAGTAATATAGATGGAATTATTATTTGGTTACCGGCAGAAATACTTTGTGGTATTGACTGTTGTGTCATCTATCCGGTTTTAATCGTGACTCCCTTGTACTGTATATTTTGATTGCAGCTTTTATAAAAATCATTTTTAAACTACTTAATAACATGCGCGTAAAACATTGCTTACAAATTTTTATTTCTTTATATTTAATCGTAACCACTGCAAGCGTACATGCGCAGCAATCCCAAAAACCAAATATTGTTTTTATTATTTCTGACGACCATGCTTACCAGGCCATCAGCGCTTACGGAGGCACGCTTGCATCAACACCTAATATTGACCGGATAGCTAAAGAAGGCGCAATTTTCAGAAATTCATTTGTTACAAATTCACTATGCGGGCCAAGCAGGGCAACACTTATTACAGGTAAATACAGCCATCTAAACGGTTATAAGGCAAATGAAGGAAAGTTCAATGTTAACCAGGAAGTTTTTCCAACATTTTTACAGGCTGCAGGATATCAAACAGCGTATGTTGGCAAATGGCATTTGGGCACATTGCCAAAAGGGTTTAATCATTTCAACATACTTCAATCACAGGGGGCGTATTTCAATCCTGAATTTATAAATACATCAAATGATACAGTTCATTACGAAGGATATGTTTCCGATCTTATCACAAAATTTTCGCTCGATTGGTTAAATAGCCGCGATCAGTCAAAACCTTTCTGCATCATCATTGGCCATAAGGCAACGCACAGAAACTGGTTGCCGGCTGTTGAAGACTTAGGCGCTTATGATGATGTTGATTTTCCTGTTCCATCAACATTCAACGATGATTATAAAGACAGGGTAGCTGCGCAAAACCAGGAAATGGAAATAGGAGAGGTGATGCGTTTGAAAGAAGATTTAAAAGTGCATGTAAATTATGAGGGCCCTTCTTTTAAGCAAATGAACGCACAACAAAAACAGGCTTACATAAATTATTATGAGAAAAAAATAAGCAAGGAATTTGATGAGGAACATTTAAGCGGTGAAGCGCTTACCAAATGGAAATATGAAAGGTTTTTAAAAGATTATCTATCTACCGCAAAATCGCTCGACAGGAATATTGGAAAAGTATTGGATTATCTCGATTCAACAGGGCTGTCAAAAAATACAGTTGTAATATATGTTTCAGATCAAAGTTTTTATTTGGGTGAACACGGCTGGTTTGATAAACGCTTCATGTATGAAGAATCTTTAAGAACTCCTTTTGTAATGCGTTATCCCGGTGTAATTAAACAGGGAATGAGCATTGATAAATTTGCGGTTAATATAGATTGGGCGCCTACCTTGCTGGATATTGCCGGTGTAAAAGCACCGGCGGAAATGCAGGGAAAATCTTTACTGCCTTTGCTTGAAGGAAAACGTGTTCCCTGGACAAACCAGGTGTATTATCATTATTATGAATTTCCGCAACCGCATCATGTACAACCGCATTTTGGTGTAAGAACGGAAGGTTATAAACTGATATGTTTTTACGGCGATAGATTGGAATGGGAATTATTCGATCTTAAAAAAGATATACATGAGTTAAACAACGTGTATGGTAAGCCGGGGTATGAAAAGATAACTGAAGAAATGAAGCAAAAACTTGTATCGCTTATACAGCGATATAAAGACGATGAAGCTTTAAAGATTATACAAGCCGGCCATGCAATAAATTAAACGAATGATGAAAAGATTGTGTTTATTATTTACTGTTTTTGGATTATTTGTTTTTAAACTTAATGCGCAGCAAACCAATAAAAAACCTAATATAATTTTTATACTCACAGATGATCTTGGTTATGGAGATATTGGTGTTTTTTTTCAGAATGAAAGAAAAGACAGGGCTGACAGGAGCGAACCGTGGACAGCTACACCTAATATAGATTCGCTTGCTTATAGTGGCGCTATGCTTACACAAAATTATTGCGCTGCGCCTGTTTGTGCACCATCACGTGCATCTATATTGTTAGGCATGTCGCAAGGTCATGCCAATGTTCGTGATAACCAGTTTGATAAGGCACTTGCCGATAATTATACATTGGCTTCTGTATTGGATTCGCTTGGCTATACAACCGCAGCAATTGGCAAATGGGGTTTGCAAGGCGATTCTAATAATGTTGAAGTATGGCCGGCGCATCCGTTGAACAGGGGCTTTGATTATTTTTTCGGGTATATGCGCCACCGCGATGGCCATGAACATTATCCTAAAGAAGGTTTATACCGGGGCATAAAAGAAGTATGGGATAACCACGTCAACATAACAGATAAGTTGGATAAATGTTATACAGCCGATTTGTGGACAGCCAGAACAAAAAAATGGATTGTTGATTTTGAAAAAGAAAATAAAGACAAACCTTTTTTTATTTACCTGGCTTATGAAACACCGCATGCAGTGCTGGAATTGCCCACACAGGCTTATCCCGAAGGCAAGGGGTTGCATGGCGGATTGCAGTGGCTCGATGAAGCCGGGCATATGATAAATACTGCTTCAGGCAAAATAGATTCTTACTATCATCCTGACTATGCGGATGCAACTTATGATGATGACAAAGAAAGGTCAACGCCCGAGGTTGCCTGGCCGGATATTAATAAACGTTATGCTACTGATATAAGAAGGATTGATGATGGGATTGGTGATATTATACAATTACTAAAAGATCTTAATATTTATGATAATACATTGGTGGTTTTTACTTCTGATAATGGCCCTTCCATCGAATCTTATCTGCCTGAAAAAATAACACCTGAATTTTTCAACAGCTTTGGCCCTTTTGATGGTATTAAAAGAGACTGCTGGGAAGCCGGCATACGCATGCCAACCATAGCTTCGTGGCCGGCAAAAATTCCGGCGGGCAGCAAAATTGATTTGCCCAGCACTTCTTACGACTGGATGGCTACGTTTACAGATGCTGCAGGCTTGCCGGCTCCTGAAAGTTGTGATGGCGTTTCTTTATTGCCTTCACTTACAGGGAATGGCATCCAGCAAAAGGGCCTTGTATATGTGGAATATTTTCAGAATGAATCAACGCCTGGTTTCCCTGAATTCGCACCGGCCCACCGCAAACGCAAACGTGGCCAGATGCAGGTAATACGTTTTGATGATACAGTTGGTGTTCGGTATAACATTAAATCTGCTGACGATGATTTTGAAATATACGATGTGGTGCACGACCCACAGGAGATAAATAATCTTGCCGACAATGCATCTGTAAAAACATTACAGCAAAAGATGAAAGATAAAGTATTACAGGTAAGGATGGCTGATACCGCTGCAGCCCGGCCTTATGATAGCACATATATTCCGGCAATAAATAGCAGGAATACATCAGCAGGTTTGCGATGGAAATTTTATGAAGGCAGCTTTCCCTGGGTGCCTGATGTTTCTTCGCTTAAAGCTATAGATAGCGGAACAGTCAAAACATTCGACCCCAGTCTTATTAAAAAAAATAAAACCGGTATCTTATGTATAGAAGGGTTTATAAAATTGCCAGCGGATGCCGTATATAATTTTTATCTTAACGCTGATGCACCGGCGTTTGTACGTTTACATGAAGCGCAATTAATAGATGCGGACTACGGTTATAAAAAAAATACAGTAAAAACATCCGGCGTAAAATTAAAGGCCGGGTTGCACCCGGTAAGGTTATATTACAGGTATAGCCCGGCTGCACATCATATATTAAAATTCCAGTGGCAAACAGGGCATAATTCGCGTAAGGATGTTACTGCAGGCACGATGAATTATTAATAACCCAAAGCAGCGGGAATTTCAATCAGAATTTATGATAACACCGCAAACGTTTGCCTAAGCTTTGTACGTTAAGGCCATTATTTTACGTGCGTTTACTTCAGCTAATGATCACTTATTAAATTAAATATCATACCGGTTCAACTCAACCTGTTAATCCTGCATTAAATTCAATTCCGATAAAAATTTAAATAAACAGGATGGTTATTTTTGCAATGCTAAATGAAAAGATCAGTCATTATACTACTCACTTTTATTTACGCTTTGTCCTCCACCGGCTTTGCAGTAAAGGCTGATTATTGTTGTCAAAAATTACAATCCGTACAACTCATTTTAGCAGAGGGGTTAAAAGATGAAGATGGCTGCTGCAAAGTAAAATACCAATCGTTCAAGGTAAATGATACACATGCAGCCGCTGAACTGGCAGCAGCGCCGGTTTTGCCATTTACTTTCCTTCATACAAGCTTTTATTCTCCTGGCTTCATTCATCCCGCCTCTTCTAATAATAGTTCTGCTGTAAGCATTCATGCGCCGCCTTTAGTTGCAACATCGCCTGCTTACATTTCCAACTGCGTTTTCAGGATTTGATTGTGTGTTTTGATTTTATTGATTACAGGTAAATTTTTTACCTGTGGCTTTATTTATTTCAAAACATACAATTAATCTCAAATGAAATTCTTTATTCTTGGCATTGCCTTATTCATTTGCGCATTGCCTGCTCATGCACAAAAAGACAGTACAGTAATATTTAAAGTAAGCGGCGCCTGCGATGCTTTTTGTAAGCCGCGTATTGAGGCCGCTGCGCAGGGTCGCGGCGTACAGGCTGCAACATGGAGCGCTCAAACAGGCATGCTTACGCTCCGGTACGATCCATCTAAAACCAGTATCCAAAAAGTACAGCAACGGATCCTGGATGTGGGCCATGATTTGGAAGACAAAAAAGCAGATGATGCCGTATATAATGCTTTGCCAAAATGTTGCCGTTACAGGCATGATAATATGCAGGCATTACATCATGGTGATACTTCCGCTTCCATACCAAACAATATTACCCCGCCAACTATAAAAGGGGTTGTAATGGAAGAAGATAATAAGGGCGTTTTTAAGCCACTGGCAGGAGCGTCTGTTACATGGCTAAACACAGGAAGTGGAACAACCACAGATGAAAATGGCATATTCAGCTTGCTGCAAACTGGAGAAAGATTGGTGGTGAGCTATACAGGTTACGAGGCTGATACTATTACTGTTATCCCAACGGGCGAATTGAAAATTATCTTAGCCAATAACCGGCAGTTAAAAGAAGTGAAAGTAACCACTTCAGGTGCATCTAATTTTATTCGTGATAATGATGTGGTGCGTACCAATGTAATTACACAGAAAGAATTATTTAAAGCTGCCTGCTGCAACCTGAGTGAAAGCTTCGAAACTAATCCTGCTGTTGATGTTGCCTACAGCGATGCCGTTACGGGTTCCAAGCAAATCCAGTTACTGGGCCTGGCGGGTATTTACACACAACTTACGGTAGAGAACCTTCCTGGTCCTCGTGGCCTGGCGATAGCGCAGGGCTTAAATTATATTCCCGGTACGTGGATAGAAAGCCTGCAGTTAAGCAAAGGCATGGGTTCTGTTGCCAATGGTTTTGAAAGCATTGCCGGGCAGATTAATGTGGAATTGAAGAAGCCGACTTCAGCTGAAAAGCTTTTCGCTAATGCCTACGTAAATAGTTTTGGCAAAACAGACCTGAACCTAAACCTTTCGCATAAAATAAATGATAAATGGTCAACCGCTTTGTTGTTGCATGATGATTTCCTGGCCAATAAAAGTATTGATATGAATGATGATGGCTTTCGCGACCTGCCTGCCGGCAATTTATTCACCATTGAAAACAGGTGGAGTTTCGATAACGCAAAAGGCATAACATCTCAATTCGGTATTAAATATTTGAATGATGACAAAACGGGCGGCCAGGTAAATTATAATGCATCAACCGATAAATTTACAACCAATAATTACGGGCTTGGCATTAATACTAAACGCATCGAAGGTTTTGGTAAACTTGGTTATGTATTCCCGCAGAAAAAATATAAAAGCATGGGGCTGCAGCTATCTGCATTTGACCATCAGCAAAATTCATATTTTGGCTTTACAACATACAATGCGCACCAGCAGAATTTTTACTCAAACCTCATTTATCAATCCATCATCAATACAACCATCCATAAGTTCAGAACAGGCTTAAGTTTTTTGTATGATAAATATGACGAAACCCTTGACAGCGCTGCTTATAAGCGTACCGAAGTTGTGCCCGGTGCTTTTATTGAATATACCTGGTCGCCCGTAACCAATTTTGATGTAGTTGCAGGCTTACGCGAAGATCATAACAGTTTATACGGATGGTTTACCACGCCGCATTTAAATATTCGTTATGCGCCTTTTAAATCAACAACCATAAGAATTAGCGGCGGGCGGGGGCAAAGAACAGCCAACATTTTTGCAGAAAATAATGGTGTTTTGGCCAGTGCCAGAACCGTAGCAATCATTTCTTCATACACTAAAGGCGCCTATGGTTTAAAGCCCGAAATATCCTGGAATAAAGGCATTAGTATTGATCAGAAGTTCCGTTTATTTAACCGCAGCGCCACTGCCGCTGTTGATTTTTACCGCAATGACTTTAGCAACCAGGTTATTGTTGACCTGGAAAATGCACGTGTAATAAAATTTTATAACCTGCAGGGTAAATCTTATTCAAACAGTTTCCAGGCAGAAGTATCATTTATGCCTTTACGAAGATTGGATGTACGGTTAGCCTACCGGCTGTTTGATGTAAAAACTACATTCGATAGCGTGTTGTTGCAAAAGCCATTTACAGCAAAAAACAGGGCCTTTGCAAACTTTGAATATGGCATCAGCGGATGGAGATTTGACTACACCCTCAGCTACAATAGCCGGAAGCGGTTGCCTTCAACACAGGCAAATCCTGAGCAATATCAAAGGCCGGATTACGCACCTGCGTACGTAATAATGAATGCGCAGGTAACGAAAAGTTTTGGAAAAGAAAAGATTGTTGATGTATATCTCGGTGCAGAAAATCTCACCAATTTTTATCAGAAGAATGCCATTATTGCGGCAGATGAACCATTCAGTAAATATTTTGATGCTTCATTGGTTTGGGGGCCATTAACCGGCAGAATGTTTTATGGTGGCTTAAGATTCAGGATAAAATAACGGGCGATGAAGCCGGAATATCCGACACGGGCGTGAACGTTAATCAGCACCCGGAAAAGATAGTAAAACAAGCGCAGGTATTGATAAGCAGGAACATAAAGTAATAAGCTTCCTTTATTAAACTTGACAATATACTGCCTCTTATCTTAATTTATAATCCCCAATGCCTGTTTGGTTTTTCTCCCATTTCAAGCATCAATTGTCCGCCTTTTAATAATTCTTTTGCCGGGAATTTAAACGACTGAAGAAGCCTGCCATTTAAAAAGGCTTTTTGCACATACTTATTTTTCCACGATGCATTTTTTGCTTCAATCACAAATTGCCCGCCACGCCCGTATAAATGCCGGAGGTCAATAACGGTTTTTTCAAACAAAGGGCTGGCTATTTCATATACCGGTTCGGCGTTTGCACCACCATCGGTTTGAAAAAGCCCAATGGCTGCCATTACAAACCAGGCACTCATTTGACCCTGGTCCTCATCGCCCAGGTATGCATCTGCTGCACCAAACCCGTAGTACCGGTCTATGATTGACCTGCTCCATTGTTGAGTTTGCCAGGCTTCTCCTGCCCAGTTGAATAAGAATGCAAAATGCATGGATTGCTGGTTCCCCTGCACCACCGGGAAATCCCAATATTGGTCGCCGGGAGAATTATACCGCCAGGGTTCACTTTTTTTAAACCCTTCAGTTAATCGCCCGACAAACCTTTGTTTTCCTATAGTTTTAATTAATGCCGGAACATCCTGCGGCACAAAATAGGTTAGCTGCCATGCATTGCCTTCCACATATTCTTCATTGGCACCGGATTTATACGGGTCGAAAGGTGTAGCCCATGTACCATTGCTGTTGCGAAGCCTTGCATAACCGGAACTGCTGTCTATCGCGTTTTTCCACCAGTTTCCTCTTTCGGAAAAAACAGTGTAATCTTCTTTTTTATCTAAGGCTTTTGCCAATTGTGCAACCGTCCAGTTATCGAAAGCATATTCCAGTGTGTTTGAAAAGCGGCCTTTATCAGCCGGAACAAATTTGTATTTTAAAAAAGCTGCTATATCCCGGTTGCCTGCCAGTCCGTTGCCAACATGTTCAGGCAAGGCACTAACTGTTTTTGTTACTGCTGCGTATAAATTATTTACGTCATAATCCCGGATGCCCATTTGATAGGCGCTGACTAATAAAGGAATTTCATGTTCGCCTACCATAACGGGAATATATTCCATACCTGCGGGGCCTTTTGCGAGCCAACCATTGGCATTGTACATGCCTAACTGTGAAGATACCCACCTGTTTGACCATTCCGGTGCAACGAGGTTCCAGACCTGGTTGAGGTTCCAGAAGGTGTTCCAGAAAGCATCACATCCCAATGCTACAAACCCTTTTCCTCCCTGCTGAATCTTTTCCGTTGCATCCACCCATCTTCCATCAATATCACTAAAAGTATTCCTGCAAAAACTGCGGTACAGGTTTGTGTAAAAGCGCATCTTTTCTTTTTGATCGTTAGAAGTAATGCGCACACGATTCAAAAGATCATTCCAGGTATCTTTATTGTACTTTTCCACAGCTTCAAAACTCCATCCAAACCTGTCTTTTATTTCTTCCTGTAAATTATGCCGGGCCCCTTCCATATCCACATAGGAAATACCGGTACGCACCTGCACTATATTATTTTCCCTGGTATCAAATTCTGCAAAACAACCCATTGATGAGGGCGTTATAGATTCAAGATGCTTCGTGTTCATCACAGTGTCATTCTTCCAGGTGCCAAAATTTTTAACAGGCCGGTCAAATTCAATCCTGAAATAAATGGTATAGTCCTGGTCTGCATCTTTTGACCACACATTTTTTGACTGCTGCACGCTGTATCCTTCTATCGTGTGTTCATCTACCTGTTGCAAGGAAGCCTTTAGGATATTAAAATTGTATTCGGCGGGTATTTTCAGGTCGATCATTACACGCCCGTCCTTCTCTTTTGGAAAAGTGTACCGCTGAAAGCTGCAACGTGTTGTTGCTGTTAATTCGGCATTGATATTATAGTTGGTTAAAAAAGCACGATAATATCCCAAACCTGTTTTCTCGGTTGCTTTGTCAATTAAAGAACGGTAGCCGCTTGTATCACTGTATGACTGGTTGCCTACTTTTATTTTCAACCTGCCATTTACAGGCATTGTTCCCAGGCCGGCCATTGTCCATTCGTGCACATGACTAAAAGTACCGATGCTTTCGAAAGATGGATCATAACCAGCCTGCCAGCCAGGGTTTTGATTATCGGGGCTAAGCTTTACCATACTGAATGGCATCCATGGCCCGGGCGCAATCATCCACCGCGAATGCGCTGAACCGATATAGGTATCCACATAATCTGCCGGGGTAACAATTTTTTGAGGGGAGCGGATAACCCATCCGCTTTCTACGAGGCTGTCATCAATAAATACTTCGTACTTACTTTTTTTATCGGATATAACTGCAGGCATTGGCGCTTCAAACACATAGCGGCCATTTTCCAGGCTTTGCCTGAAAATATCTTTATCATCAAGTTTTACTAACAGTAAAGGATTACCGCTTAGCTGCGTCACGTCCACAAGCAGCGGCTGCACCCTGTCATCAACCTGGTAATTGGCTGCAGCTACTTTGCGTAGAAAAGCCTTTGAGCCAGGCAACACGGTATGTACCATATCAGGGCCTTCCAAACGTATATCATCAAAAACCATCCAGGAGCCTTCAAGGCTGGTAATTTTAACTTCATTGGATCCTTCAATAAGATCATTATTATTTAAGGGTATTTCTATTGCATATTTCAAAGATTGCCTGACATCTGCTTCAGGGCTATTTTCATTTTTGCCGGCAGGCACAGCAAATTTCCACGATTTACCGTTTACGGTAACTTTCAGGTACGGAGGTATTTTATCCTGGGCATCCAAAACATCAATAACCAATTTAAACGAACCATTCAAAGGCCTGCTTAGCCGAAACAGGATATTCAGTGTGTGTGTTCTGATACCTGCTGTTCCACTCGTTCCACCCCATGTATCTGCGGGGCCCGGCAAAACGTAAGGCCAATCTTTTTTTTCGTTTGACAAACCTATAATGTAAGAACGGTCATCCCAGCCAAAATCATTTTTCAGAAAATCCATATATCCTTTGGGAGATAATGCAAACTCCGCCGCACTGTTATCTTTTTTACCGATGGACCAAATAGTGTGTGCAGAAGCAGGAAAGTAGTTTAAACTAATAATTAGAAGGATAATGAATATTTTAAACATTAGTATTCTGATTTTAAATTTTCAAACGCCAGTTACAACGGTCAGTATATGAATGCTGCAATTACCTGTGAAGGTTATAAACAAATATACAAAAGCACTTGTCTTTCAAATCCTTTCAAACCTTATCAAAACAACACAAAGTTTTACCTTATTAATATTTTTTTAAGCCTGTTGCAAATCTATGCTTAAAAGAAATTTTACATCTTATCACAAACAGATGCCATAATAAAACTGATCGGGCATTGAGGAATTACGGATGCCTCTTTTGGAGCAGGAATAATCAGGCAAATATTTTACTCTATTTAGCAAATTTTGGCGCTGACCTGGCTTTTAACTCATAATACTTTTGGATTGTCAACTGATAGTCTTTGCAAAGGAATGCTATCGCGTTGATAACAGGCTTATGATTAAAAATTGGAGGCGCCATACGTTCTTCCAAACCTGGGTTGTGCTTTATAAAATAATATAAAAGATTGCTATGCTTTACTCACGCTAAACAAGATGATATAAAACGGATAAACGATTATACATTCCATTTTTTTCAAGAGCATTTAAAAATTTAATAAACATAAACTATAAAAAGGCTATGAGTCGAAACCAGATTTCAAAAAAACTACTGCTTTTTTTATGCGGATTTTGCCTGTGTATTGTCTCCATTGCGCAAACCGTGAATGGAAAAGTAACGGATGAAAACAGTGCACCGCTGGAAGGTGTTTCTGTACGTGTTGCTAATCAAACGGGAGGAACCGTTACCAATACCAGCGGGGAATTTACTATCAGGGCTGAGAAAGGAGTGAACCTGGAATTTTCCTATGTAGGTTATATCACATTAACCAAAGCTGTAAGTGGTGATTACATGAATGTGCAGCTAACAAGAAGCACTGATAATGCGCTTTCTGATGTTGTGGTGGTTGGTTATGGCACACAAAAGAAGGTAAACCTGTCCGGTGCTGTTTCCGTTATCGGCAAAGAAGAGCTTGAAAACCGGCCTGTGAATAATGCCGTGCAGGCTTTGCAGGGACTTTCACCGGGCCTGGTTGTAAGCCGCACCAGCGGCCAGCCCGGTTCTGAAGGCTGGAACATTAATATACGCGGGTACTCTTCACTCAATGGCACCAATAACCCGTTGCTGATTGTAGATGGTGTTGAGTATGCCAATCTCACATTGATCAATCCAAATGATATTGAATCTATATCTGTTTTAAAAGATGCATCTGCTGCTGCTATATATGGCGCAAAAGCATCCAATGGCGTATTGTTAATCACGACGAAGGCTGGTAAATCAGGAAAGGTAACGATGAATTATACCGGCATGTATCAACTTAAAAAGACACTAAGCCTTCCTCAAACAGTACCGTTTCATATAAGTGCAGAGCTGCAGAATCTTGCCAACGTTAACAATGGTGGCGCTCCTTCATGGACAGACGAACAAATTTCAATGTTTGCAGATCCTAATGTAACACTTGTGCCGGATGATCCGAGAAACACGTTTTATTATGGCGAGATGGATTATGTGGGTATGACCGTAAACAAAACATTTGGATCTTCACAGCATAATGTGGATGTTACCGGCGGCAATGAAAATACGCGGTATTTTATTGGCCTTGGTTACAACGATAATAACGGGATGTTTAAAGTTGGCCCCGATGCTAACAAACGCACCAATGCAAGAATTAATTTGACTACAAAGTTTAATAAAATACTAAGCCTTGATGCCCGCTTGTCTTATATACAAAACAAAATTGAAGCTGCTGCAGGAACGGTGCAGGGTGATTATGGTTTGTTATATAACATTTATAACCTGAGGCCAATATATCCGGTGTTTGTTCCGGAAAGTGATAACACTAAATATGTATCCATTTCAGGCAATAATACGTATGCAACCATGAAAGATGGCGGGTATAATAATACTATGCAGAACATATTGGATGGGGTATTCACTTTAAAAGCCGAGCATCTTGCAAAGGGCCTGGTATTAAGCACAAATTACAGCCCGCATTTGGAGCAGAATAACCAGAACCTGTTTTATAAAACCGTACCACTTTACAACTTTGATAAGACATCGGCTTCGTTTGTACAGAATGCACGGCTAAACAGTTCCAATTCTTTGCGCAAATACCGCACTGCGCAAAACTGGTACACCTTTAATGCATTGGCAGATTATACGCTGGCCGTACAAGAGCATCATTTTCATGTGTTAGGTGGTTTTCAATACCAGCATTATAACTATGATCTCGTAAATGCTTATCAAAACAACTTAACCAATAACAATCTTCCCACACTCAATTATACAACCAATTCCAACTTGCCTGTAACGGCAGTGGCGGATAACCTGCAGGAAAATGCCTGGCAGTCATTTTTCGGAAGATTTAACTATGATTATAAAGGCAAATACTTTTTTGAAGCTACGGTTAGAAACGATGCCAGTTCGCGTTTAGCGCCCGGCCATCGCAGCCAGACATTTCCTGCTTTTTCTGCCGCATGGCGCATATCCCAGGAAAACTGGTTTAATAATTCAGGCTTCTTCAGCGAGCTGAAATTAAGGGGCTCATGGGGTAAATTAGGCAATGCACAACTGGGTGAATTATATCAGAATAATTACCTGTCAATAGCAACTTTAAATACGGGTGTTTATCCTTTCAACAATACTGCTACCACCTATATTTACCAGGGTGCATTGCCATCTGAAGGCCTTGGCTGGGAAACCGTTACCACATCAGATATAGGTCTTGATTTTGGTTTGTTCAAAGGAAAGCTTTCCGGCAGTTTTGATTATTATAAACGCGTGAATGATAACATGCTTATCTCTGTAAACCTGCCTGCCGTATTAGGTGTAACGCCGAATACAACGAATGCTGCGGCAATGGAAACCAAGGGTTGGGACTTTGATATAAGCTGGAAAGACAGAATAGGAAATTTGTCCTATTATGTTGGCTTTAACCTGAGTGATAATCAAAATAAAATCACCAGATACCTGGGCAATGTTGTGTATTCCGAAGGCATAAATACAGCTATCCCCGGCATGCCCATCAATTCCATTTATGGTTACAAATCACTTGGTTATTTCCAGAGCGAAGAAGAGGTTGAGAAAGGTGCAAAACAATTTGGCACAACGAACCAGGCACCCGGTGACATTAAATACCTTGATGTAAATGGTGATGGCGTGATCAACGGCGGCACGGGCACAGCAGATGATCATGGCGATATGGTTTATCTCGGCAATACTTCACCACGTTATAATTATGGTATTAACCTTGGCGCAGAATGGAAAGGCTTTGACCTCGCTGTTTTTTTACAGGGTACCGGTAAAAGGAGTTATATAATTTATCCTACACAAGCCATTCCTTATGTACAAAGCTGGCGTTATCCTTTGGATAATTATGTAAACAATTACTGGACAGAAGATAACCGGGATGCAAAGTTCCCAAGGCCTATTGCTGGCGGCGGCACCAACACACATATCAACAGTGCATTTGTTCAGAACGGTTCTTATATACGATTGAAAAATCTCCAGATTGGTTATACGCTGCCATCAAATGTGCTGAGTAAAATAAAAGCGCAAAGAATAAGAGTATTCTTCAGCGGCCAGGATATATGGACACATACTAAAGCGTGGTATAAATACTTTGATCCTGAAAGCCCCAGCTACGCCTCTTATGTATATCCTTATTTCGCTGTGTATGCTTTTGGCCTGAATGTTACTTTTTAAATGAGGGTAAAAAAGTTAGAACATTTAAAATAATTGAGAGTTCATTTAAATCGCTTCATTAAAAAATATAAATCGATGATACGAAAATATTGTTTCAGGGTTGTACTGTGGTTGTTACCGGTTGGTATATTTACGCTTGCCGGATGCATGAAGAACCTTGACCTGTCGCCGGAATCACAACTGGCTGATAATAACTTCTGGCAAACAACTTCTGACATGAGCCAGGCATGTAATTATCTCTATACATTTTTAAATGGCTTAAGCACAGATGATCCTTCAGGCTTGCCAACGCCATTGCAGGATAATTATTCTGATAAAACTTTTGGCGACCGCTCTGTAGGCTTTGGCGACGGCTCAAGCGTTGCACCAGCCACATCCAATGAATGGACAAATTATTATAAAGCCATTCGTGCCGCCAATAATATTCTTGAAAAGTCTGTAACCGTAACCGGCGATGCGGCCACTATAAACAGGTATCTTGGAGAGGCACGTTTCTTCAGGGGAATGGCTTATTTTGAACTGGTAAAGCGCTTTGGAGATGTGCCCTATATCAACCGTACATTAACTTCAGGCGACAGCATGTTGTATGCAGCGCGTACTGCCAGGCAAACGGTTGTTGACAGCATTTATGCCGATCTTGATTTTGCCGCTGCTTATTGCCCGCAACCTGATGTATTGGCCTCCGCACAATATGGCCGCATTACACGTTCTGCTGCACTGGCTTATAAATCAAGGGTGGCCTTATTTGAAGGCACCTGGGATAAGGCACGCAGCATAGGCACTGCGCAAAGTAATTTACAGATTGCCGCCGATGCAAGCTATATGGTTATCACTGAAGGCAAGCATTCTCTATACACTGCACAAGGCCCGGAAAGTTATTATTACGAATTTCAGTACGATGGTGGTGCATCGGGCAATCCAATACAGGCAACAGTTGGGCCACAGCTTAACTATACTTATGCAACAAACAAAGAAAATATTTTGGTGAGATTATATGGCCAGAACCAGAATAACAATATTGCTTCGCACAGCTTTGGAAGAAGTTATCTGGACCAGGCACATATTGCACCCACGCGTGTGACCATGGATATGTATTTGTATAAAGATGGTTTGCCGCAGGGATTATCCGCTTATGATTCATCTGCAGATCAAACAAGCTCATTAACCGAATTCAGAAACCGTGATCCGAGAATGGAAATGTCTGTTTATAACAATACAATGATCACGCCTTCAACAGGTGGTTTAATTCCATATACAGCAGGTATCAATTATCGCTACAGGAAATATTGGATTGTGAGCGACTGGACGGCCAATGTAAGCTTTGTAAGCTTCAATGTATTAAGATATGCTGAAGTATTGCTCAATTATGCCGAAGCTAAATTTGAATTGAACGGCGCTATCAGTGATGCTGATTTAGATATTAGCATTAACGCACTGCGTAACCGTGCAACCGGCAATGATGTAAGCAAACTGCCATTGCTTACCAATGCTTTTGTAAGCGTCCACGGCCTTAATATGGAAACAGAAATAAGAAGGGAAAGAACCGTTGAGCTTGCCTTTGAAGGCCAGGCATACTGGGATATGCTGCGGTGGAAAACAGCAGAAGCCGCATTGCCTAAAACAATACTTGGAAGAAAATATTTTGCTGATGAAAATCCTTCCGGCACCACACCAAATCTTTTTAACGGTTATGTAGTACTGGAAGATGCATCATTCCGTACATTCAACCCCGCAAGGGATTATTTGTGGGGCTTGCCAACAAAAGAATTAGCCTTAAGTTCAAACCTTGCACAAAATCCAAATTGGTAATATATAGAGGAAGAAATTAAGTAATGCTACAAAAGAATTCTGTTGTTCGTGGGTTTTATATTTTGCTTTTCATGCTTGTGTTTTGCGGTAAAGTATTTACGCAGCAAACAAACGCAAGGGATTATCTGATAACTGCACTCAATGCTTCAGGCTGGCAACCCAATACCGGGGCATTGAGTGCCTGGAAAGCAAAAGCAAAAGAAAGTTATCTTCAAAAAATTCACGCATTACCGGACTCGGTAAAACAATATTTAATTAAGAATGCTGATGAAGCATTGTCTTTCAACTGGCCGGCATTGCCCGCCAGTTCTTTTCTTGAATACAGGGATAACGGCAACCGTATAAGATACGAAAAAAAACAAACGGAGCGCCGTAATTATTTGAATGCCCTGGTTATTGCTGAAATCATATCAGGCGATAAAAAATATATGCCGCAATTGTTAAACGGTTTGTGGGCAACGCTTGAAGAAAGTACCTGGGAAATTCCTGCTATTGTTGAACTACAAAAAGCTGGTGCAGATTTACCTGATCCGTCAGAACAGGTTATTGGCCTTGTTAGTGCTGAAACCGCTGCAATGATTGCGAATATTCAGTTTATGCTCGCAGGTCAGTTGGATGCTTATTCTCCCATCATCAATAAAAGAATAGCATTCGAGCTGCACAGGCGTATACTAGATCCTTATAAGCAGCGCGACGATTTTTGGTGGATGGGTTTTTCAGGCAAACCGGTCAACAACTGGAATGCATGGATAAATGCCAATGTATTGCAGGTGGCTTTATTATCTGAAACAAATATGAATGATCTGTTCCGGGTCATTCATAAAATATTTAAGAGCGCTGATTATTTTATCAATCAATATCCTGCTGATGGCGGCTGCGATGAAGGGCCTACTTACTGGAGCCTTGCCGGTGGTAAACTGATAAAACTGTTATACCTGGCTAACAGCGTTTCAGGAGGGAAGTTGTCATGGGCTACAAATAACTTAATGCATAACATCGGCACTTATATTTATAAAACACATATTGCCGGCGACTATTTTGTAAATTTTGCTGATGCAGGCAGCAAGACTATTCCCAATGCTGAAAGTGTTTACCGCTTTGGCGAGATGTTTAAGGATGATTCATTAAAACATTTTGCCGCCTATCTTTTCTCTTTAAAGAAAAATGAATTGCCGCCAAACAACCTGCCTGACTTTCTTGCTACGGCAGCTATTTTTAAAGAACTGGCTACACTTACGCCCGATCCAATGCTAATATCATCTGCAGCACTGGAAGATATTCAGGTATTTACAGCAAGGTCTGTTGCCGGTTCAACATCAGGGTTGTTTATGGCAGTGCAGGGCGGTCATAATGCCGAAAGCCATAACCATAACGATGTCGGCAATTTTATTGTGTACGCGAACGGTGAACCTGTTATTGTTGACGCGGGTGTAGGCACTTACACAGCGCAAACTTTTAGCAGCAGGCGTTATGAAATTTGGACCATGCAATCACAATGGCATAACTGCCCGTTGATAAATGGTGTAATGCAGAAAGATGGCAGGCAATACAAAGCTTCTGATGTTTCTTTTGAAAGAAAAAATAATGAAGTGAATGTTGCTATGGATATAGCAAAAGCTTATCCGGCAGAAGCTTATGTGAAAACTTGGAAGCGGAGGTTTTTGTTTAATCAGCAAAAAAGCAAGCTGGTGCTTTCTGAAAATTTTGAGCTTGAAAAAATCACAGGCGAAACAAAGATTAATTTCCTCAGCAGTTGTTCTGTTAAGAGTGATGTTAAAGGCGAAGTAGGTTTTTATAACAATGAAGGCCGGCTTATGCTTATATTAAAATACGCGCCAGGTTTAATGACCGCAGGTGTTGAAGAAAAAATATTGGATGATGAAAAATTAACGAATACATGGGGCAGTAAACTATATCGTTTATCATTCACTTTAAATGATAAGGCCTTAAAGAAAGGCGCCTGTGCATTTGAATTTATTAGCCCATAGCATTTAAACTTACCTGATAATACGAATGATTATGCGTAAAACCTGTTTTTATTTTCTTTTTATACTTTTTATTTTTTGTGCGAATGCTGCTTCTGCACAAAGGAAACAGAAGCAGGCTTCATTAAAGGCTGGAGACCAGCAAGGCATTAATATACATGAAATCCCTGTTTTATTAAAAAAGGTTGCTGACTGGCAACTGGCCAATCCTACCGGCAAAGCATTAAATTCATGGGAATATGGACCTTTTTATATTGGTTTGATGGCACTGTATAATGTTACAGCAGACAATAAATATGTTGAGGCTGTAAGGCAAATGGGCGATAGTGTTAATTGGGAACCGGTACCACGCCCTTACGATGCAAATGTGTTGGCTATTTCGCAGGCTTTCCTTGAACTGTATGAACTTACAGGACAGAAATCTATGGTTGATAAATCTCGTTTTGTGATGGATGCCACCATGCGCCGGGAGCTTGAGCCGGACATTAGTTTTAAGAACAATAAATATTGGTGGGAGTGGTGGAGCTGGTGCGATGCTTTATTTATGGCGCCACCGGCTTATGCAAGAATGGCGACTATTTTTAACCAGCCCAAATATATGGATCACATGGTGCGTGAATGGAAGCGCACATCAAACTATCTCTATTCACCTGCTGATAGTTTGTTTTTTCGGGATGACCGTTTTTTTACGATGAAATCAGCCAATGGTAAAAAAATATTCTGGTCGCGTGGCAATGGCTGGGTGGCTGCAGGGCTTGCAAGGGTGATGCAGTATATGCCAAAAAATCATCCTGACCGTTCGTTTTTTGAAAGCCAGTTTAAAGAGATGTGCTACAAGCTTAAAAGCATTCAGATGACTAACGGCTTCTGGAGCCAGAGCTTGCTTGATCCTGAAAACTATCCCCAAAAAGAATCCAGCGGCACAGGCTTTTATGTATATGCAATGACGTGGGGTGTGAACAACGGTTTGTTGCCGCGTGATGAATTTATGCCAACGATAGAAAAAGGATGGAAGGCATTAAAAGAATCTGTTAATGCCAATGGTAAACTGGGTTATGTGCAGGAAGTTGGCGATGCTCCGACAGATGTTGATTTTGATGACAGTGAAACGTATGGTACCGGTGCTTTTTTGCTTGCAGGAAGTGAATTATATAAGGCCCTTCAAACATCTACAAAAACATTAACCGGCTTTAATGATGACAGAAGTTTTACGCTTAACCTTTTGTTGAAAATAGCAGATCCGGTGTTGATGCCTTTAAGCAAAAACCAGTTGCATAAAGTATTTCCCAGGAAGGAATGGGAAACAAGGGAAAGTAATATTCAAACATCACCCTTACAGGCATTTGGCCGCACTTTATCAGGCATGGCGCCCTGGTTATCACTTGGCGCTGACAGTACTGATGAAGGTAAACTTCGTGCATATTACAGCGCGCTTGCAAGGCAATGTTTGATTAATGCCACCAATCCTTCTTCCCCCGATTATATGTTTGGTGATTCAACACAGGAAAGAATTGTGCATGCAGCTTACATAGCTTACCCGTTATTGATAGCTCCAAAACAATTGTGGGAGCCTTTATCAGCAATACAGCAAAATAATATCATTACGGCATTAGAAACACACCGTGCTTTTAAACCAAATGAAAGTAACTGGTTGCTTTTTCCTGCCATTATAGAAACAGCTATATGGAAGTTTACAGGCAAGTGTAATAAGCAGGCAATTGAATATGCAATCAAAAAACATGAAGAATGGTATTTAGGCGATGGTGTATATGGAGACGGGCCGCAATTTCATTGGGACTATTACAACAGTTATGTAATCCAGCCTTTATTAATTGAAGTATTAAACAACTGCAAGGCTATGGGCATGCCGGTAGATAATATGCTGAAGGAAGCTTTAACACGCGGCGAACGTTATGCGCAGGTACTGGAACACCTTATTTCACCCGAAGGAACATTTCCTGTTATCGGGCGCTCATCCGTATATCGTATTGCCATGTTACAACAACTGGAATATATGGCTTTCCGTGAACGCAAGTTGCCTTCAACATTAGATGCCGGTGCCACACGGGCCGCAATAACTGCAGTTATAAAACACATGATGCTGGCGCCGGGAACTTTTGATGAAAATGGATTTTTGAATGCAGGCATCGTTGGCGAACAAACCGGTGCCATCGATTACTATAATTACACCGGTGCCTTATATATGTGCACTATGGGTCTATCTCATCTTGGCATTCCTGCTAACAATGTTTTCTGGACAGCGCCTGCCGGTAAATGGACACAACGGAAAATATGGAGCGGGGAGAAGATAGCAGGTCAAACCGTGTTTAAATAATAAAGCCTGCTTTTTGCAGGCTCTTTAGTATATAACGAATATGCTCATTACTTCTCTAATTTTTTAATCTTCATCTTGTATTCCCTCGGGTTGGTGCCGGTTATCTTTTTAAATGTTTTTGCAAAATTGGAAAACGTGTTAAAGCCGCTCTGGTAACACACTTCCGTAATATTGGCATCGTCTTTCAGCAATTCTTTACAGGCATAATTTATTCTTATTTCATTTATAACCTGCATGAGCGTTTTGTTATATCTTTTTTTGAAGTACTTGCAAAAAGCAGCTTCATTCATGCATGCTATTTCCGCCACTTTTGAAAGGCTAATCTCTTCAAGGTAATTGTTCATAATATATACATACACCCTGTTCATGCGGTCGTTATCATAATCGTTGCCTTTGCTGGCAGGAATATGATTTTGATTTGATAACACTTCAAGGTTATCAGATATAGCTATTTCATATAAAATTTTTAATAAGAGCGAAATCCTGTCCGGTCCTTTTGCTGTAAGTAATGATTGCATCAGCGATACGAGCTTGTTAAAAGTTTCGCCCACAATCCTTAAACCGCTGGAAGCTTTTTCCAGCACTTTTTGAATCTGGTAATTTTCAGGAAGATCAAACAATCTTACGCCATTAAAATCTGCATCAAATTTTAATATGATAGCTTTTACTTCTTCATTGGAATGCGAAGCAGTTTTGTCGTTATGCCAGTGATGCGGCAGGTTTTTGCCAATTAAAACCATGTCTGAATTATCAAAACTGCTGATATGGTTGCCCACAAATCTTGAGCCGCGACCTTTAAGAATAGCTGTTAACTCATACTCGTTATGAAAATGATAAGGCACACTGAAATGCGGTTTTATGCGCTCTTCGATGGTAAACGAAAGATTAGGCGACGATGTGTTTCTAATTAGTATTGGCTTCATGCTGAACAAACAATGTTATAAATGCTAATGTAATAATTCCATATAAATCAAAAGCACTTTTTAATAAGGAATTTATCCTTTTAAAAAGTGTCCGGGTTAATTAAAAAAATTGTTTTTTGTTTTTTAAATATTATGACAAAACATTATTCCTAAAAGCTGCAAACCGGGAGCAGAAAATGCACATCTTTTTACGGTGGCCAAGGCAAATATTGTATTCATTTTTGCAAATAATGAAGCGGCTGTTTTTGCCAGACCTGAGTTTATTTGCTTATTGATTAAAAGTTTATCCGGTATTTATAAACCCTGCTTAAATTAAATATCGGATATATATGGTTTATTGATGCTGCAGCAAAGCATGTTGCATTTAAGATTAAAGCGTTGCTTAACCAAATGGCATATAAGGAAATAATATCTTCTGAAATAAATAGAACTCTTTACAAATTTAAACATCTAAATGAAAGGAATAAAACAAAGATTGAATAATGGTGAGCTATTGCTGGGCACATTTCTCAGCCTTGGCAATGCAATTTCAGCAGAAATAATTGCCAACGCGGGTTTTGACTGGGTGGTCGTGGATATTGAACATGGATTAGGCGCTGAAGCAGATATAATTAACCAATTGCTTGGTTTAAAGAACACGAATGTTTCAGCCATTATAAGAGTGGAAAGTTTTCATCGGCAACGCATCAATCGCGTATTGGATGCGGGCGCAGATGGCATTATGTGCCCGCGTATTGAAAACGCTGAAGAGGCATTGCTTGTTGCCAGGGCCATGCAATATCCACCCGAAGGAACAAGAGGCGTTGCCAAAATGATACGCGCCGCTAAATATGGAGATGATTTTGATGCTTATCGCAAAGCGGCTTCTGAAGAATTATTGGGCGTTATACAAATAGAAACCAAAGAAGCTTTAAATCATCTTGATGCAATTGCAGCAATTGAAGGTGTTGATGTATTGTTTATCGGACCATCTGATCTTTCCATGGCGCTTGGTATTTTCGGTCAGACAACGCACCCGCTTTTTGTTGAAACCGTTGGTAAAATTGTAGCTGCCGCAAAACGTGCCGGTAAGCATGTTGGAATACTGCTTGCCAATCCTGCTGATCTGAAAAAATATCAGCAACTGGGCATTCAGTTTTTTGCCTGCGGAACCGATGCAAGCTTTCTGAATTCAGGCGCCAAACAAACGATTGAAGCATTAAAAAAATCCAGGACTTCTGCATAGCAGTATTAAGCAAAACACAAACAAGTGAAAGAAAAGATAGGATTTATCGGGCTGGGAATTATGGGCAAGCCGATGGCCAAAAACCTGGTGCATGCAGGTTATACATTGTATGTTTTTAGTTCAGGTGCTGCATCCATGCAGGAGCTTGAAAAAAAAGGTGCGATAGGTGCATCATCACCCAAAGAAATTGCTGAACTGTCGGATATTATTATCACCATGCTGCCCGATTCACCGCAGGTAAAAGAAGTGGCTTTTGGCAACGGTGGTTTGATGGAAGGCTTAAGCAGAGACAAGCTTTTTATAGATATGTCAACCATTGATGCAGCCACCGAAATAGAAATACATGAAAGGTTTGCAGCCGTTGGTGTCGAAACAATGGATGCACCTGTTTCAGGTGGTGATGTTGGTGCTAAAAGCGGCAGTCTTTCCATCATGGCCGGCGGCAGCGAAACTGCCTTTAAGCGTGCGTTGCCTTTGTTTCAGATATTAGGTAAGAAGATTAATCATATTGGTTCAACAGGCGCCGGACAGATTGCAAAATCATGCAACCAGATTGCTACGGCATTGGCTACGCAGGGCGTTATTGAAGCATTTTCGCTTGCAGCCAGCGCAGGCATTGATCTTGCCAAATTAAAAGAAGTTTTATCAGGCGGTTTTGCAGACAGCAGAACGCTTGCTGTTTCCGGCGAAAGAATGATTAAACGGGATTTTTCTCCTGGCTTCAAATTAAAATTATATACCAAAGACCTGCGTATTGCCAAACAGGCTGCTGCTGAAAGATCGGTTAATCTGCCCGGCACACAACTGCTGCACAATGAAATGCAGCAGCTTGTATCTGAAGGAAAAGGTGAGCTTGATTTCAGTGCATTGATACATCTTTTTGAAAACAATTAAAAGTTTAAAACATATATGAGCAAACTCCCGAAAGTATTTATTTCAGAACCGATAAACTCCAAAGGCATAGAAATATTAGAAGGGAAAGTGGATATGGTGCTGGCACCTGATACAACAAAAGAAACGGCGATGGCTTTGATTGCAGATGCGGACGCCGCTATTTTAAGGGCCACAACAATTTTTGATAAAGATGTAATTGCGAAGGGCGCTAATTTAAAAATTATTGCGAGAACGGGTGTAGGGATGGATAATGTTGATATGAAGTTTGCAGGCGAGCATGGCATATATGTATGCAACACACCGGGCACTAATGATACAACGGTTGCAGAACATGCGGTGGCTATGATACTGGCGCTTTCAAAGCAGGTTATATTCATGGATAAGGCAGTGCGCAAACAAAGATGGCATGAACGCTTTTCACTCAACCAGATTGATATAAAAGGAAAGAAGATAGGTATAATAGGTTATGGCAAAACCGGCCGGGCTACTGCAAAATTTTGTAAGTGCCTGGGTATGATCGTTACTGCCTACGATCCATTTATTGCACATGAAGGTTTGGATGTAAATTTTTCGGATGATCTTGAGACCATATTTAAGGATTCTGATTTTGTAAGCGTTCATTGCCCGGCAACCCCACTCACACATAAATTTATCAGCGATCCATATTTGAATATGATGAAACCAAAAGCTTATCTCATCAATACTTCAAGAGGCGACCTCGTTGATGAGCAGGCACTGGTAGATGCTTTGTCTGAAAATAAAATTGCCGGCGCTGCATTGGATGTGTTTAAAGAAGAGCCAATGAATGCAGGTAATCCACTACTTAAATTCTCTAACGTTGTTTTATCACCACATGTTGCAGGTTCTACAAAAGAATCTAATGAACGGATTGCCATTGCTGCAGCACAGGCGGTTATTGATGCTTTGAATGGCAGGCAACCTCCCAATATCTGTAACCTCCAATACTTTCCCGCAACAGAAAATATGTTGAATGAAAAAAATATTCACCGTTGATAGTTATAATGTACCTGTAAGGTATGAACCTGATGTTTGTGTAATAGGTGCAGGCCCGGCAGGTGTTGCTGCTGCTATTGCTGCGGCACGGCTAAAGTTGTCTGTTCTGCTGATTGAAAAATATGGTTTTTGCGGCGGTGCTACTGTTGCCGGCCTCAGCGGTACTATTTGTGGTTTGTTCAGCAGTGGCAATAAGCCTGAACAGATTGTGTTTGGCTTTGCTGATGAATTTTATTCCATGCTGCAAAACAAACATGCTGTTGTTAAGCCTGTAAAATTTGGGAAGACATTACTGGTACCGCATGACAGTTTAAAATGGAAAGAAACAGCGGATGAATTGTTAACCACACACAACTGCAGCATACTTTATCATACTAATTTTTTAAAAGCTTATACAGATGATAGTAGCCGCATCAGTTACCTGTTAGTAAAAGGCTATGAAGGCCAGTATGCCGTTAAGCCTAAAATGGTTATTGATGCATCCGGCGATGCGGAAGTTGTTCATAGCATTAGCCTTAAAACAACATTCGGCAATAACGGTCAGGTGCAAACGCCAACCATGATATTTAAAATGGCTAACGTTGATATGGATGCGTTCCTTCAACTTGATCCTCATGATTTGAATGCTGAAATTGAAACAGCGCATTTAACCGGCCGGTATCATTTGCCCAGGCATCATGTGTATATATTCCCTTTGCCAAATTCCGGCGAGGTGCTTTGCAATATGACAAGGATAACGTATCCTGATGGGTCTGTGCCCACGGGTATCGATTCAACTGATCTCACTTTTGCTGAAACAGAAGGCCGTAAACAGGCGCGTGAATACGCAAAGTTTCTTATGGAAAATATTGATGCTTTTAGTGATGCTTATATGTCTGATACAGGCGCACAGGTAGGCATCAGGCAAACGCGTTCCATCGCAGGGGTGGCAAGGCTTATGAATGATGATGTAATACATGCCGTAAAAAATAAAAATGCCATAGCTCATTCTGCCTGGCCGATAGAATTGCATGGAGCCGGTGGTCTAAAAATACATTACCCCGAAGATGATTTTTATGATATACCGTTTGAAACATTAATCCCCAAAAATGCTGTGAACATATTGGTGGCGGGCCGGTGCCTGTCAGCAGAACATGAAGCGCTGGCATCGGCACGTGTTACCGCACAATGCTTTGGAATGGGCTACGCCGCTGGTGCGGCGGGTGGGTTGATATTAAAAGAAAATATTACAGCAACAGCGCTTAACGGTGTAATGGTAAAGGAATGGATGAAGGAAAATAATTTAAAAAATGCCGATGAAACACCCATATAAAATGTTTTTCACATACAGGGAATGTATGTAAGGGGGTTCTGTTAGGACATTGAAAAAACAAACTTGCACGAATGAAAAATAATCTCAGGAGCAATTTTGAAGAAGGCAGCACAAGATGGGCTGTGAGAAGGGCTCAGTGGATCGCTATGGGCATAGATGAAGCAGATTTTCATAAGCCTAAGATAGCCATTATCAATTCATCATCAGGCCTGTCAGTTTGTTACCAGCACCTGGATGAGCTTTCAAAGCTGGCGCAACAGGCTGTTCGTGCAGCCGGTGGTTTGGCCTTTGAAGTAAACACCATTGCGCCTTCAGATTTCGTAACATCTGCGGGCAAAAAGGCACGTTATCTTATGCCAACGCGGGACCTTATGGTAAACGATATTGAAGTAATGATTGAAGGCGCAGTATTGGATGGGATGATACTGTTATCATCATGCGACAAAACAACACCGGCACATCTTATGGCGGCAGCACGATTGAATATTCCTTCAATCGTTGTGCCCTGCGGTTACCAGCTTGGCGGTGCCTGTAACGGCAGAAATGTTGATATTGAAGAAGTGTATAAAGGCGTCGGTACTTTGCTTACCGGAAAGATGACGCTGGATGATATGAAAGACTGGACGCGCTGCGCCATCAAAGGCCCCGGTGTTTGTGCAGGCCTTGCCACGGCTAATTCCATGCATTGTATGGCGGAAGCATTGGGTATGGCTTTATCTCAAACAACGCCGGTAAGGGCTGGCAGTGAGCGTCTAAAAGAGATTGTAAAAAGGGCGGGCTTTAAAATACTCGAGCTTATAGAAAAGAATGTTCGTCCAAGGGATATATTAATTAAAGAAGCTTTTGAGAACGCTGTGCGGGTTGCTGTCTCCATTGGTTGTTCTGTCAATACAGTGCGGCATCTTACTGCAATTTCTGTTGAAGCCGCCCTTGATATTGATATGATAAAAATGTTTGAGGACGAATCTGCAAAGTTTTCACAGATCACGCAGATAAGGCCCAATGGTCCGGATCGTATTGAGGATTTTGATAAAGCAGGTGGTACCAATGCGGTTTTGCATCAGCTTAAAACATTACTCAACATAGAAGTATTAACGGTCGAAAATAAAACGCTGGCTGTTGTGCTGGAGCGGACTATTGAAATGGATGAAACCATCATTCATACAATAAACAATCCTTTTCGAAAAGAACCGGGTCTCGCCATTATCAGAGGCAGTGTAGCTCCATCGGGCGCAATTGTTAAACTTTCAGGTATTGATGGGTCGAACCGTATTTTTAGCGGCCCTGCAAAAGTGTATGAAGATGAAGACCTGGCGATGCAGGAGCTTGCAAAAGGGAACATCGTTGATGGAGATATTGTTGTCTTGAGGATGATGGGGCCGGTTGGCGGGCCGGGCACTGTATTCGCCTGCAGTTTTATGGCTGCCTTAAGCGGGGCGGGCCTTGCAGATACTGTGGCTGTTGTTACGGATGGTGAGCTTTCAGGTTTAAACAAAGGAATTACAATAGGGCAGGTAATGCCGGAAGCTGCCTGCGGCGGCCCGCTTGCCATTATTGAAAATGGTGATACAATTTTAATTGATCTTGATAAAAGAAAAATTGATCTCTTAATTGAAGATGAAGAGTTCGAAAAACGCATGAATAATTGGAAACCAAAAGAAAGAAAGCTTGAAAATAACTGGTTGAAATTTTATGCAGATAATGTTATGCCGATTGAAAGAGGAGCGGTGTTTGGAAGAAGAGACTAAGGTTAAGAAGATTGAATTGCTTTTTGGAGCGGTGCTACTCACAACTTACTTTATAGCTTTGAATGAAGCATTATAAACGATCATGAATAAACCGGAAAGAGTAATTGTTTTTTTTATTGACGGGCTTCACTGGAAAGCGCCTGCAAGACTGAATATGCCTGTTTTTAACAGCCTGATAAAAGAAGGCACTTATATTGAACAGTCGCACATGATCATGCCGCATCATCCAACGGTTGGTGAATATGGCCGCATACACAGTTCATCATTTCCCAATCCTGTTTTGCAGGAAGGAACATTGTTTATTAAACAGGGGAATAAAATGCTGCAGGATGCATTTCCTCAAACAACTGCATTTGTAGTAAATACAAAAGCCTACATATCTGTGAGCAACGGCTTTACCATCAATATCCATAATCCTGGTATGACGGATGAACAGGTGGTAAAGCAAAGCATTGAACTGCTGCATGAATATGACGTGCGTTATTGCAGGATACATTTACAAACACCGGGTAATGAAGGCCGCTTCTTATCTTATACAACACCGGATAAATCTTATTACAGAAATATTTGGGGTGAAGGTTCGCCCTATGTTGATGCTGTTGAAAACGCAGACAGGTTATTAGGCGTATTGATCGATGATTTAAAACAAACCGGTAAGTGGGAATCTACCTTACTGATCGTTACTTCCGATCATGGACAGAGCGAGAAGGGCTGGCACCCGATGATTGATAAAGACAGTGTGATAACGCCGATGTTATTTACCGGCCCGTCCATCGCTAAAAACAGGCAATTATCCTATTTTGAACACACGGATCTTACGCCAACAATTACCGGCTTAATGGAACTGGAACAACCTAATAAAGATGGAGGTGCCGGCATGTTTGTAAAAGAAGTAATGCAAACAGCTGAGGCTTCTTCTTTCCGGCATCCAGCTTATATTAAAACGATTAATCAGCAGTTGAATGATTTTAATGCTTTGCGTGCAAGAATTATGATTGCCGGTGAAACTGATTCTTATTATTCCAGCCTTATCAGTTATCTCGAAAACGAATTGCTTACACCGGAACCTTTTTATCACCAGGACAGGTTTTTGGAATGGTATAAGGCCGGCAATACAACGCATCTTATCGAAGCGAATAATAAAATATTAAAGCAAATGCGCGATGAACTTTCGAAAGCTAAAAAATAATTAGCGGTATTAGTGGTTGCTTATTTAAAATATGCCAATGATTAAAAAGAATTCCGAAGCGATGGTTATTTCAATGGATAAAAAAAACAGCAACGTCCGCTGGATGGTTGTTGTATTGTTGTTCTTTGCAACAACCATCAACTATATCGACAGGCAGGTTATAGGCTTGCTCAAACCCGTGCTGGAAAAGGAATTCAACTGGACAGAAACGGATTACAGCCGTATTGTAATGGCCTTTTCTTTTACTTATGCGATAGGTTTATTGCTTTTTGGCCGGTTGATTGATAATATCGGAACAAAATTGGGATATACTATCTCCATCATTTTATGGAGTATTGCTGCCATGCTGCATGCTTTTGTAAAAAGCACCGGCGGTTTTATAATGGTAAGAAGTTTTTTGGGGATAGGGGAATCGGGGAATTTTCCTGCAGCCATAAAAGCCATTGCTGAATGGTTCCCCAAAAAAGAAAGGGCACTGGCAACAGGGCTTTTTAATTCAGGCGCCAGTATTGGCGCTGTCGTTGCACCTATAGTTGTTCCTTTAATTTTAAGCGCTTACGGATGGAAAGAGGCTTTTGTTATAACCGGCGCACTTGGTTTTATATGGCTGATATGCTGGCTGTTTTTTTATGAGGTGCCCGAAAAGAAAAAACATCTTTCACAAACAGAATACAATTATATCAACAGTGATGTTGATGAAGGGGAAGAAACGGAAAAAATAAGCTGGTTGAAATTGCTTGGCTTCCGGCAAACATGGGCGTTTATCACAGGTAAGTTTCTTACCGATCCTATCTGGTGGTTCTTTTTATTCTGGCTGCCATCTTATTTTTCATCAACCTTTTCTT
Source organism: Parafilimonas sp. (assembly GCF_051953455.1). Classification (NCBI taxonomy): domain Bacteria; kingdom Pseudomonadati; phylum Bacteroidota; class Chitinophagia; order Chitinophagales; family Chitinophagaceae; genus Parafilimonas; species Parafilimonas sp. The sequence goes on along the minus strand of NZ_JBQCIT010000022.1, from coordinate 50,654 downwards.
TAGATTTATCAAAGCCCAGCCTCCAGCTGGGTGCGGTTTATCTTGCCACAACCATTGGCAGTGTGGGCGGTGGGTATTTATCGTCTTATTTAATAAAAAGCGGCTGGCCTGTTTTTCGGGCAAGAAAAGCCACATTGCTTATAGCTGCAGTTTGCGTATTGCCCATTATGTATGCAAAATATGCGGACAATATATGGACGGTTGTTGTTTTAATCAGTCTTGCCGCTGCAGCACACAATGCATGGAGCGCCAACATTTTTACAATTGCATCCGATATGTTTCCTAAAAAAGCATTAAGTTCTGTTATTGGAATAGGAGGGATGGCAGGTTCTTTAGGCGGTATTCTTTTTCCGGTTCTTGTAGGTTATCTTTTGGATTCCTATAAATCAAAGGGCGATATTGTTGCTGGTTATAATATGCTCTTCATCATATGCGGCTTAGCCTATCTGCTAGCATGGGTTATTATTCATTTTCTAACACCAAAGATGAAGGCTGTTAAAACAAATAACTCCTGATTTATAAAACAGGAGTTATCTGATAAATACAATTAAAGCCTAACTATTTAATGCTGCAATCATTGCTTTTACTTCAACTTCATCAGCTATATAAACATTGCCATAGTCGCTTACTTCTTTGTTAATATAAGTGACAGGATTCGGTGCGGCTTTCCTGGCAGATGAATGAAATTCTTTTGCACCACTTGCATCTCTCAGCTTTGCTATGTTGGATGATTTTACACCGGCGCCAGGCATAATAATAATTCTGTTACCGGCTTTATCAACCAGTTGTTTTAAAAGATCAGCAGCATCCGGCGCAGCGGTTTTTAATCCCGATGTAAGTATGCGTTCACAGCCGCAATTGATAATATCTTCCAGGGCGTTAAAAGGTTCCGGCGCGCAATCAAACACACGGTTACAGGTTACGCCCATTGGGCCAGCCCATTCAACAATGCGCTTCAGTCTTTCTGTATCCACTTCAGCATTGATCTTTGATATGCCAACAGAAATGCCATCACAACCTAATTGTTTGCACATGTTAATATCATCTTTCAAAATATCAAACTCCTCATCACTATAAAAATAATTGCCTGAACGTGGCCTTAAGATGGGATATAATTTGATCGAAATTTTTTCTCTTACCTGTTTTATGGTGCCATAGCTGGGCGTAGTGCCGCCCTCAATCGGGTTATCGCATAATTCAACCCGTACCGCGCCGCATTTTTCTGCAATTAAACAGGACTCAATATGAAAAGCGCAAACTTCCAATACTGCTTTATTACTCATAGATTTTATTTATAAAAACTTTTTGAAGGAAATATTTTATTGATTGTTTTACCGGTTACGGCATAAACAAAACCGGGTTGCAAACTATAGCCGCCATATTCACCTCTCTTGTTCAACGCAACAAAACCTACCTGTATATCTTTTGATTTTTCAGGATTTCTCTTTACAATTCTTTCAACGGCTTCCCTGCACGCATCTTCGGGACTTTTACCCTGCCGCATCAATTCAACCACTAAATGTGAACCAACAATGCGAATTACTTCTTCACCCACACCGGTTGATGTGGCAGCGCCAACTTCATTATCAACATACAAACCAGCGCCAATGATGGGAGAATCGCCAACACGGCCATGAATTTTATAAGCAAGCCCGCTTGTTGTGCAGGCGCCGCTTAAATTACCGTTTGCATCCATCGCCATCATGCCAATAGTATCATGGTTGGATGGCCCGCCCGGCATAGGGTCTTTGTTTTTATCATACAACCTGTTCTCCACATTTATCTCAGGATGATAGTTGGATGTCTTCAGCCATTCTTTCCATGCTTTTTCACTTTCAGGCGTTAAAAGGTTTTCTTTTTTAAAACCATTGGCTAATGCAAATTGTAATGCGCCATCACCGGCTAAAACAATATGCGGTGTTTTTTCCATTACCAATCTTGCTACAGAAATAGCATGAACAATATGTTCAAGGCACATTACAGAACCGCAGTTATAATTTTCATCCATGATGCAGGCATCGAGCGTAACATACCCGTCACGATCGGGCAATCCACCTAATCCAATAGTTTGATTGGTAGGATCGGCTTCAGGAATTTTTACACCGGCTTCCACAGCATCCAAAGCCCTGCCGCCTTTGCTTAATATTTCCCATGCACCGGCATTTGCCTTTTGCCCGAAACCCCATGTAGATACAACAACCGGGTTATCTTTTATGGCATATATTTTTTTATCCCGGGCGATAATATTGGTACCACTTAAAGCAGCAGCAGAGCCCAATGCAGCAGTTTGTAAAAATTTTCTTCTTGAAGCCATTGTTATTGATTTATTAATGAATAATGATGATTTTTTAATGCGGCGCCACAAAAGCTGTATCCATTTCTTCCAGCGTTTTGCCTTTGGTTTCTTTTACAACCGTTAAACTGAATAGGAGATTGATTAAACTAAAAATTGCGAATGCCCAGAATGTAAATGCAGGCCCTGCTTTTTCCAGCAGCCAAGGAAAGAACTGACCAACGAGCCATACGGCGATCCATAAAGCCATGGTGCAGACCGTAACAGCTTTTACACGTACATGTGTTGGGAAAATTTCGTTGATGATGATCCATGTTACCGGGCCGATAGAAAATGCAAAGCAGATGATATAGAGCATCATTAGTACCAATAAGAGATAGCCCTGCGTATGATTGGTGTAAAAAAGAATACCGCATAATATTAATGAAATGATGATACCTGTTAAACCTGTTTTCAATAAAAACTTTCTGCCGTATTTATCAGCATAAGCAATAGCAATAATGGTTGATAAAAAGTTCACGGTGCCAATGATAACCTGGAACATTAATGCGTTGCTGCTATCTAAACCTGCTGACTGAAAGATGTTGGGGCCATAATAAATGATGGCATTAATACCGGAGAACTGTTGTAATACCGCCAGTACAATCCCTATAATCAATGGAATCCGGACAGATGGATGCAACAGTGAAACTGACGTTGTTTTTGCCCTTGATTTTGCATGTAGAATATCGTTGAATTCCTTATCTGCCGCAGCTTTGGGCCTTACAGTATATAAAATCTTTTGAGCTTCCTGCTGCCGGTTTATTTCAACCAGCCAACGCGGGCTTTCAGGCACTTTTACCAGCATCAATAAAAACAGTAAAGACGGAATGCACATCACCACAAACATGCCGCGCCAGGGCTGCTGCAGTAACTCACTTGTACCATTATCTGATATTGATAAAATATAGGCGTTTGAAAGATACGCCAGCAAAATGCCTAAGGTAATGGCAAGCTGGTAATACGCAACCATTCTGCCTCTTTTATCCGCCGGCGCAAACTCTGAAATGTACATGGGCGATATAACGGAGGCCATCCCCACGCCAATGCCGCCAATCATTCTTGCTATAACCAGTAAGGTGAACGATGAAGCAAAACCACAACCAAAACCTGACAATAAAAACATAATAGCTGCTACAATGATGGTCTTTTTTCTACCAATCTTGTCACTTATAATACCCGTTGCAAACACACCAATGATAGAACCGAGCAGGCCACTGCTTACCATCCAGCCTTCGGCGACCGTATCTAAAGAAAATTGTGTTTTTACAAAACTGATAGCACCTGAAATAACGGCTGTATCAAAGCCAAACAGTAAACCACCCAGTGCTACTGCAAAGCATATATAATTTATTCTTTTATTAAAATTCATAAAGCAATCGTTATTGTTTATTCTCCCTTTTCGGAACGTCTATAATCGTCTTCATACCGTTGAATATCGGCCTGCTGCCAGTTGCCAAATGCTACTTCCAGCACACGTACAGGCTTATCGCCTTTGCATGACAAGCGATGCTTTTCGTTGGCCGGGATCCAGATTTCATCACCCCTATCATATTCTTTTATTTCATCACCCACCTGCACGGTTGCACCATCATCAATCACGATCCAAAGTTCTGCGCGCCCTGTATGTGATTGAAGGCTTAAACGCTGTCCCGGCAATACGCTCATTAAACTCACAGTGCAATCCTGGTTGAATGCATATTGTTTAAACGTGCCCCATGGTCTTGATACAAAAGCAACATCCGGCTTTGCATCAGGAATTGGTTTGGTTACAAATTCACTCATATAATTGGATTTTTCTTTTATTGTTTGAATTATGTTGTACGTCATTTCGACGATAGGAGAAATCTCCCGAGTACTATACCCTTTGATTTTAAGGAGATGTCTCGTTACCTCGACATGACGTTCAAAGAACTTTATTGAATCAATCAGGTTTATCTTACAATAAGCAAAACTTTAGGCTTTAAATCTCACAAATGCTTTTAATGTGGCGCATTCTTTCCCTTCGCTTTCACCATAAGGACGAATTGTGTACGCTCTTACTGATGCAGGAATAATGAACGTTTCTGCATAGTGCACAATAAAAGGATCAAATGCATTAACCGGGCTTTCAACAATAACCTCACGTCCTTCAATCAAATTCAAAACATTTACACTGTTGTTTGTTGAATGATGAACCTTTTTGGTAAACCAATGCCTTCTTGTTTCTATAAACTCAGTTTCATGCAAGCCGGTATATTCTTCATGCCAGCCGTCACCACGATTTATTTCTTTGATTGTATTAACTAAATTCTGTTTTGTCCATTCTGTTGTGCGAGTCCAGTCAATAACTTTTTCACCGTGCTTTATGTTGATGGGGCGAGGCTTTCCATCTAAACCCAATCTTCCCCAATCCCATAATTTGAATGTGAAAATGTAAGGTGTTGCACTTATTTCAAGCACCATACTTCCCCGGCCGGAACAATGAACTGTACCCGATGGAATTAAAACATGGTCATGTTTTTTTATAGGAATTTTATTCACGAATTTATCTGCATCAAAAGGTTGTTTGCCTTTCTGCGCCTCCGTTAATTCCGCGATCATTTCTGTTGGTTCGATACCATCTTTCAAACCAAGGTAAACATGGGCACCTTCATCTGCATCAAGCATATAATAACTTTCATCCTGCGTATAAAACATGCCGAATTTTTCGCGGATATATTCATTTGTTGGATGCACCTGCAGGCTTAGGTTACCGCCTTCAATGGTATCTAAAAAATCAAAACGGATTGGAAATTCTGCACCGAATCTTGCCTCAACAACATCGCCCAGCAAAGGTTTTGCCTGTGCAAAAACCACGTTGATGGACGGCGTTTCAAAAACAATATCGCCGAATTGCAGCAGCAGGCTGTTTTCTTCCGGTACGCCATCAAAACACCAGGCAAAGTTTTTTTCATTCTTATCCAGGTCACAATATTTTTTCATCCATTGCCCGCCCCATGGCCCGGGATCAAAAAAAGGAACAACGCGGAATGGCTGATGTGCTGTTTGTTCAAGCGCTTTATTCAATGCTTTGCCTTCAACAATTTTGGGGTTGTTTTTTTTAACGGTATCAACTACCAGGTCCCATTTGTGCATTAAGGTTCGCTTGTGCCGGTTTGCCACACGCCAGTCAACAAAATAAGCCTGTTTATATTGTAGGGATGCTTTAAGCTGTTTATTGTTAACGCCAAGATTGCTCACCTCATTTCTTCTTTGACGAAGCTGTCCTTCCCAGCGTGTCATATCGAAGTAAACCAACAGGTCGTATTGTTGTGCAAGCAGGGTTGCACCAATACCATAAATAATTACGGTGTCTTGTTTCTTTTCTAATTCTTTTTTAAAAAGCTCAATCTTATCCGCATCAAAAAAATCGTTTATTGCAAGACGGGTGATATAACCAAACACGGCATCATCCGTTACATCCGGATAAACCATTTTGCTAATTGTATCTTCCGGCAGCATATAATTTTTGGTGAGAATAAATTCACCTTTGATGCAGGATTGCAGGTTAGTTAAAACTTCTTCATCGAGTATTTCAGTATAACATTCTATTGCAATAATTTTTTTTGCATTAGATACAGATTGAATGCACTCATTAATAATGCTGCATGTTTGTTCCCAGCCTTCACCGCATAAAACATTTTGCTGCTTTACCTGAACAATGGGAAACTTATCATAGTTCGGAATATATCCTTCCATTGAAACTAAATATTTTGATAAATAATAAAATTTTTATATCCTGTTTTGTAAACAATATACCGCACCGTAAATACCAGCATCGCTTAACAATTGAGATGGTTCTATTTCAACCTTTCCCCATGGTGTCCAGGCATGCTGGTGAACCAGCTCTTTGATGCGTGGTATTAGTTCTTCATGCCGGTGCATAACGCCGCCGCCAATAACCACCACTTCAGGGTCGTAGGCATGGATGAGATTTACGATGGCTGCAGCCCAAAGCTGAATACAATCATTTTTGAATTCAATGGCCAGCGCATCCTGCTTATCCGCTTCATTAAACATGGCTTCAAAATCTATAACATCAACTGTTGATAACGAGCTTTTGCTGAATGCCTCATGTTCCCGTATCCTTTCCTTTAAGCTCCATGTGGCTGCATAAGCTTCCACGCAGCCTTTGTTGCCGCAGGTGCATTGCCTGCCATTATACACAACCGAAATATGGCCGCCAAGGCAGCCGGCTTCAAAATGTTTGCCACGCATTAGTTGCCCGTTCATAATAACAGAAGTGCCAATGCCGGTGCCTATTGTCATTACCACGAGGTCATCGGTATCGCTGCCGGCGCCATATTTCCATTCTCCCACGGCAGCCAAACGGGCATCGTTATCCATAAAAAAATCAACGTTCCAGTTTGCATGCACCCATTCATCTAACTTTATATGTAAAGCATCATCGTATTTGGCATTGGTACTTAATATTTGATTTGACTGCGGGTTTACGAGACCGGGGAATCCGAGACCTATGCCCTTGAGTATATTTATATCAACATTGTTTGAGTTAAGTAAATTATTGATATGATCTTTTATGATGGGCAGGCTTGTGGCTAAACCTTTTGCCGATTGGGCGGGGATAATCTTTTTATCAAGTAACCTATTATTACCTTCATCATTGCTTATTAATCCAAGTTTAATTCTTGTTCCGCCTAAATCGATACCAATAAAAAAATTGTTCATCGCAATCGTTTAAATTATTTCCCGGCTAATACAGGTTTTCCGTTTTCGCATATCAGGATTTTTGAAAAGCCTTCTTCACTTATTGTTGCATAATCATGGCCCGCATCAGCAGGCCAGAATGCACTGAAAGAAAGTATAGAATTCCCTGTATTTGCTGTGCGGTGCGCTGTGTTGCCTTTTATATAATGAATACTTCCCGGGTACATTTTTTCGGCCCATGTGTTTCTGTTTTCATCCATCAGCAGCAGCATACCTTCTCCATGAAGTGTGCAATAAAATTCACTGCGGTTTCTTATCTTGTGAAAATGGCCCTTTGTCATGAAATATTCATTGCCCACCATACCGGGATGTATGTAAGTGATACCATAAAATAATCCGCCTTCCGTGTCCGGCGTCACCGGGAAATAAGATTCAACTTCATATACCACCGTTTCAGGATTCATCTTCTTCAAGGCAGCTTTATCAAAAAAAATATCTTTTAAGTCTTTTAACCTTCGGTCTATGCGATCAATATTTTTCCCTTTTAATTTTCCGTTTATGAATGTTATTTCCGGTTCAAGAATAGAACTCATACTGTTGTAATTATTTAAAATGATTGCCTGTCTATCATGATAAATGGATTTTCGATAACATGGTGATCCCCGTTTATTACCATTTCGGCCATTGAACGGCCCATGGCTTTAAAGTCGGTGGTGATGGTCGTAATGCCATTGCCAATTACACTTTTTAAATTTGTTTCATTGTAAGAAATGATCCCAATGTCTTTACCTGGCTGCCAGCCTTTTAATTTGGCAAATTTTACAATCTGTACAAGATCGTTATCTTCGATAACAATAAAAGCATCCAGCTTTTTAATATCGTCTTCATTAATCTTATTAATAATAGCCGTATTAACAGTTTTTGTTTTGCCGAATTTGTTGAAACCGGTTATAATATCTTTTGTGCGAACAGATTCAGGAAAAACAAGGAATAATCTTTTATATTTCGCAATGAGATTTTTATTCGACAGGAGAATAGAGTAAATATCTTTTTCAAAGTTTTGATATACGCCGGGATACTGCTTCTTATATTCTTTAAAGCCGACATCCAAAAGAAAAGTATTGCGTTGATCAAGCTTTGAAAGTATAGAAGATGTTGCGTCGTGCACTTCAGGCATTATAATAAACGTATTATAATAGCCACCTTGTTCGCGGATAAGCGATTCAAACATCTTGATACTGTGATGATGAAAATAAATATCGAGTGTGCAGTCCTTTGGCAAAGCATTCAGTAACACATTAAACAAAGTTTCTTTATAGGGCGTAAAAGTGCTGAATAACAGAAAAATGCGCTTGATTTGTTTGGTGTCTGTGCTTTTAACAAAATAACCTTTTCCAGGAATAGAATCGATAATGCCGGATGCGCGCAGATCATTATAGGCACTAAAAACAGAACCCCTTGCCAACGAAAAAACTTCCGATATTTTATTTACAGAAGGGAGGATATCATCCTTTACCAGCACACCATTATCAATGTTCCTGTAAATGGATTGCACGATTTGTTTATAAACAGGCGTGGCAAGTGAGGAGTCAATTTGAATCAGTTCAGTTATCGTTTTTTTCATGTGTTAAACAATGAAGCAGGCAAATATAAACAAACAGGTATATACTGGTACATAATTTTTTACTTTGTGTGTTAAGTTAAAACATCACAATAAATGTCGTTCAATTAATCTTTTTTAGAAACCCGTGACCAATTACCCGAATGCCCGGCCCAGCTATTGGCACCAATGTTAGCGGTTCGTTGTTGTTCCTGACGTCGGTTCATAGTAGAGTACGGCTGCACCTGAGTTCAGGGATTTTGTCTTAGCAAGTTTGAAAACAGTCCTATTCTTTATTTGGTTAAACAACGGCAGCCCTTTTCCTTCAATGATAGGATGAATACAAAGTTGAAATTCATCAATAAGTTTACTGTTTAAAAGCTGAATAATTAAGCTCCGGCTCCCAACTAAAATGTCTTTTCCCGGTTGTTGTTTGAGTTTTAAAATTTCTTCGTTAAGCGGTCTGTTCGCCAGATTTGCACTGTCCCATCCTGTGTCCTTCAGGGTGTTGGAGAAAACAAGTTTTTGAATTCTGTCTATTGAAATGGCAAAGTCATCCATTGATTTTTCACCAGAAGGATTCTTCAATAATGCTTGCCAAAATTGCATGAGCTGATAGGTTGTCCGGCCATATAAAATAACGCCTGCATTATTTATAAGTTTAGAATAATGTTGATGCAGTTCCTCATCAACAACTCCGACCGTATGGTCGCAAACCCCGTCAAGTGTCATGTTTATTGCTGCAATTACTTTTCTCATATGTGTCTGGATTTTTCAAAATATCTTTCGCTGCCTGGCCACCACAATGCTCTGATCCATTTGTTGTCTGCCGATAACAGGCCAAATTGAAATAAGAAAATTGAAGATAAAGTAAATGCTTATAGCGTTATGCCGCGTTGAATATATTTGTTAATTAGAATTTTATCGGATCTGGATTTTTTGACTTTTATTACTTGATTTTTGGTGGCACAATTATGATAGGCATCTTTCTGAAATTTCTTATACACTTGATTTTACCAATCCTTCGCATTTTATAAAGTATTTTAAAAAATCGGTTGGAACTACGCCTCAATCATTCCAAAAACAAAATGCCTGATACCATAAACGGAACTTATGGAACGACCTTTGAGGTTATTTATCCATAAACGAACAATATGGAAATCCATAATTCAACCGGACGCAGAACATTTGTAAAACAAAGCTTGATAGCAACACTATCAGGTATTGCCGGTGTCGGTTTATTAAACGGTTGTCAAGATAAAGAAGGTGAAGAAAAAGAAGTATCGCCGCCGGAAGATCTGATGCAGGAGCATGGCGTGCTGAAACGTATATTATTGATTTATGATAATTGCAGAATGCATTTAATGAATAAAGAAAATTTTCCCGTTGATGCGATCACAAAATCAGCAAATATCATCAGGGCATTTGTAGAGGATTATCATGAAAAGCAGGAGGAAGATTATTTATTCCCGCGATTCAAAAAGGCAAACCAGCTGACTGATCTGGTAGATGTGTTATACCAGCAACACCAGGCAGGCCGAAGCGTTACAGATGAAATAATACAGGTAACCAGCCATACAAACAGGACAGCACAGGAAAACCAAAGATTGATTGAACTGCTGCTTACTTTCAACACCATGTATGCACCGCATGAGGCAAGAGAAGATACCGTGCTTTTTCCTGCATTTAGAAAGCTGGTATCCAAACATGAGTATGACAGCTTAGGTGAAGAATTTGAGAACAATGAACACAAAAAATTTGGTGAGGATGGTTTTGAAACAATGGTAAATCGTGTGGCAGCTATTGAAAAGAGTTTAGGAATTTATGACTTATCTCAATTTACTCCGAAAATATAATTACATCATAATTTTTAACTTATAAAACTTTTATTATGCAAAACGAAAATACAAGCAATCCTGCGCAGCACACTGCCCATGTAAAGAAAGAACTCAGGTCATTAATCAATCATCTAAGAAGTGATATTGAAAAATTAAAAGATCCGTCAGCTAAAGCATTATTCGAAACATCTGCAGAAGTATTAACAGGTTTGGAAAAAGCTTTTACGGATTACGAGGAAAAGAAAGAAATCGCCTGGAGAAATTAAATCGGTATTAAATGAACGGGCTATTGTTTTGATTGGTAAATTGCCTTTTGCATTTAAATTATTTATAGTAAGCAATCATTTATGAAGTGTTTTATTGCTTGTATTTGTTTTTTATTCAGTTTAATTTTTTCTTATTCACAGCCATCCTCAACACTCGTAAAATTAATTGAGCAATCAAACAAAAACTATGCAGCTAATAAAGCAACTGCATTTCGCACACTGGCTGCCCAAAGCCAAACAAACGTAATTAAAAACCAGTTTAAACCGCAGTTGCAGGCAGCATACCAAATTAATTATGCTACTTACAATAATATCACAGGCATGGTGTTTCCTTCTTTTGTTACACCCATTAGCGGCCCTCCGGCAATGGCAAATTCATACAATGGAGTTTTTGGAAGTGCTGCTGCATTGATTGCAAAATGGGATGTTGTAACATTCGGTTATGAAAAATCTTTATTGCAACAGGCAAATACGCAAATCAATGCTGCCAAAGCAAAAGAACAATTACGCAAATCAATGCTGCCAAAGCAAAAGAACAATTACAGTTATTCAGGCAAAATGTTCAATTAATCAATACTTATCTTGACTGGCTGCTTGCCAATAAACTGGTAACAGTTTACCAGAATAATTTAAATCGTGTTGCGACAGCCTTACAATTGTCACAAACACTTACGCAAAAGGGATTAAGGCCCGGCACAGACAGTGCATCATGGAATGCAGAATATGCTAAAGCAAATATTTTATTACAGCAACAGCAAAAGTCAACCGGCACGTTGTTTATTCAATTGCAGGAATTAATTGGTATTGATACAAACTTTGCTGCTATTGATACCGTGCTGCTTAATAAACAGCCCGTATTTTTTCAAATGAATGACACATTATTGCACCCTGAATTACAGGCGTTGCAAACAGAAATTGATAATCAAAAGAACAATGAAACTGTACTGCACCAATTAAAAAAACCCACGCTTTCTTTATCCGGAACAGGTTATGCAAGAGGCTCCGGTATTGATGAAAGCAATGATGTAAAAACGTCACAAGGCTTGTATTTTCAACGCTATAATTATGGTGTGGCTGCACAACTTTCTGTTCCATTATTTGAGGGCATATATATCAAACCAAAAATTCAGCAGCAACAACAGTTATTAGATGCGGCAACCGAAGATTATGCAGCTATGCAATGGCATTTAAAAAAACAAAATGAAGAAGCAGATACGGTTTTGCATAATGCTGTCAGTGTTGCATCGCTTGTTCAATCGCAGCAACAATCTTCCAGTTTTTTATTTAATGCCGTTATGGCAAGATATAAAGCAGGTTTGATTAGTTACGCGGATGTTGTGCTGGCGCAGCAGCAACTGATACAGGCAGATGCCGATACGGAAAATGCAAAGTGGGAAGTATGGAAATCTTTTTTGTATAAAGCAAGTGTGACGGGAGATTTAAAATTATTTCTGCAACAATTCAATGATTAAAATAATTCATCATCAGTAAATAATAATATTGCTTAAGTTAATGAAGTTAATTAACATCATATATGCTTCTTTGCGCAAACCTGTTTCGGTGATAGTTGCCTTAATTGCCATTATTGTGTTCGCTGTATTATCCATCACCAAAATGCCCGTTGATATTTTTCCAAAAATGGGTACGCCAACCATTTACGTGGCGCAAACATATGGCGGTTTAAGCCCCGAACAAATGGAAGGCTTTGTCAGCTCTTATTATGAATATCACTTTTTGTATGTAACCGGCATTAAATCGGTGGAGAGCAAAAATATTCAGGGGATTGCTTTATTGAAATTGATTTTTTATGAGGGCACCGATATGAGCCAGGCGATGAGCGAAGTGATTGCTATGGTGAACCGGGCCCGTGCCTTTATGCCACCCGGAACTGTTGCGCCATTCGTTACACGATTTGATGCAGGCAGCGTGCCCGTTGGTCAATTGGTATTTAGCAGCAGCACACGTTCATTAAGTGAGATACAGGATTTGGCATTATTTAAGGTACGGCCTATGTTTTCAACGCTGCCGGGGGTTTCTGCGCCGCCACCTTTTGGTGGCAACCAGCGTACTGTAGTAATTCATGCTGATCCCAATAAATTACGCAGCTATAATATTTCTCCTGATGATTTGGTTACAGCTATCGCAAAAGGCAACACCATCACACCTGCAGGCAATTTGCGTGTTGGCGACCAAACACTCATTACACCGCAAAACACCGTTGTTCAAAATATTAAAGAACTGGAAGCCATTCCCATTTATGCACAAAACGGTGCAACGGTATATGTGAAAGATATCGCTACCGTTGATAATGGCGCTGATATTACCAGCAGCTATGCATTGATTAATGGCAAGCGAAGCGTATATATTCCTGTAACCAAAAGAGCCGATGCAGCAACGTGGGATGTAGTAAAAAAGGTGAAAGCTGCTTTGCCCGATATGCAGGCTGCTATACCATCGGATATTAAAGTAAGTTATGAATTTGACCAGAGCGGTTATGTAATTAATTCGCTGAAAAGTTTAGCAATAGAAGGTTTACTGGGAGCAATATTAACAGGCTTGATGGTATTGCTTTTTTTGAGGGATACAAGAAGTGCATTGATTGTGGTGATGACGATTCCGCTGGCATTATTATCTGCGGTTATCTGTTTGAACTTGTTTGGGCAAACCATTAATATTATGACACTTGGTGGTTTGGCTTTAGCAATAGGAATACTGGTGGATGAAGCAACTGTTACTATAGAAAATATTCACCGGCACTTGGAAACCGGTCAGCCAAAATCAACCGCAATTTTAGAAGCCTGTAAAGAAATTGCCGTTCCGAAGTTTTTAATACTCCTTTGCATTCTTGCCGTGTTTGTCCCTGCGTTTTTTATGTCGGGCATCCCCAAAGCTATGTTTCTTCCACTTACGCTGGCTGTGGGTTTTGCAATGATTGCATCTTTTCTTTTGTCGCAAACTTTTGTTCCGGTTATCAGCAGCTGGATATTGAAAGATAATTACATTAAACCCGCATCTGAGCAATGGAAGCGCTTTCAGCATCGCTTTACAAAACGCACAGAAAAAAATATATACAACCGGCGTTGGTTAGTGCCATTGTATATCATCGCTTCTCTCGCCATTGCAATTGTTATATATCAATTTATCGGCAAAGAAATTTTTCCTAAAGTTGATGCAGGGCAGTTCCAGGTGCGCTTGCGCTTGCCCGCGGGCACAAGATTAGAGCGCACAGAAGAAGCAACTAAAAATGTGTTAAGTATGATCGACACATTGGCTGATAAAAAAAATATTGCCATCACATCAGCCTTTATTGGCGTGCAGGGAAGCAGCTATCCTGTTAATGTAATTCACTTATGGACAAGCGGGCCGAACGAAGCAGTAATTAAAGTACGCTTTACAAATAACGCTTCTATTCATCTTGAAGATTTCAAAGAAAGGTTGCGTAAAAAACTAAGTGATGAAATGCCCCAGGCGAAGTTTTTGTTTGAACCTGCAGATCTGGTTGACCAGGTTATGAGCCAGGGTTCATCAACGCCAATCGAAGTAGTAGTACAGGGGAAAAATTTACAACAGGGAAAGCAATATGCGGATAAGCTGGTAACAAAACTGCAATCCATTTCTTATATGCGTGATGTGCAGATAAGCGCTCCTGTAAACTATCCCGGATTGGAAATAGATTATGACCGCATCCGGACCGGCCAATTAGGTTTAACGATTGACCAGGTGAGTAAATCAACGGTTGCTGCCACGGCAAGCAGCCGTTTTACACAACCTAATTATTGGTTAGATAAATCTGCAGGAAATGCATACCAGGTGCAGGTTGAAATTCCGCAATATGAGATGACTCAGCCGGAAGATGTTGAAAATATTCCGATTGATACAAAACAAAACAAGCCAATTTATTTGCATGATATTGCTTCTTTAAAAAATGTGAACACGGTCGGCGAGTATGACCGGATTAACCAACAGCGTTATGTTGCAGTAACAGCAAATCTTTATAACAAAGACATTGGCGCAGCTATAAAAGATGTTGATAAAGCAATTAAAAGCTTAGACAGTTTACCAACAGGAATAAAAATTTATCAGCGTGGTGAAGCAGATGTTTTTAAGGCAACCTTCAGCGAATTACAGAATGGAATTTTAATGGCGGTGGTTGTTATACTATTATTGTTGGCAGCAAATTTCCAGTCGTTTCCATTATCGTTCACCGTTGTTTCAACGGTGCCTGCAGTAATTGCAGGTTCATTTTTATTGTTATTCATCACCGGCAGAACGTTAAACATACAATCGTTCATGGGTTGTATAATGGCAATTGGTGTGTCAGTGGCCAATGCCATTTTATTTGTCACAAATGCTGAAAGCTACAGGAAGCAATCAAAACATGGTGCTGCTGTTCACGGCATCAGTAACAGGCTACGCCCAATTTTAATGACGAGTTGTGCAATGATTGCAGGTATGATACCAATGGCATTAGGCTTTGGTGAAGGTGGTGACCAAACATCACCGCTTGGTATTGCAGTAATTGGCGGGTTATTTTTTTCCACCATTGGCAGCCTGTTTGTTTTACCGGCAGTTTATCAGTCAGTAATTGGTAGAAAAAGTTTTAAAAGTGTTTCTTTATTATCAGAAAATGATCAATAGTATTTCATGAGAATATCTTTTTTGCAAATAGTTGTTTTTTATATGGCGGCAACTATATGGTCAGGCTGCGGAAATGATGCAGCTACTTCATCTGCAACAAGCGATGAAGTAAAAACGTATGATACTATAACAGCCCGTTTGCAAACCATAATAGATACTTTACAATTGAACGGAGAATTAATTTCACTTGAAAAAGCAAGTATAATTTCAAAAGTTAATGGCTATGTAAAAAGGATATCGGCGGATATTGGTCAAAAAGTAGCTAAGGGTGAAACGCTTGCCATAATTGATGCACCGGAAATGAATTATCAAATTGCAGAAGCGGAAAGCAAAGCAAAAACTGCATTATCAAAATCTGAAGCATCTAAATCTAATTACGAAAGATTGGTTGCCGCCTCAGCAACGCCCGGTGCTGTTGCTGCCAACGAATTAGATGGAGCTAAAAGCCAGATGGATGCGGATATGCAATCATACAATGCTGCAATCGACGCAAAAAACAGTATAGGCGCTATCGGCGGTTACCTTATAATCAAAGCCCCATTCAGCGGTATTGTAACGAAAAGGATGGTAAGCAACGGTGATTATGTAAATAATTCAGGCAGCAATCTTTTATTTGAAGTGGAAGATGTAAAAACTCTGCGCCTGCAGGTTCCGGTGCCCGAAGCCTTCACTGCTTCAGTGCTTGCAAACAATAGGGCAAGCTTTGCCGTATCATCTTATCCCGGCTTATCATTTAATGCAAAACTGGTGCGAAAATCAGGTGCACTTGCCAGCAACACCCGCAGTGAAATATGGGAGTTCGAGGTGGATAATGCCGATAAAAAATTAAAGTCGGGTATGTTCGCAGAAATGCAATTACCATTACAAAGACCACAACAAGGTATCTTATTGCCTAATAGTGCTTTTGTTACAACGCAGGAAAGGCAATTTGTAATTCGTGTAATTAACGGTAAAGCTGAATGGATTGATGTAAAAAAAGGGTTTGCGTTAACAAATAAAACTGAAGTATTGGGTTCAATTAAAGCCGGCGATGTATTTATAAAAAATGCTAATGAAGAAATAAAAGATGGAAGCGGCGTAAAAATAAAATGAGGTAATAGGATAATACCTCATTTATAGTACTATTTTATAAAGAACCTCTTGTTATACGCTGTTTCAGTTTTCTATATTCTTCAACAATTTCCTGTAAAGCTGGTCGCCTGAATATGTTAATGCCACGCCTTGGATTTTATTGCCTGACCGCGTAAGGCTTATCCAGTTAAACGATGCCATGTTTTCATACAAAAATATTTTTTATAAGACATTCACAAGAAAGGAATTCAGCGAAGAGTAATTAAAAATAATAAGAATATAAACGTTACTGCCTGGTATATGGATGCAGGTAAAATATACTCCAATAAATTCATAGGTTGGATTTATCTAAACAGCCGGCTTATTAACTTCACCGGTAATATTACGGCAGTGTTGCGGTATGAGAAGAATTAATTTATCTATGAAGACGAGCGCTTGCCGGGTTCTCATACCTGTTGATCAAATTAAACAGGGCTTCGCCGTTTGAACAAAATCCGGGGTATAATTTTGTTTGTATTTAAAAATGATAAACCGTTTCAGAAATACATCATACATGACATACAAAAACTATCTCGTTGTTTTTTTATTTACTATAGTTAATGCCAAGAATGTATGGGCAAAAGATACATTGCAGGTTTGCTCGCCATCCGGTAAAATTTGTGTGAAGGTTTGGATGGATAAAAGACTTTCTTACAGCGTATCGAATAATAACCTGCTGATAGTTGCGCCTTCATTTATTGATATGATGTTGCAGGATGGAAAAGCATTGTCGCTGAACAATTCAATAAGATTGTCATCCGTAAAAAAAATAACTGGTACCATTACTTCACCTGTGCCTGAAAAAAGAAAAGTTATACCAGATGTTTATAATGAACTTTCGATAGAATTTAAACAGCCCTTCAAGCTGCAATTCCGGGCATATGATGACGGCATTGCATACAGGATAACAACCAGGTTTAAAGATTCCATTATTATAAAAGATGAAGTAGCTGATTTTAATTTCCCTGGTAATCCTTCCGGTTATTTCCAGGAAATTCCTTTTAATGATAGCACCGATATGTTTCAGACTTCTTTTGAAAATGTATATAGTTTCAAAAAGCTGTCTGAATTTCCTGCAAACTCTATTGCGTATTCACCAATATTAATCATACCAAAATCAAATCCAAAAATTGCCATTACAGAATCTGACCTGGAGGATTATCCCGGTATGTTTGTTGCCGGCACTGGCACTGCTTCTTTGAAAGCGGTGTTTGCACATTATCCATTGCAGGAAAAAATTAATTGGGCTTTATATTCTCAAAGTGTTGTTGCCAAACGTGCAGATTATATAGCGAGGACAAAAGGCACAAGGGCTTTTCCATGGCGTATATTAATGATTGCTGAAGAAGATAAAGCTTTACCAGCTAACGATATGGTGTACAGGCTGGCTTCACCATCCCGTGTTGCTGATGTTTCCTGGATAAAGCCAGGCAATATTACAGATGAATGGATCATTGATCTCAACTTATACAACATTCCATTTAAAGCCGGGCGCAACACAGCTTCTTACAAATATTATATTGATTTTGCAAAGCGGTTTGGCTTTGACCGTATTATGATGGATGCAGGCTGGAGCGATAACAATGATTTGTTGAAAGTGGTGCCGGAAATCAACATGGATACACTGGTTGCTTATGCAAAAAAACAAGGTGTAAAAATCGCTGTGTGGACGCAGGCGCTTACATTAAACAGGCAGCTTGATAGTGCACTTGATCAATTTAATAAATGGGGTATTGATTTTATTATGACGGATTTTATAGACCGCGATGACCAGGTTGCAGTTGGCTTTCATCAGCGCGTTGCAGCAGCATGTGCAAAACATAAAATCATGATTATGTTTCATGGCACCTATCCGCCAAAAGGGTTTAACCGCACTTATCCCAATGCTGTTACACGAGAGGCGGTTCTTGGTTCAGAATATAATATATGGAGCGATAAGCCTTCGCCAGATCATGATTTGCTTTTGCCTTTTACACGCATGTTAGCGGGGTCAATGGATTATGAACCGGGTATGTTGATTAACATGACAAAAGAAAATTTCAGGAATATAAATGGCTATATAATGAGCCAGGGCACACGCTGCCACCAGCTTGCAATGTTAGCTGTGTATGATAATCCTATGCAGTTTTTTGCCGGTAATCCATCGCAGGGTTTTACCGAACCTGCTTACATGAAACTATGGGGAAGCATACCAACAACCTGGGATCAAACAATAATCCTTGATGCTAAAATTGGAGAATACATTATTACTGCACGGGAAAAAAACGGCGACTGGTATATAGGTGGCATGACCAATTGGTCAGGAAGAGACTTGCCGGCTAGCTTTGATTTTCTGGGTGAAGCAAATAAATATAAAGCAACAATTTGTAAAGATGGGATGAATGCAGAACGCTATGCATCAGATTATACAATAGATAGTTTAACTGTTACAAAAAAGAATAACATACAAATGCATTTGGCGCCGGGCGGAGGCTTCCTTATAAAACTCGAGAAGCAATAACTCTGTCAGGCAAGTTGATTGAAGATAACTTTAGAAGATAATCGTTGATCCTCCTTTTATAAAAAAAGAATGGTTCACTTAACAACCCGCTCTTCATATTTTTAATGCAAGTCCAAAATTTAAAGAAATAGATTTGGCTAAGATGCAGGTAGCATTTGGTTCGAAGGGAAGCTCGTTGTGAGACCTTTGCTATAAACCCGGTTACAGATGTCTTCCTCAATAATTGCTCAACAAAGTTTAATGATCATACCATGCTGTTGTTCGTCTTTTATTCCTTAATTCACATGTCAACACATTCTTCCATAACACTTCTTTTGATGGAAGGTTTATGCCTGTTTTAATTTCTCTTTATATAAATGCCTGAACTTTTCCAGTTTGGGACAATAACAACCTGGCAATATCCTCCAGCCGCTTTAAATCTGCTTTTAGTAAATAAAATTCCTGCTTCGGTTTTTAAGCATATACAGGCATCAAGCTAAAAATGTCAACTGCTTGTCATTACCAGTATTCGCCTATATACATTCATTTTCTAACTGCTATTCATTAGCTGATAGCATATTAAAAATTCATTATGAGATTACTATATACAACACTCTTTACGTTATTGTATGCAGGGCTTTTTGGGCAGAGCCGTGTAATCACCGGCACCGTTGCAGACCAGAATGCAGCGCCTGTATCCAATGCTACCGTTATGGCAAAAGGCACTAAAATAGGAGTTGCCACCGGTGTTAACGGCGCTTTTTCAATTACGGTTCCTGCGAGTGTTACCAGCCTTGAAGTATCATCAGTAAACTATACTACGCAAAGTATAGACATAAGCACAAGCAGTAATGTTACTGTTGTATTGCAACCTGCTTCCGGCAATCTTTCTGAAGTGGTAGTGGTTGCTTATGGCACACAGCGAAAGTTAGATGCCACCGGGGCTGTATCTACCATTAAAGGAAGCGATATAGCTGAAAAGCCTTTTACGTCAATTGACAAAGCGTTGCAGGGACTGGCGCCGGGCGTGCAGTCAACATCAGCTTCGGGCGCCCCGGGTTCTGCTACCAATATACGCATTCGCGGTATTGGCAGCATCAATGCCAGTGCAGCGCCGTTATGGGTAATTGATGGAGTGGTTGCAACCATCGGAGATCTTACTTCCCAAACCACAACGGCCAATGCTTTAAGTGGCTTAAACCCCGATGATATTGAAAGTATAAGCGTTTTAAAAGATGCATCCGCCACATCTATTTATGGTTCCAGGGCAGCTAACGGGGTAATAATTGTTACCACAAAAAAAGGAAAAGCAGGCCAAACACGGTTTAATATATCTGCAGAAGCAGGCGCTAATTCTCCAGCTTATTTTAACGATAAAAATAAAAGCCTCAACAGCGTGCAAAGCCAAACATTGTTGCGGGAATCACTTATTAATGCAGGCTATGCTTCCAATAATGAAGAAGCGGATGACCTTATTGTAAATGCGCTGGGCATCCCGGAGGATTACACCAAAACCAATACAGACTGGTATGATGTGGTAACGCAATCGGGCAAGCAGTCTCAATACAATTTCAGCCTTACCGGTGGCAATGAAAAAACACAGTTTTATACTTCTGCCGGTTTATTTAACCAGGAAGGAACAATCATAGCGTCCAGCTTTAAAAGATATAACGGCAGCTTTTCCCTTACGCATAAACCTAATGACAAGCTCACTTTTACAACAGGTTTAAACGGAAGCTACAGCAAGCAGATAACACCTACTAACAGCGGCGCTTTCAGCAACCCGGTAATATCTTCTTATTTCCTGCTTCCATGGTACACGCCATATAATACAGATGGTTCTTTGCGTTATGGCGATAACGATCCTGACGGTCAGTTCAGGCCAAGCAGCGGCCCGTATAACCCCGTGGCTATTGCCAGGCTTGATGATAATTCAGCTAAGCAAATTAATTTCAGGGGATATGTTTCAGGAGAATATTACATTCTGCCGGAGCTGCGGTTTACCAGCCGGTACAGTGCAGAATTCTTAACCATACAGGAAGATGCTTATCAGAATCCTTTTTATGGCGATGGTTATTCGGTGGGCGGTGCCGGTTATGCATCCAACCGCCGCGTGTTTGACTGGACATGGAGTAACCTTTTAAACTTTAAGCACAGTCTGAATGCTGATGGAGATTTTTATTTTGAAGTAATGGGGGGTTATGAATCGCAGTATTACAATAATTATCTTATGCAGGCAAACGGCCAGGTGTTTCCTTATAACCTGAAGTTGAGATACCTGGCGTCCGCGGCCACGCCCACAGTAGCCACATCGTTGCCTAACGAAAATTCTACCGTTTCTTACCTCTCAAATGCAACTGTAAATTATAAAGACAGGTATGTTCTAACAGGAAGCTTCAGGAGGGATGGTTCTTCAGTATTTGGGGTGAATAACAGGTGGGGTAATTTTTATTCTGTAGGTGGTAGCTGGAATGTGAGTGAGGAACAATTTATGCAGCAGGTAAATTTTATAAACCTGCTTAAAGTACGCGCCTCTTATGGCCAGAACGGCAATGCGCTGGGCTTTGGTGATTACCAGGCACTGGCAACGTATGGCCTTGGATATAACTATGGCGGCCAGCCGGGCAGTGCACCCAACAATGTGGGCGACAGCAACCTTACCTGGGAGAAGAATAAAATTTTTGATGTGGGCCTTGATGTATCATTCTTTAAAGGCAGGTTATACGGCAGCTTTGATTATTATAGCCGCACCACTTCTGACCTGCTGAGTGAAGTACCGCTTTCAGGAACATCAGGGTTTACCAAGCAATTACTAAATATAGGCAGTGTTCAGAATAAAGGCTATGAAATTGCCTTAGGCGGTAAACCTGTAGTATTAAAAGATTTTACATGGGATGTTCAGTTCAATCTTGCACATAATGTAAATAAGGTGCTTGAGTTATATAACGGCTCGCCTATCGGCAACGGTTTATTCAACATAACAGAGGGGCATGATATACAGGAATTTTACCTGCCCCTCTGGGCAGGCGTTGACCCGGAAAACGGTGACCCATTGTGGTACACCTCAGACGGCAAAACAACCACCAGCGATGTAAACCAGGCGCCTTATACGTTAACGGGCAAATCGGCATCGCCAAAATATTTTGGCTCGCTTACCAACACATTTACCTATAAGGGCATTTCGCTTTCTGCGCAATTCTATTACAGCTTTGGCAATTACATTTATGATATATGGGATTCATACGCCATGAGCGAAGGCGCTTATCTCGGTGGCTTAAACCAGTTTACCAACCAGCTTAACAGGTGGCAAAAGCCCGGCGACGTTACCAATATTCCTAAAATCATATTTGGCGGTAATCTTAGTTCGAATAATTCCTCTTCACGCTATCTGTATAATGGCAATTATGTAAGGCTGCGGGATATACAGCTATCCTATGCATTCCCCAAAACGGTCGTTCAGCGCTGGCATTTAAATAATCTCTCGCTGTATGTGCGCGGCACTAACCTGGTAACGTTTGTAAAAGATGATCTTTTGCCAATTGATCCTGAAACGGGTATTCAAAGCACCAACGACTTTGATGTTTTTATTCCGAAAACCATTGTTGGGGGAATCAGGATAGGGCTTTAAATAGGAAAAGAAAAGTACATGCAATAATTAAGAATGTACATAAGTAAAAATAAACACATGAAAAATATAATAAAAAGATCGGTACAGTTGCTAAGCGGTATTATTTTGTTTGCATCCTGTTCCAAGAACTTTATTGAAAAGCAACCGTTTGACAGTCTTCCTGATGAGGAAGCCATCGTGGATGAATCATCAATGGAAAATGCCGTAAGCGGAATGTATGCCAATTTGCGAGCTGTGGGCGCTTATGGGCGCGATATGCCTGTAATTGGCGATGTGCAATCGGATAATGCTTTTATAGAAGCAAGTAATTCCGGCAGGTACATTGCAAATTACCAGTTCAACTTTACTTCAGCCAATGATGAATACACAGATATCTGGAATAAATCTTATACCACAATTCTTCGCGCCAACAGGATAATAGATGCAGATATTTCAGGTGGTGATGTGCCTTTGTTAAAAGCCCAGGCTTATGCGGTAAGAGGATTGATGTATTTTAAGCTGGTGAACATATATGCCAGGCCTTATACAGATAACCCTGATGGCGCAGGCGTGCCTGTTATATTGCATTATGATCCATACACGCAGCCGGAACGTAATACGGTTAAAGAAGTATATGCGCAAATAATAAGCGACCTTGAACAGGGTTTTGCCACAGCTGACGGTTACTCCAATTCTATAACGTTAAGCAAATATGCCATTGAAGGGTTGCTGGCAAGGGCTTATTTGTATATGGGCGATAAGGCAAAGGCAAAAGCCGCCGCGGTTGATGTAATTAACAACAGTGAATTTTCCCTCGTTGGAGCTGATAGTTATAATGATTTTTGGAAAGATGCGGGCGTTCATACAGATGGTGTGGAAACCATGTTTGAAGTGGATGTTGATCTCATCAACAATAATGGTTCCGATGATTTTAGCGGAATATATGCAGATAACTACCAGGATATTTACTGCACACAGGAGTTATATAATTTGTATAGCCCTACCGATGTGCGGGCATCTGTATTAATTCCCGATTATACAAAAGCCGGCGTACCCGCGGTTATTGTATATAAATTTCCCAATGCGATAAGCACGAAAGACAGGGATAATATTAAAGTGATACGCCTTTCAGAAGTGTATCTTATTGCGGCCGAAGCATCGTTGCCGGGCAATGAAACCGATGCCCGCAATTATTTGAATGCAGTGGCTGTAACAAGAGACCCCGATTTTACCGGTTACACATCATCGGGCAATGAATTGCTGGAAGATATTATTACGGAAAGAAGAAAGGAGCTTGCTTTTGAAGGCGACCGCTTTTATGATCTTAACCGCTTGAAACGTGCCATTACAAGAGAAGCTGATCCGGCATCAATACCCGGCCCGTTGCAAATTAATTATGATAATTATCACAGGGTGGCGCCAATTCCTTTATCAGAACTGCAGGCCAATCCGAATATTGATCAAAACCCGGGGTATCAATAGGTAGAATTATACGTATTTATAAATGAACTTATTAATGAATGTCAGCCTTATGATGTTGACTACTTCAACCGCCCGGCAGCAATTGCTGCCGGGTTTATTATTTTATTTCAGGAAGGAAAATGTTACAGATCAATGGTTTTCCTGGCCGGGAGCTGTTGTAACGCCGGTATGTTTTTTTACAGGAAATATCCGGTAAAAGAGCACACCTATTGCGTAAGAGATAATATAGATAACGCCTGCATCTTTAAAATGCGGCAGCATTGAACTGGCGGTCCATTCAAAAGAAAAAGGGCCGAGGTCAAAATAGAATACGCAAAAAACTATATAGCCTGCTATAAGGGTAATAATGTGGCTTTGTGTTCCGTAAAGCAGGAATAAAACGAGTACTACTACGCCAAAATATATAAGCAATGTATCAAATGTTGTCATTATGTTTGGTTTGCCTGCGGGCAAATTTAAAAGATATTTGACAACCTGTCATTTTTCATTATCTGGTATTTTCTTTGTTTTGCAGGCTTGAATTTAAAACCGAAGCTGCGTTTTGTACAACCGTACAAGGGAGTGACACAACGAAGTTGAATAGCATTCCGCAGCTGATAACATAAAAATAATTATGCAAAAAGGACAAATAAGAGTTCACACGGAGAACATCTTCCCGATCATTAAAAAATTTCTCTACAGCGATCATGACATTTTTTTACGCGAACTGATAAGCAACGCAGTTGATGCTACGCAGAAAGTGAAAACGCTTGCTTCTATTGGCGAATTTAAAGGTGAGCTTGGCGACCTGCGCATTGATATTGTGATTAACAAAGAAGATAAAACGTTAAGCATTATCGATCGCGGCGTTGGTATGACAGAAGCTGAAGTTGATAAATATATTAACCAGGTGGCTTTTAGCAGCGCTGAAGATTTTTTACAGAAATATAAAGACGCGAATATCATTGGCCATTTTGGTTTGGGCTTTTACAGCGCTTTTATGGTGAGTGATAAGGTTGAAATATTCACCAAAAGCTTTAAAGACGAACCCGCCGTTTACTGGAGTTGCGATGGCAGCCCGGAATATGAATTATACCAGGTGGAAAAAGAGGAGAGGGGCACCCGCATTGTGCTGCATGTAAATGAAGAAAGCAAAGAGTTTTTGGAAGCTGACCGCATTAAAGGGATTCTTGAAAAATTCTGCCGCTTTTTACCGGTGCCTGTTTATTTTGAAGACAAGCAGGTTAATAATACAAACCCTATCTGGACGAAGAAACCATCTGAATTAACCACGCAGGATTACCAGAATTTTTATAAAGAATTGTATCCTTTTGGCGAAACGCCTTTGTTCTGGATTCACTTGAATGTGGATTACCCGTTTAACCTTACCGGCGTTTTATATTTTCCAAAAATTAAACAGAGCTACGAGATTCAGAAAGATAAGATTCAATTATACAGCAACCAGGTTTTTGTAACCGATGAAGTGAAAGATATTGTACCCGAATTTTTAATGTTGCTGCATGGTGTTATTGACAGTCCTGATATTCCGCTGAATGTAAGCCGCAGCTATTTGCAGGGCGATCCGAATGTGAAGAAGATAAATACATACATTACCAAGAAAGTTGCTGATAAGTTAGAAGAGATATTTAATAAGGAACGCAGTGAGTTTGAGGAAAAATGGGAAAGCCTTGGCTTGTTTGTAAAGTATGGAATGATGACAGATGATAAGTTTCTTGAAAAGGCAAACAAGTTCTTTATTATGGAAGATACATCAGCCAAAAAATTCTATACGCTGGATGAATACAGGACGGCAACAGAAGCATCCCAGAAAAATAAAGACGGCAAGCTGGTGATTCTTTATACAACTGATCCTGTTCAGCAGGATAGTTATATAAAGGCTGCTGCCAATAAAGGTTATAAAGTAGTGAAGATGGAAACGCTTGTTGATGCGGCGTTCATCAATACGATGGAAATGAAATGGGAGAATGTAACTTTTAAGCGTGTGGATGCTGATATAGTTGATAATTTGATTGATGCACAGGAAACCAATGAAAGTATTTTAAATAAAGATGAAGAAGCAAAACTGAAAGAATGGTTTGGTTTGCAAATTGGTGAAACGCATATTACGGTTGATGTAAAAGGTTTAAGTACCGATGCGCCGCCGGTTGTTGCCACACGTCCTGAGTTTATGCGCCGTATGAAAGATATGGCGGGCGTTGGCGGCGGCATGGCTTCTTTTTACGCTCAAATGCCTGATGAAGTAACTTTAACGGTTAATGGTAACCATCCTATTTACCAGCAGTTATTAAAAGAAGATAATTCAGATAAATTAAATAAGCAGGTGCGTAATCTTGCAGACCTGGCTTTGCTTTCCCAGGGTTTATTGAAAGGCGAAGAACTTACCGGTTTTATTAACCGCAGTGTTGAACTGATGGAAGGCAAAACAAAGAGTAATATTATACTGGAAGCATAGAATTTGGACGTATTAGATGTCTTCATGAAAGCCCTGAAAGATTTACATTTCGGGGCTTTTGAATTTGTAAATTGTTCTGTATAATAGCAATAATAAAAATTAAAAAAAGCCCTGCGGGTTTTAAACCGCAGGGCTTTTTTAATACGTTTAACGATGAATACCGGAAAATACTTTAAAATCTTCTCCTGTTAAAATCACCTCTGTCCCTGTCATTATCCCTGTCGCGGCTACCCCTGTAATTATCCCGGCCGCCACCGCCACCACTTCTGAAATTATCGCGGCCGCTGCTTCTGTAATTATCCCTGCCGCCACCGCCTTCAGCGCTTCTTTCTTCGGCTTTCTTTATAGAGAGCTTTTTACCTTTAATGCCGGCGCCGTCAAGCGCTTCAATAGTTTGCAATGCTTCAAGGCTATCGGGCATTTCTACAAAGCCAAAGCTCTTTCGCCGGCCGGTGTTGCGGTCCATAACAAATCTTGCCGACGTTACAGTGCCGTACAATTCAAACATTTCTTTTAAATCGGTATCATCAAAATCATTGGGGAATCCCGTAACGAAGAGCTTCATGTAAATAATTGTTTCGGCAAATGTAATCTTTAGCTTTTCAAAACAGGCATTTATACCATAATTTAATCGTTTAAATTACATGATAGGAGAAATTTAACAATAAACGTGTTTTCCTGCCTGGAATAGGGTTTCACCAGTTCACAAAATTCACAGGTTTATTCCTGATCCCGCGCTACATTTCAACCTGTCAACTATTCAACCAGGCCACCTCTCTTTACCTGTCATATTTTCAACCGGGTGTTTTTCTTTTCCAGCATAGCTGTTATAAAAATTACAATAAATGCAACGGCAAATGAGCGCAGTAAACCGCCCATACCTTCGGAAAGAAATGCGGGGTAATTTATATGGAACAAGACCATAAAAGAATATAAAAAATAGGGGATAAGGTAACAGGTTAACGTGCTGGTGCCTGCCGGTTTTATTATATCAAACCAATTTCCTTTTTTCTCTATATCGATTAAATAGATCAATAAGCTGAAAACAAGAATACTGATACCGGTGCAAATGCCAACCCATGATGGCGTGCCGTGTATTTTTGAAATGCCGCCAAATGGCCTTAATATAAAGCCAAGTGCTATCATACCAACACCTGCTAAAAACATTATTGTAAAAAATTTCGTTGTGCTGATGCTATTGCCTTGCCTGTAAATAACAGAAACAATAATGCCGCTCATGATAAATGATACTTCAGAACCACCGTTTAAAAACCAGCAATATCTTAATATACCTGAAACAGGGTTTAGCAGCGCTGTTTGACTAAGCGTTGTATAAATAAGAAAGAAAATAAATGCGGCAAGCAACAATTTTAACCTGCCATTGCTGAAAAGATAAATTAATGCACAGGTTAAATAGGCCCATCCTATTAATCCTAAAATGCCCCACCAATGCGGTTGCATCCATACTATGCCGTGTGGTGATTCACCTTTATATAAAACCGCCATTACTATTAAAATTATAATACCGGCCGACTGTAAAATATACTGTTTGATTTTGCTGGTGGTTTTATAATCAAGCCATATAAGAAAAAAGGCAAGCGTTATTAATATTTCCCAAACAGCTTTTGGTAATAAGGTAACTTCCTCATTATAACTTTCAAGGTTTACATGAAAGAAACCCATAATGATGAGGGCAAGGGAGCGAAGGATAATATGCCCTGCAATAGATAGTTTGCTTTCGCCGGATTGCATTCTTTTATGTAAGGCAAAAGGAACAGAAAGCCCCACGATAAAAAGAAAGGATGGAAAAATGGTATCGGCAAAACCTAAGCCATCGGCAGTAGCGCTAACATGCTTTATCCATTCGGGAATATTGCTTACGCCATCTACATCGTTTACGAAGATCATGAGAAACATGGTAATGGCCCTGAATACATCTATTGATTGCAGGCGGCGTGGCAGTTGTTGCATAACCTGTAACTGGTTTGATACAATGCAATAAAGCAAAGTTTCGGCTTCAATAAAAATTTACTTCTTTAAACAGCAGTCAATAATGTTATGAAAAATTATTTTTCAAATATTATATCCTGATTAATATTCAATTTTTGCTTTAACCATTGTGGTATCTGTAGCTAATGTAGGCACAATATAACCGCCGCTGTCAAGCTGTGTTTTGGGAAATGCCTGCTGCAAACGCGGCCAATCCTGCTTTGCAATTAATGTTTTATAAAGATAGATTGATTGTAATTTGGGCAGGGCCTTTAATTCACTTACACCTTGTGCCGAAACCTTTGTATGTACAAGATTTAAATAGCGGAGATTAGTAAGCGCCGTTAAACTTTTTAAGCCGTTATCAGAAATATGTGTACCATCTAAAAATAATTTGATAAGGTTATTGCATTGTGCAATTATTTTTAAACCTTCATCATTCATATTTGTGCCACTCAGTTTTAAAGAAACCAATTGTTTGCTGAGTTTTGCTATTAACTGTAAATCATTATTATCAATAATTGTATCGTTGATAAAACTTACTGTAACATAATTACTGTTTAATGCAACCGGCAATACGAAGATTTTTTTTGCTTTCAGTTGTGTAACCACGCTTGCATCGGCTGGCTCAACCGGTGACGTGGGAAGATCGGATGTTACTTTTATTTCAGGACTGACATTTTGTAAAGCAATCAACAATGGTTTTATTTTATCATCCTGCGGAAGCTGGCTTACTTTTTTATCAAATGATGCGCCGTTTGAAATCCACCAGTGTATTAATGCAAGTTGTTCTTTTGTTGGCTGTGGCTTTTCTTTGGGCGGCATGTGGTCATCATCGTAGTCCGGCAGCAGCATTCTTTTAATAAGTTCGCTTGCATCAGCATTACCGGCTTCAATCACAATTCCATCTTTACCACCTTTCATTAACCGCAAACTATCATCCATTCTTAGTTTGCCTTTTTGCTTGTTAGGTCCGTGGCAGGAGTAGCATTTTGTTTGAAAGATAGGCTGTATAACATCTGCATACACCTGTGCCTCCTGCACATTGGCAATAGGTTTTATAATCGTGGATTCAGCCGTATCATTATTAAAAATTTTTTTAAAAGGCCTGGACAAATAATCAGAGCCATGCGTAAGCGATCCACCCAGGTGCCCGGTTAATGCTATTAAAATTAAAAGCATAACAGACAACAGCGTTTTATTTATCTTAAACCGGTTATTTTTTTCTTTCGCATATAAAACAAAAGCCACGAGTGTAGTAGCAATGCCCATCCACATGTGCCAGCTCGCAATATCTTTATCATAATCATCCGTTATAGAAAGCAAATACCCGGTAATACAGGAAAACAAACCCATGATGGCACCGGTTAATAATATTACAGGAACAGCATGTTGGAATACTTCATATTTCTTTTTCCGGGAAAACCATTGCAGTAATAAAGCAACGAGTAAAATGCCAATGGGCAAATGAACAAGCAGTGGATGAAAGTGGCCAAGGAATTCGATCATAAAAAAGCTACAAGCTGTTAGCTGCAAGCTACACGCTTTCAGGTATTGAGTTTATTTATAAATCCTATCAGCATTTTTTGTTCTTCAACAATATCAGATAAGATTTTGTTTGAAGAATTATTATTACCAGGCCCCGCAGCTTGTGAAATTAATAATTGGGTTTCTAATTCATATGTTGAACCAAGTGAAATCTCAAGAAACCGGTTATAATCTTTTTCGCTGCTTCGGCTGCTTCCTTCTGCAATATTTGAAGGGATTGAAACTGCTGCTCTTGTTATTTGTGAACCAATCCCAAATTTTTGTTCATTTGGAAAAGTAGCTGTTAGTTTAAAAGAATTTACGGCAATATCAAATCCTTTTTGCCATATTCTTAATTGTTTAAAATTTTTCATACTAATTGTGGTTTAGTTTCTTTCTTGTAGCGTGCAGCTAACAGCTTGTAGCTTATCATTCATAGCTCACAGCTATTTCCCATATCTCTCCCTCAACACCTTCATCATGTAAACATTAATCGCCCATTGATCGGCTAAAGGTTGCTGTGTATATGGAATGGTGGGCAAATAATTCGGCGGGCCAAATTCTGTGAGAATGGTAAGTGTATCACCCTGTTGCTTTTTCATCTCAACAATTTTATCCCACCATGCAAAATGTGCTTTAACGGCATCACTCCACTCCGGTGCACGCGGATCATTTACCTGCGGCCCTTCCTGGTGGCCAATGCGCGCATGCACATGATCCACCCTTGGCAAAACAAGGTCAACTGTTTCCTGCTGGTCTTCAAGTAAAGTTTCGTGCACATTGCACCAGTGCGATATATCCAGTGTAAAACGTAAATCAGGAATATTTTCAAGATAATGCCTCGCAACCGGCGCTGCATACATCAATCTCGAACGATGTGTTTCATGGCAGATTTTTATTCCGGTTGACTGATGCAGCGCGGTTGTATGATCAATAAAAGCTTTGCCCTGTTCAAAGGAAAAATAATCCCTGCCCGAATGGCAATTTATATACAATGGTTTTTGAATGGTATTATTAATGGCAGCATCAATCATGCTGGTGAAACTTTGCAGATGCTGTTTAAAATCTTTCTCATGGCCTGCCGTTAAAAAACCAACTTCCAGCTTATGCTTTTTTAAAGCTGCAAATAGTTCATCCTGGTCTTTTTTTTCAGTTGGCCACCATATTTCAATGCCATCATATCCTTCTTTTTTTACTTTGGTGCAATACTCATCTATCGTTCCGTTAAAGCCCCAGTTGGTGGCTAAGATTTTTAATTGAAAATTTTTATTCATGTTATTTATTGAAAGCGGTGTTGCAAAAGTTTTCAGCGATGAAAGCATGAGTGCTGTCGTTGCAGATATAGTGGTTTGAATGAAATTTCTTCTTTTCAATTTGTTGTTTATATGGTTGTATCAGATAAATTATTAAGCAATTATTTCCTGGATTACCTTCCCTTTTGTATCCGTTAGCCTGAAAGGCCTTCCCTGGAAGTCGTATGTAAATTGTTCGTGGTCAAAACCAAGCTGGTTGAGAATGGTCGCCTGTACATCAAACGTGTCAACCTTACCGCTAACAGCACTGTAACCAATTTCATCCGTTTCACCATAACTGCCGCCTTTTTTAATGCCGGCGCCGGCCATCCATATGGTAAATGCTTCAGTATGATGGTCCCTTCCCTTAAACGGGTTTTGTTTCCCTTCGCGGTTTTCCATCATAGGCGTTCTGCCAAATTCACCGCCCCACACCACCAATGTTTCTTCCAGTAAACCGCGTTGTTTTAAATCGAGTATCAATGCGGTGATGCTTTTATCCACCTGCCTGCATTTATTGATGAAGCCTACATCTATGGCGAGGTTGGCATCAGTGCCATGACTGTCCCATCCCCAATCGAATAACTGCACAAAACGAACGCCCTTTTCAACCAGCTTTCTTGCCAGTAACACATTGTTGGCAAAACAAGCCTCCCCCGGGTTTGTGCCATACATATCATGAATGTATTGCGGCTCATCATTTATATTCATTACTTCCGGCACAGATATCTGCATCTTATAGGCCATCTCGTATTGTGAAATGCGGGAGAGGATTTCAGGGTCTTTATATTGTTTATATTCTTCAGTGTTCACCTGGTTAATGGCATCAATGCTTGCCTTGCGTAAATCGCGGCTCATGCCATCGGGATCATTTAAAAACAATACCGGCGCCCCTTCGCTGCGGCACTGCACCCCCTGGTAAACACTTGGCAGAAAGCCGCTGCCCCATACGCTTTTACCGGCATCGGGATTT
The DNA here is from genome assembly GCF_051953455.1 of Parafilimonas sp. NCBI lineage: Bacteria > Pseudomonadati > Bacteroidota > Chitinophagia > Chitinophagales > Chitinophagaceae > Parafilimonas > Parafilimonas sp. Next base: position 18,380 of record NZ_JBQCIT010000022.1, on the reverse strand, counting down.
CTGCCGCCGCTTGTTAATACAACAAATCCAGGCAGGTTTTCATTTTCTGTACCCAGGCCGTAAGTAACCCAACTGCCAATGCTTGGCCTGCCCAAACGCGGAGACCCTGTGTGTACCAGCAACTGTGCAGGTGCGTGGTTGAATTGATCTGTAGATACGGCTTTTAAAAAACTTACTTCATCCACGATAGATGCAAGATGCGGCATGTTTTCACTTACCCAGGCGCCGCTCTGGCCATGCTGTGCAAATTTTGCCTGCGGGCCTAACATCTTCGGTACGCCGCGTATGAATGCAAATCTTTTTCCTTCCAATAAAGATTGCGGGCAAAGCTGCCCATCCATTTTCATTAACTCGGGTTTATAATCAAACAGCTCAAGCTGAGATGGTGCGCCGGCCATATGCAGGTAAATAACACTTTTTGCCTTGCCGGGGAATGGTGGAAGTTTCGGCGCCAGCGGGTGTGCCGGATCAAATGCAATTTGTGATGATGCAGTATTCTTCCCGCATCCAAACAATGCAGCCAATGCAAGACCACCCAGCCCCATAGCGCTTTCTTTAATAAAGTGGCGGCGCGTATGCATTTGCAGTACCGATTTCTCTGCTTCACGCAAGAGGCGCTGGTTATGTAGTTCTTTTTGAGTCATGTTGTAAGCTTTTAGCTGCAGGCTACAAGCTGCAAGCCGGCAAATCAATTATTATCCTCATCAGGTTTAAAGCCAATTCTTATTCTCTTTTCTGCAGGGGGTTTTAATAATTGTTTTAATGCTTCAAATATGTTTGCGATATCCTGTTTGTTGGTTGTTACATCTTTTTCAAGTCTTTCTAACTTTAGTAAAATATCCTTATTCGTTAAGAGCATTTCCCGCATTTTGGTAAAAATGCGGATGATTTGAATATTTACCTGTATAGCAACAGTGCTGTTTAAAATACTTGAAAGCATGGCCACACCTTGTTCGGTGAATGCAAAGGGCTGGTATCTTGTACCTCCTCTGTTTGAGGTCACAATTTGTGACCTCAAACTTTCCATTTCTTCTTTTGTAAGCTCAAACATGAAATCTTCAGGAAAGCGATCGATATTTCTCCTGATTGCCTGCTTAAGCGCTTTTGTCTCAACACCGTACATTTCGGCCAAATCCTTGTCAAGCATTACCTTTTGTCCGCGTATTAAATATATTTTGTTCATTACCACTTCATCCGGCAAAACCAATTGTACTTTCTTAGTTTCTTTACTCATTTTTTATGAGTTTAGTTTGACATCACAAAATAGGATTTCAAGTTTGTTTTTATTTTGAAGTTGCAAACTGCCACTTCAAGCTTATTCAATTGGAAATCACAATCTGTGATCTTCAATTGTAGCCCGCCCGCCAATAGCTCAAGCTTCCTCCTTAATTCTTTGTTACCACTTCATCCAAATTTAATATAGCATTTGCAACAACGATGAGCGCTGCGGTTGCCGCATTTGTATGTTCATTCATACCTCCAGTCATCTCACAAATTTCTTTTTTATTATTGTTGAATTGATGAAGCGCTTTATTGTACAGGTTTAATAAAGCATTCAAACTTTTATCATTTATTGATTGATAAGTTGCAAGCTGGAACCCTTTGCTGATCTGTGTTTTAACATCGCCGCCATATTGCTGCAGGCGGTATGCAAAATGGCGGGCAGCATCAATATAAGCCGAATCATTCAGCGTTGTAAGCGCCTGCAATGGTGTATTGGTGCGTATGCGGCGTGCCGAACAAAGCTCCCGCGAAACGCCATCAAATGCCAGCATAGACGGATAGGCTGAAGACCGTTTCCAGTAAGTATAAACGGCCCTGCGGTACTGGTCTTCGCCCTCGCTTTGCACCCAGTCTGCACCATTCCACGGCGACAACCATATACCTTTTGGCTGATAAGGCATTACACCGGGTCCATACATTTTAGCACTCATCAGGCCGCTGATGCAAAGCGACTGGTCTCTTAACTGTTCTGCTGATAAACGGATGCGTGGCGCACGGGCATAAAATTTATTCTGCGGGTCTTTTTGTTCAAGCTCCGGCGTAAGCCTGGAATCCTGTTTATAGGTTGCGCTTGTTACAATTTTTTTGATGAGCGCTTTCATACTCCAATTATCATCATGCATAAACTGGTAGCTTAAAAAATCCAGCAGTTCTGCATGTGTTGGCGGACTACCCTGCGTACCAAGATCTTCCAGTGTTTCAGCCAGCCCGGTGCCAAACAACTGCTCCCATACCCGGTTAGCCATTGTGCGGGCCGTTAAAGGGTTTTGTTTTGATGTAATCCACAAGGCAAGCCCCAGGCGGTTTTGCGGCGCATTCTTTGGGAGAGTGTTTAAAGAGGCTGGCACGCCGGGCGCTACTTTATCGCCTTTTGTTAACCAGTTACCCCGTTCAAAAACATAAGTTGCCCGGTGCATATCTTTCGGGTTATCCATCATAATGGGCGTGGTGGGAACATTTGCCTTCAGCAATTTCCAGTAGTCGTCTTTTATAACTGCATAGCCCTGTTTATCCTTGCCGGGAAATTCCTGCGTGAAGTATAGCCAGTCGAGCAGGGCGCCTGCATCAGCAGGCTTTTTAAGATTATTGTTTGTGTATGTAAAAATAAGATTGTGCGCACCGGCTGAAGGCTTCAGTGTTGTTTCTGCTATTTGCCAGCCATTTGTCTGGAATAGCGGAATAGTTGCAATGGTTTCGCCATTTGCACTGTCGAGATGTATCTGCCAAACACCGCCTGCCACCCAACCCTGGTAGCGGAATATTAAACGGTCTCTATTATTTAAATCAACATTTTTTAAGCGGCATACGGCATGGTTACGGAATGATGTCCATTTAGTGTCATTCAATTCGCTGTTGGTAAAACTATCGCAGGTAAGCGAGTTATAGGCAGGCTGCCATGTTTTTAAAAATGTATATACTTCCTTCGATTTTTGCTCAGATACATTTTGTTTTATCCAGTTAACAACAGTTGAAAGTTCCTGCTGCAAAGTATCGTTATTATAGGTGCGCAGCAACGGATAATCGGCTTCTGTGTCTTCATCACGGGTATCGTTAAAAAAAGCCATGAACTTATAATAATCTTCATGTTTAAAGGGATCGTAAGGATGGCTGTGGCACTGCACGCAGGAAAACGTTGTGCCCATTACCGCATACCAGGTTGTGTTTACACGGTCAAGCACGGCGGCCGTTCTGAATTCTTCATTATCGGTACCGCCTTCATCATTTGTCATCGTATTGCGGTTAAATGCAGTGGCAATATAATCAGCATCCGTAGCACCTTTTAAGAGATCGCCTGCAATTTGTTTTATAAGAAATGAATCATAAGGCATGTCATTATTGAATGCGTCTATCAGCCAGTCGCGATAGCGCCATATATTGCGGCCGGCATCGCGTTCATAGCCTTTGGTATCGGCATACCTTGCCAGGTCAAGCCACATACTGGCCCATTTTTCACCAAAATGTTTTGAAGCCAGTAATGAATCAACCAGTTCGTTGTAAGCATTGTCATCATTGCTTTGTAAAAATTTATTGGCAATATTATCTGATGGCTGCATGCCAATAATATCAAGGCTTACACGTCTTAATAAGGTTGCCTTATCGGCCTGCGGAGAAGGTTTAAGATTTGCTTCGCTGAATTTATCTTCAATAAAGTTATCCACTTCATTCTGCGCCCATGCGCTTTTTGATTTGAATAAACCAAAAAACTTTTTGGGCTGTGGCACTTCAACAGGTTTTAAAGGAATATAAGCCCAATGATCACCCCATTGTGCGCCCTGGTCAATCCATTTGCGTAAAATTTCTATTTCTTCTTTTGGAAGCGGCGCATGCTGATAAGGCATTCTTTCTTCGGGATCTTTTGATGTAAGGCGGCGTATCATTTCACTGCCATCTGCATCGCCGGGAATGATGGCATAAATACTGTCTTTGGTTTTTGCCAGCGCTTCTTCCCGGAATAACAAGCTAAAACCGCCTTTGGCCTTTACGCCCCCGTGACAACTGATACAGCTTCTGTTAATAATAGGTTTTACCTGTGTGCTGAAATCAATTTTATTGGAAGATTTATGAATTATCCAACCACCTGTTATAACCAGGATAGCTATAACGGTAACAGCAATGAGCAATCGTTTATTAAAAAGAGTATGCATGCAACTATAAGAGATGTAAAGTTAAGAAAACACGCAAAGGCTTTCAAGTATCTTATCTTTCATGTTATGATTTTTGCATAGTTGTGAAATTTATCACGATAAGTATAATAATCAGCGTTTATATCTACACCTTTAAGAATATTTTCTTTTTATATAAAATAAGCATGGGAACCATTAATATCAGCACAAAAGTTACAGCGCCGGCAAGTGAAGCATTAATGGGAGAGAAGTTGGGAACAAAAATAGTTTGATATAAATATGCCTGCAGGTTTACTGTTTTGCCATCCAGGTCAAGATGAATCCAGCTCAAAACTGCTAACACTACATCGGCTGCAACGTAAGCTGTGATTGCATTTGCGCCATACGCCACAAATGGTGTAATATATTTTTTCCGGTGATGCACATCAATCAGCCAGTAAGAAACAGCCAGGCCGGCTGTGGCCAAACCACCGGTGTATAAAACAAAGGAACTCGTCCATAAAGATTTATTAATGGGAAACCAGTTGTTCCATATCAATGCCAGCATTACAGAAAAAACGGCAAAGGTTAAAAGCCAGGCAACTTTTTCGGCTTCGCTTTTATCGGTACGTTTTAATGTGGCGCCTACCATTATTCCATACAGGCATGTGCCGATGGAAGGCAATGTGCTTAAAATGCCTTCGGGGTCCCAGGTTTTGGTGCCGCTCCACATGTGCTCCGGTGTAAGAATATTGTAATCTATCCATGCTGCAAGGTTTTTGCCAGGTTCAAGAATAGCGTAACCATAACCCGGCACCGGTACCACCGTCATTAAAAAACAATAGGCAATAAGTATAATGGCAAATAGCCAAAGCCAGGTTTTGAAATTTGTTTTAAGATAAACAATGGTACAGATAAAAAACACAATAGCAATGCGTGGCAATACGCCCAATATCCTGAAATGATGAAAGTTGAATACAAATAAAAAATGTATGATTACATAGATGAGATAAATTTTTATGGAGCGCCACAAAGCTTTTAAGATGGCCGCTTTGTGCAGGCTTTTGTCGGCTTTCTTAGAACTCATGGCATATACAATGGAAACACCCACCATAAATATGAAGAAGGGAAATATAAGGTCGGTGGGCGTGCAGCCATTCCATTTTGAATGTTCCAGCGGCGCATATACATAGCTCCAGCTACCGGGGTTGTTTACCAAAATCATGGCGGCAATAGTTAAGCCGCGAAAAAAATCAAGAGAAAGCAAACGCTTTTTTTGCTGTGTAACAGTTGGTGAGGCCATTAATAATTTATTGAGTTGATGACATTCAACCGGTGAATAAGTGAGCCAAGATATTTAAATAACTTAAAAAATTGCATTGAATTATTTAGGTTCTGTGCAAAGAGATATACGGAAAAGGAAACCGATGTTAGCGGTTTAAGTTTTTGTCTGGCGGATTTTATTTTTTACCGTTATTTTTTTCGTCTATAATGTAATTGAGTTAGTCCTGTATCAAACGTTTTTGCACTCAAAAGCTCAAGCAGTTGTTCAGGCCTGTTATCTTTAAATAATCTTGTTCCGTTACCAACTAAAATTGGAATAACGGAAATTATAAACTCGTCTATCAGGTCGTGCTGCAAAAGTTCATTTATAATTTCTGCGCCGCCATCACAATAAATATTCTTACCATTTTCAGATTTTAGTTGTTTAACGAGCTTGGCCAATTCTCCTGTATAAAAAGTTGTTCTGCCTGTTTTCGGCTTTCCGGTTCTTGTAATTACAAATATGTCCCGTTGGCCGTTGTCGTAATATGAAGGGCCTATTTTTTCAAGCACGTAGTCATAGGTTTTTCTGCCAAGAATAATCGTATCAATATTTGCAATAAACGCTGAATAACCGTAGTCCTCTTTTTCTTTTTCAACTATTTTCAGAAAGCTGAGGTCGTCATTTGGTTTTGCAATGTAGCCGTCTAAACTTGTTGCTATAAAAAGTGATAATTTTCGCATAGTTTTTTATTTTCTTGTTGGGCAAAGCAAAGCTGCTTTGCTCTTTTGTTGTTGCCTGTTATTTTTTTATTTCGTAGCATAGTTCTATCATTCCGTTTTTATATGCTGTCGTGTCTTTCAGATACAGTATCTGTTCTTGCCCGATATTATCAAAAAGCAATAGCCCATCCCCTAAAATAATTGGCAAAATACTTATCCTTATTTCGTCTGCTAATTTTTGCCGGATAAGTTCTTTCGTAAGCATGGCACCGCCTGCTACCCACACATTTTCGTAATTTGGTTTCAGTTGTTCGTTTACAAGTTTGTTTAGGCCGCCTGAAAAAAATTCAACATTTGGCTTGTCGGTTGCCAGGTTTCGGTTTGTCAATACGATTGTCGGTTTTTCGCCATAAGCCCAACCATAAGATTTTGAAAGCTCCAAAGCATGTTCATAAGTATGTGAGCCCATTATATAGCAATCTATTGTTTTTAGAAACTCTTCCGGATCTTGCCCGTCAACGCCTTTGTCATACTTATGCGATGTATCAAACCACGAAATACTATTGTCGCTTTTGGCAATAATACCGTCAAGGCTTGAAACCATATGGATTGTTATTTTAAATTTGCCTGTTGACATTTTTGAGTTGTTGTTTTACAATGCTGCTTACTCCCAAATATACGTTACCCGCAAACCTTTGAAAATAATTGCAGCTACTTTTATCCTAAATGGTTTCAACCATTCCACCAGTTATCTTTGCGCGGTTTTCAAATAACATGTATGAAGGTATTTAAGTTTGGCGGCGCCAGTGTAAATTCTGTTGAGCGTATTCAACATATAAAAGATATTTTGTCGGCTTATAAAAATGAAAAGCTTATTGTTATTATTTCTGCAATGGGCAAAACAACCAACGCTTTGGAAAAAGTTACAGAAGCTTTTTATAATGGGAAAAAGGAAGAAGCGCTGCAGTTATTTAATGTTATTAAAAACAATCATCTTACTACCGCTAAATATTTATTGGTTACGCATTACAATGCCTGTTATGAGCAATTGAATAATTTTTTTACCGAAGTTGAATGGCTGCTGCATGATAAACCTGTGCAGGACTATGATTATTACTACGACCAGGTTGTTTGTTGCGGCGAACTGTTAAGCACCTGCATCATCAGTTATTACCTGAATGAAGCAGGTATTACCAATAAATGGGTTGATGTGAGAGATATCATCCGCACAGATGATAATTTCAGGGAAGCGAATATTGATTGGGATTATACCTCAAAAAAAATAATGCAACTTGTGGAAGAGAATGATAATAATATTATGCTTACGCAAGGGTTTATAGGCAGTACCGATGAGAACGAAAGCACAACCCTTGGCCGGGAAGGCAGCGATTATACAGCCGCCGTATTTGCTAATATATTGAATGCGGAAAGCCAGACAATATGGAAAGATGTGGAAGGTGTAATGAGTGCCGACCCCAAGCAGTTTCCCGACGCGCAGTTAATGCCTGAACTAAGTTTTGATGAAGTAATTGAAATGGCATATTACGGGGCGCAGGTCATTCATCCTAAAACCATAAAGCCCTTGCAGAACAAAGGCATCCCTTTGCATGTAAAATGTTTTCTGGATGCTTCATTACCCGGAACCATCATTTATAAAAAGCAAATAAAAAATCTCCCGCCTATTGTTATTATAAAAGAAAGGCAGGCTTTGATGCATCTGCATAGCCAGGATTTTTCTTTTGTAGGGGAGAAACCGATGAGTGAGCTGTATAAAATGCTTGGCGAATTAAATGTCAAACCTAATCTTATACAAACCGGCGCCATCAGCCTGCAGTTATGTTTGGATGACCGCGCCGAAAAAATTGAACAGCTTGCTGCCGCAGCCAGTTTGATATTTGATGTGCAGGTTGAAAAAGACCTGTCACTGTTAACCATCAGGCATTATAATAATGATTTGCTGTTGAAGATGACCAGTAATAAACAAATCATTCTAAAGCAGCAAACACCGGAAACAGTGCAGGTATTATACAGGTAAAGAGCGGAAGTTTATTTGGTATCAAACCAAACCGGCGTTGTATCATCCGGCGTCGCATTATAATTTATATAAAGTTCCTCGCCTTTTTTAATATCTTTTACAGCCCGTACGGTCATACGTTTTTTTCCGAATTCCATTTCATATTCGCAATTGGCATCGTAACTATGGTTATACATGGACACGTAACCCAATGCAACCGCGGCTTTCTTTTTATCATCACCCCATTCAAAAACATAATGGAATAATAAGGTTTTTTCAATGGCTTTGCGTTCTTCAGGGCTTAATACAATTACCGGGGATATTTCTATAACGGTGCCTTTTTTAATATTTTTCACTGCAAATACGCCCCTGCCGCGTTTTGGCGATTTGCCAATGGTTACTGCTGCTATCATGAAAAGTTTATGATTAGGCCACAATATAATATGCGGCTTTTAATTGGACACATTTAATATTGATTTTTCTTTGCAGCTACTTTTGTTTACCTAATTTGCGTGCATGAGCTTTGAATTAGAACAGCCTTCACTTTCAGAACAGTTTGACCAACTGATGCAGGCCAACGATCTTCAGGCTATACGCAGGTTTCTCGACGACCAGAATATTAGCGACGTTGCAGACCTTATTTACGACAACCCCGATTATGAGGCGCAGATAATTGCCAACATGGCTATTAACCGCGCCGCCGCTGTGTTTAAGATACTTGACCTTGCCAGGCAAAAACAAATTGTGCATGAACTGCCTTCGTTTAAAACAGCTGAATTATTGAACGAGCTTCCTGCCGATGACCGTACAGATTTCCTGGAAGAATTACCCAAAGAAGTTATACGCGATTTAATAAAACTGCTCAACCCCGAAGAAAGAAAAGTAACACTGTCCATGCTTGGCTACCCGGAAGACAGCGTGGGCCGTTTAATGACGCCTGATTACATTTATGTTTATCCCTTCAACACTATTGAACAGGTGTTAAACATCATTCGCAAGGTGGGCAAGAATTCAGAAACTATTGACGTTATTTATGTCATTAACCGCAGGGGCGAACTGATTGATGACTTAAGGATACGCGATATAATTCTTTCTTCGCCCGATAAAAAAATTGAAGACCTGATGGATGAACGTGTAATTGCATTACACGTGAAAGATGACCAGGAACATGCCAACGAAGTATTTAAAATGAATAATCGCGTTGCCCTGCCGGTAACCGATGATAACAATATACTGCTTGGTATTGTAACCATAGATGATATGCTTTGGGTGGCCAACGAAGAGTTTAGCGAAGACATACAAAAGATTGGTGGTACCGAAGCATTGGATGAACCTTACCTGGATACACCGTTATTCAAACTGGTGCGCAAACGTGCCGGCTGGCTTATTGTATTATTTCTCGGCGAATTATTAACGGCAACTGCCATGGCGCGCTATAACGATGAAATTGCCAAGGCCACCGTTCTGGCTATGTTTATTCCCCTTATTATGAGTAGCGGCGGCAACAGCGGTTCACAGGCTTCTACGCTTATTATTCAGGCTATGGCCGTGGGCGATGTAGGGCTGTCTGATTGGTGGCGTGTAATGCGCCGCGAAATTTTAAGCGGTCTTTTACTGGGCAGTATTTTAGGTGTTATTGGCTTTATAAGAATTTTCTTATGGCACATGCTTATGGCAAATGGTGTTATTGAAGATTTATATGGCGAACACTGGTTATTAATTGCCATAAGTGTAGGCATATCTTTAATTGGAGTCGTCTTGTGGGGCACATTAAGCGGCTCCATGCTGCCCATTGCCTTAAAGAAGTTTGGCGCCGATCCTGCTGTGTCATCCGCGCCGTTTGTAGCAACGCTGGTTGATGTTACCGGCATTGTTATTTATTTTTCCATTGCTTATATGTTCCTGCAGGGGATATTATTGTAAAAGGAAATTTATATCTGTCAACAGTTGATACTTCATGGCAGCAAATTGCTGAACCGCGATTTGCAGGATTAATGGATTTACCTGGTTTATCATCTGACGCTTTAAATGCGGCTGCCGATGCGGTCAGACGCTTAAAAGCGCCAGACCATAATAAAGTTCTGCGCCTTGTTAATCTTGTTACTAACAAGAGGTTCTATAAACGCCCACATTATCATTCCTGATTGAATTCGTTGGTTGCAAGGTCAATACAGCCCTGGTTGGATCATCCTAACACAATTGCTTTTGAATATCTGGTTTTTGAATGGTTTTATTATATTGGTAGCCAAATTTTAAAATTATAAACAGAAAAACATCATGACCAGTATCAAAATTCTCTTATTAAGTTTAGTATTTATGGTATTTATAAGTTGCAAAACGAGTCAAATGAAACAATCATCTATGCCAATAACCGGAATGTTTAAAGTGTCAATACTTTATCCAAATGGAGAAGATAAAAAATTTGATATGGATTATTATGAAAAGAATCATATGCCAATGGTAGCGGGGTTTTTAGGGAAGAATTTAAGATTTTACGAAATTGATAGAGGGGTGGCCGGCAGAGCATCAAATGATAAAGCACCTTTTGTGGCTGTAGGTTATTTTTTCATTGATGATGTTGCTGAATATAATAAGGCAATTGCACAAAACTTAGATACTATACGTACGGATATTCAAAAATATACAAACATCCAGCCTGTCATTCAAATAAGTGAAATAAAATATGTAGGATACAATAAGGCAAGTAAAGAATAGAAATAAGATTTTGATTAACCGGAACTTCTTTATTTAATATTATTGCAACATGCAAATAGTATTGACAGGTTACGGTAGAACGGGCAGGCTATTTAATAAGCAATAGCAAAAGAAAATAGCGATGAAATTGTTTTAAAAATTAAACAGTCCGCAATCAAATTTTTTTCATGCATTCTGTCTTATTGCTTCAATTTCACCCGCTTCTTTTATAAGATGCTTTCCAAGCTTCTGAGCGCCCGCATCAGTAATAAGGTAATTATCTTCTATGCGAATGCCGGTAAAATTCCTGTATTGTTCAACCACATCGTAATTAATAAAATCGCGCAGTTTATTTTCAGCCTTCCAGCGATCAATTAACTCCGGTATAAAATAAAGGCCGGGCTCAACGGTTAATACAAAACCGGGCTTTAATTGTTTTGCAAGCCGCAGCGATTTCCAGCCAAACTCCGTGCTTTTTTTAAGTGTGTCTGTATAGCCAACATATTGCTCGCCGAGGTCTTCCATATCATGCACATCCAAACCCATCATGTGCCCAACACCGCATTGAAAAAATAAAGTGTGCACGCCTGCATGCACGGCTTCTTCAGCATCTCCTTTCACAAGGCCTAACTGTTTTAAACCTTCCAGTAATTTAATACTTGCCTGCCTGTGAATTTCCCTGTACTCAATGCCAGGCTTCAATAAAGTACTTGCATGGTTTAGAGAAGCCAATACCACGTTGTATAAATCTTTTTGCCTTGTTGTAAAAATTTTGCCGGCAGGAAAAGTGCGGGTAAGATCGCCGGCATAATGCATTATATTTTCGGCGCCTGCATCAATTAAAACCATATCGCCATCTTTCAACTGGTTGCCGTGATAATGATTGTGCAATGTTTGGCCATTAATAGTCAGGATGATGGGATAAGACAATCGTCCGTTATTTGCTAACGCTATTTCTTCCACTTTTGCAGCCACTTCATATTCCATCATGCCCGGCTTTGCAAGTTGCATAGCAGCGAGATGCATATCTGCACTGATGGATACTGCATGGTTTAATTGTTCCACTTCGCAGGCTTCCTTGCGCTCCCTTTGTGCAATAACAGATTTAATAAGTTTTAATGAAGCTGATTGAGATACTGCATGCACATTTACGCCAAGCCATTGAGACAATTTTATTTTATTCTCTGCACGATAGGGTGGAAGTATATGTATGGTTTGATGTTTGGATTTGGCGTTTTGTATAACGGTTTCAATATTGTGATAACGTTGTGTTGATGCAATGCCAACTGCTGCTGCAAGCGCTGTTATTGAAGGCAAAGTTCCGGTCCAGATGATGTCATCCATGCTTACATCATTACCGAATATAATTTCGTTGCCGTTGTCAATATCAATAACAGCAGCCAGCATAGGAATATCCAAACCAAAATAATAAAGGAACGTACTATCCTGCCTGAAGGGAAAACAATTATCCGCATAATTCATCGGGCTGTCTTCATTGCCCAATAAAACGATAAGGCCGCCGCCCACATTTTCTGCAAGGCGTTTTCTCCTGTTGATATAAACCTCTTTCGGAAAAAGATTGTTGTTCATGCCTGCAAGTTACCATCATTTCATAACTCATTCCACTATCCATTCATGCACGCCGCTGGCATCGTTTTTTGGCAATTGAATTATCAGCTTTAATGCTGTTGTGGTTACAGGTTTAAATTCAACTGTATTGTATTTGTCTTTTGCAATTTCATACGCACTTGTGTTTTCAACCGGCAGCCATTCATTTCCCTGTTTATATAATAATTTCCAGGATGCCGGAAGGTCGCAGCCGCCCCAGGGTTTATCATCGTACCAATACACCCGGCTTTTTGAAATAGTATAAGCTGAATCGAAATCATACTGTATCCATTCCGTAGTATCTTTTGCAGGCCAGAAATGCAGGTAGCTCATGCTTTGATCGTGGCTGTCTGCCGGTTCATACTGATCGTGCACAGCTTTCAGCATGAGCTTTTTATTAACAGAAGAAGTTACGGTGGATTTTGATGCGATCGTTGGTTCCGCCTTTGGCTTTGCAATGCCTGGCTGGTATGGTATCCATACTTCCATTTCACCACTGCCGCGATTATTCCAGCTATAATAAGGAATAGCCGTTATGGTTTGCGTTGATGAAGTTGTGTTATTATTTTTTGTTGCTTCATAACCTTTAAAATTAATTTGGGTAATGCCGTTTAAAACATCAGGTTTATAAACAGCCTTAAACACTGTATTGGAATCAGCCACAAGGCTCATTACCGAACTGTCTTTCTGGTCAACGCCTTCAATGCAATACATTACAGGGCCACGCTGTAAAGCAAAACGGCCGGCATCAGCTTTTACATTTGGATTGGCTGTTACTTTCTGTACATCCATTGGAAAATCCACGGTTATCTTATCGCCTTTTTTCCAGGTGCGGTTAATAACCGCATATCCTTTCTGCATGCTATAATTTACTTTCTCACCATTCACATATATCGGAATATTTTCAGCATCATTATTCATAAAAGCATACAAATCACTGCCTGTTACTGGCTCATTCCTGGCCCATCCGGGAATGCGTATATGCATAGTAAAATCACTTGCTTTTGCAGGTTCAACAACCACTTCCACTTTGCCCTGCCATGGGTATGCTGTTTGCTGAACAAGCTTTACTGCCGTTGATTTTAAATTGATGGTTGCATTATTGCTCACAAATAAGTTTATATATAAATCGTTTGCATTATGCGCATAAATATAACCGGGCATAGATGGTAAAAATCTTGTCATGTTGGTAATACAGCAGGCGCAATCGAACCATGCACTGCGCTGATGCTGGCCTACCGAAGCCAATGGATTTGGATAAAAGAAACGGTTGCCGCTTAAAGATATACCACTCAGCAAACCGTTGTACAGTGTGCGTTCCAGCACATCCATGTATTTAGCATCCCCATGCAATAAAAACATGCGCTGGTTCCAGTAAACATTGCCGATGGCAGCACATGTTTCGGCATAAGCGCTCATGTTGGGCAGGTCGTAATCATCACCAAAAGCTTCACCATTATTGGTAGCGCCAATGCCGCCGGTAATGTATAATTTATGCAACGTTACATCATCCCAGATAGTGTTGATGGCATTAAGGTAACCTTCATCGCTGGTAAGTGCAGCCACATCAGCCATGCCGGTGTACATATAAGCGGCGCGTACAGCATGCCCTTCCGCTTTTGTTTGATCAACCACTTTTTTATCAGCCTGGTTGTAGGCTTCACCGCCAGGCCCTCGTACATCCAAAAAGAATTTGGCCAGCTTTAAGTAATCTTCTTTGCCGGTGGCGCGGTACATCTTCACCAAACCCAGTTCTACAATCTGGTGGCCGGGATATTCATGAATGCCATGCGGCCCAAAAGTTTTAACCAGCAGGTCTGCATTTTTTATGGCAATATTTAATAATGATTTTTTACCGGTTGCTGCATAATGTGCAACAGCTGCTTCATACAGATGACCGCTGTTATATAACTCATGGCTTAAAATGGAATCTTTTTCCCAGCGCTTGCTGCCTATCCAATCCTGCGGTGTATTTGTTGTTTTTGTATCATCAATAATACCTGCGGTACGAAAGGTATATAAATATCCGTCCGGTTCCTGTGCAGCGCCAATAATGTTTATAAGTGTATCCAGTTGCCTGTCAAGCCTCGCATCATATTTTTCCTGCAGGCTGTATGATGCGCCTTCAATCAGTTTATATAAATCGGTATCATCAAAAGGATATACTGTAAGCTTGCCTTTTTTCTTATGTGCAGCAATCAAAAAATTGTCAATCCTTCCATGCACACGGCATTGATCTAAAATATACGGAATGGTAACCGTTGCATTTGTTTCCAAACGTGGTTTCCAGAAATCATCAGTTAAATGCACCTGTGTAAAAGCCACCGGCTGAATAGGGTAATCAGGCTTTTGAGCTATGGCTGTGTTTAGTAAAAAGTATGCAGCTGCACAACTGAAAATTTTTTTCATTGATTTAATTTTAATACTACCTAATCCGGCAACGAATGGCATTATCGTTATGCGCTTATACAGGTATGTTATTTGAAATTAAATGTCAATATTCAAATAACATTAATCTTTCGTGAAGTTCTCATCATCCCCGGGTGCCTCTTCAACCACATGCTTATGTTTCCAAACAAAATAATAAATGGGAATGCCTAATAGCACAATTCCCAAGCCGGGCCAGGTGTAATCAGGTTTATACCTTAATAAAGCAATGCAAATAATGCATGCTGCAATCACATATAATGCCGGCAATACAGGATAGCCAAAAGCTTTATAGGAGCGTGGAATATCAGGCCTTTTTTTGCGCAAAATAAATATGCCGATTATGGTAAGAATATAAAAGATAAGCACTGTAAAAATAATATAGTTCAGCAGGTCGCCATACTTACCGCTTAAGCATAAAACGCTTGCCCACAGGCATTGAATCCATAAGCCACGGGCGGGCACTGCGTTCTTATTTAATTTTCCTGCCTGCTGAAAAAACAGGCCATCTTTCGCCATGGTATAGTACACCCTTGCGCCAGATAATATGAGGCCGTTGTTGCATCCAAACGTTGATACCATGAGCATTACAGCAATAATGATTGTACCGCCGCTGCCGAAGATAAGTTTGGCAGCATCAACACCTACACGATCATTTTCTGCGTTTGCAATACCCTGTAAAGGCATAACAGCGAGGTACATTAAATTGGTGGCCGTATAGATTAATGTAACGATGAGCGTTCCGAGAAAAAGCGCCAGGCCGATATTGCGTTTTGGATTTTTAATTTCGTTGGCAATAAAGGTTACATTATTCCAGCTATCGCTGCTGAAGAGGCTGCCTACCATTGCGCCTGAAATAGCGCCAATGCCGGCAAAGCCAACATATGGAACCAGCATATCGCCATCCATCTTTCCAAAAGAAAAACCACTTGACCAGTTGGCATTCCATGTGGTTTTGCTGGCGGCCATAAAGCCAAATATAGTCAGGCCGAAAAGAGCGCCTATTTTCACAAGTGTAAAAAAGGTTTGAATAAGTTTACCTTCTTTTACACCCATTGTATTTACCGCTGTCAGAAAGACAATTAAAAGAATGGAAGTGATTTGAGCGGCTGATATTTTTATAAAACCAATGTCGGCAAGAATATTAGTTTCTCCCAGTGAAGGAAAAATATAAGAAGCAAACTTACTGAAAGCAACGCCAACGGCAGCGATGGTTCCTGTTTGTATAACGGCAAAAAAACTCCAGCCATACAGGAAACCGGTTAAAGGATTATAGGCTTCCTTAAGATAAACATATTGCCCGCCTGCTTTTGGAAACATGGCACTCAACTCACCGTAACTCAGCGCAGCGATTAATGTTAGCACACCGGTTAATACCCAGAGTAAGATAAGCCAGCCGGCAGAGCCGACAGTGCGTGTCATATCAGCGCTTACAATAAAAATACCGGAGCCAATCATGGAGCCTGCAACGATCATTGTTGCATCGAGCAGGCTGAATGACTGTTTGAATTTTTTTTGAGTGGGTTCCTGCATGTAAAAGTTTTGATTGCCAAATATAACCTCCAGCTTTATTCGTTTAC
This sequence comes from Parafilimonas sp., assembly GCF_051953455.1. Lineage (NCBI taxonomy): Bacteria > Pseudomonadati > Bacteroidota > Chitinophagia > Chitinophagales > Chitinophagaceae > Parafilimonas > Parafilimonas sp. Next base: position 1,965 of record NZ_JBQCIT010000022.1, on the reverse strand, counting down.
TGCTTCTCTTGTATACACATTATTCACAAGCCGCAGAATGCCCAGCGGGTTATTATTCTTCAGTGCATCCGGCAGCATATTATCATTAAAGTTTTGCAGGCATATCGGCCGTACCCAACGTTTAATGGCCGTTGTGCCAACGGATGTAAATCTTGCATCGGTTGTAGCCGGGTAGGGGCCGCCGTGCACCATACTGGCGCAAACTTCAACGCCGGTTGGCGCATTATTTAATAAGATCCTTCCGGCAAGCGTGTGTTGCAGGTCTATCACATCAGCATATTCCTCAATATCTTTTTCTGTTGCCATTACAGATGATGTAAGCTGGCCTTTCAGTTTTTGCAGGCATTGCATTAGTTGATCTTTATCATCGCAAATCACCGCCAGCGAATAAGGCCCGAACACTTCTTCCAAGAAATGTGCATTACCAAGAAAATCATTGCCGGTTACTGTGGCCAGTATGGCACCTGCTTCCATATCATTAGCTGCCGCCGATGATTGTGCGATAACCTCTAAGCCTTGCTGCTGCTGCATTTGCGAAAGAGCTTTTTTGTAAGAAGAACAAATGCCGCTATGCAGCATTTTCTGCGGCTGAACCTTAGTAATTTCTTTTCCAAGTGCCTGTAAAAAATGATCAAAGCCATCGCTTTTTATACCTAAGAGCAAGCCGGGGTTGGTGCAAAACTGCCCGGCGCCTAAAGTAATGGAAGCGGCATATTGTGTTGCTAAAGCTTCAGCATTTTTAGACAGGGTGTCGGGATAAAAAACCACCGGGTTAATGCTGCTCATTTCCGCAAAAACAGGAATAGGTATTTCACGCTGGCTGGCATATTCCACCAACGCTTTACCGCCTGCAAAAGAACCCGTAAAACCCACGCCTTTTGTGTAAGGATGTGTAACCAAGGCTTTACCCGCTTCATTACTTGTATCTGTTACATGCTGAACGGTATATTGCGGCACACCCGAATTAATGATGGCTGTTTGCATGGCTGTAAAAACAAGTGCTGAAGTTTTTGGATGTGCAGGATGCGCTTTTATAACTACGCTTGAACCGGAAGCCAGTGCGCTGGCAGTATCGCCGCCGGCTGTAGAAAATGCAAAAGGAAAATTACTGGCGCCAAAAACAATTACCGGCCCAACGGGCACGAGCATTTTACGAATGCCGGGCCTGGGCGGTGTGCGGCCTGCATCGGCAGTGTCTATACTTGCTTCTACCCAACTGCCTTCTTTTATTAATGTGGCAAACATTTTTAGCTGGCCGGTAGTGCGTGATATTTCACCATTTAACCTTGCCGCGGGCAAATTTGTTTCTTCATTGGCAACAGGCACCAATTGATCACGCAATTTTTCAATTTCATCTGCCATCGTTTCTAAAAATGCAGCACGCTTATCTGGTGATAATTTTTTGTATTGATTGAATGCATCAAAAGCCTGCTGCATTACCACATCGATATTTGTTGCTGTTTCAGTGTTTGACATTTTCGGCATAATAATTTATTTTAAAAAAAATTGTTGCAGGTAAAGCTTATAGCGTCTAAGATAAGGGTATAGTTTTTAATTGTACTGAAGAATGATATATCGTTTGTATTATTTCCTTTTAAATAATAATGTAAGTATTCTTGGAACGGAAGATTTATCATTATCGTCAAAAAACTCATCAATCAATATAATCTGAAATCCATTTTTGTTTGCGGCTTTTGTAAAATCAGATATATGGTGCGTAAAGCAGGTTACCAACTGCGTGCCTTTATCGGTTTCAAATTTTGCTTTTGAGCCTGTGTATTGTTTAAAAGGATGCAGTTCGCCAATATATAAATAACCACCTGGTTTTATTTTTTCAGATACTTTATTAAAAATGTTGTCAATGTCTTTAATATGCTCAAGCACCAGGCTGAATACCACTACGTCAAACTGCCTGTTTGTAAAATCCCATGTTTCATTCATATCAAATTGAAGAAAGCTAACACT